>JAFSIW010000050.1 GCA_017439545.1 Clostridia bacterium | reverse complement strand
TGGCGGGGTTCCATAAAGGCTTTGCCGATGAGCAGAAAGCAAATAAAAATTCAGCGTAGAATGCTCATGTGTCAAAGGCTCCCTTGTGTAAAGGGAGCTGTCAGCGAAGCTGACTGAGGGATTGTTTTGTGTAGATTATCGCTTTTAACAATCCCTCCGTCACGGCAAGCCGTGCCACCTCCCTTTACACAAGGGAGGCTTGGTTCTAGTCCCGCTTGAGCGGGGTTTCGTAACAAATGCATGGCTGACAGGCCAATAAAAGACGCACTTGTGCGTAGCCTGTAGTATTAGGGCTATGCCCGAAACTGAAATACCACCCGCTATGCGGGTGGATTATTATTATGTGGGGAACTGTATGATTGTTTTTTGCTGTTTTCGTGCATACTCCAAGGCGAGCTTTGCCCCGCTTTTGCGGCGGGCAGGGGTGTGGGCTTCGTCACAATAAATCACGCAGAATCGACTTTTTTGAATCATTTCCTGATTGCGCTCCACGTAGGCCGCTCTGCCGGCGTTGACCGCAGAATCGGGGTAATAGGTATCTTCGTAAAACTGCATTAAATAGGAGCGGTATGCTTTGTCAATGACAGGGTATTCCGCCCGCACGTAGATCCGTTTGATATGGGGGTATTGCTGTTTCAGCCCCGTAACCGTTTCCAGACAAAGATCATTGAAGCGGCTTTTGCTGCCGAACAAAAAGGTGTGCACACCCTCGCCCGTAATCAGGCGCTCTATGACTTGCCGCAGTTGTTGTTTCAGCTCCTCGGTTTCTTGGATGGTTCTGTGCCCGATAAAACAGCAGGTGTTCATTTTATATCACCTCAAGTAAAGGATTCATCACTTATTATACATCAAGATTTACTTAAAGTAAATGATTATTTACTTGTTAAAAGTTATAATTCGCCCTCGTCCCTTGTAAACTAAAGGTACAAGGGGGGCGAAAGTATGACCACCGAGTTTGCCGATAAATACATTACCATGGGACTAAAGATTGCCTATTATCGAAGAAAAGCGGGGTACACGCAGGAAGCCTTTGCGGAATTGATCGACCGAAGTGTTAATTTCGTCGGTCAGGTGGAAGGTCCCGGCACAGTGCGGGGTGTTTCGCTGGAAACCTTATTCAAGATTGCGCAGGTATTAAATATTTCCCCTGCCAAACTGTTGGAAGAAGACTGATCCACAATATAAACGAGAAGATTCATCGGAGTCTTCTCGTTTTTATTATGCCCCTCATTTGCAAAATCTCCTCCTTGTGAAGCAATATGGTAGTACAGCGGCAAATGGCATGTAACAAAAAAATTGATACAACGGGCAAAAAAACGGGGCGAAAATGAATCTGATGCTTGACATTTCAGGGGTGTTTTAGTATAATATATGCTATGTAATTATGGGGTTTTGTCCCCTTGTTGAAAGGATATGAGATCATGGCAGCAAAGCAGGTTATGCTTACCAAAGAAGGTCTGGCAAAATATCAAGAGGAGTTGGAAACCCTCCGCAACGTGAAACGGAAAGAGGTTTCTGAAAAAATTAAGGTAGCCCGTTCGTTCGGCGACCTTTCGGAAAACAGCGAATACGATGAAGCCAAAAACGAACAGGCAAAGATCGAAGCCCGTATTGCCGATCTGGAAGCAATGCTCAAAGACGTGCAAATTATCTCGGAAGAAGAACAGATCGGCGATAAAGCCCATATCGGCTCTAAGGTAAAAGTGCTGGACGTGGAATTTAACGAAGAAGAAGTATATCAACTGGTTGGCTCTGCCGAAGCCGATCCCCGTTTGGGTAAGATCTCGGATGATTCTCCCGTTGGCCGTGCCATCATCGGTCACAGCGCAGGGGAAGTGCTGGACGTGGAAACCCCCGGCGGCACCATCCAGATCAAAATTGTAGAAATTCTGTAAAAGTAGGGAATAGTATGGCTGAAAACAAGCAAAACAATCAAGCGCCCGAGCAGGATTTAAGCGAGATCCTGCAGGTGCGTCGGGACAAGCTGGCCGCTCTGGTGGAAGCCGGCAACGATCCCTTTGTAAAAACCAAGTATGATGTAACCGGTTATTCTGCCTCTATCAAGGCGGATTTTGACGCGCTGGAAGGCAAAGAACTGTCCCTGGCAGGTCGTATTATGAGCCGCCGCATTATGGGAAAAGCCAGCTTCGTTGGCCTGCGGGATACCGAAGGGGATATTCAACTGTACGTGCGCCGTGACGACGTAGGGGAAGAAGACTACGCCGCTTTTAAAAAGTGGGATATCGGCGATGTGATCGGGGTAAAAGGTGTGGTGTTCCGCACCCAGACCGGTGAGATCTCCATTCACGCCACCCATATTGAACTGTTGGCAAAATCCTTGTTGCCCCTGCCCGAAAAATTCCACGGGCTGACCAATAACGATTTGCGATTCCGTCAACGGTACGTGGATCTGATTATGAATCCCAATGTCAAACGGAATTTCATCATCCGCTCTCAGTTTATTAAGTTTATGCGCAAATATCTGGACGATCGCCGCTACGTTGAGGTAGAAACTCCCGTGCTCAACACCATTGCAGGGGGTGCGTCTGCCCGTCCCTTTATCACCCATCACAATACCCTGAATTTGGATATGTATATGCGCATCGCCACCGAACTGCCCCTGAAACGGCTGATCATCGGCGGGATGGATCGGGTGTACGAGATCGGTCGCATCTTCCGTAACGAGGGCATGGACCCCAAACACAACCCCGAATTCACCTCGGTGGAACTGTATCAGGCTTATGCCGATTTCCATGATATGATGGATATTGCCGAAGGCATTCTCTCGGGCGCCGCCAAGGAAATTCTTGGCACCTATGAAGTGGAATGGATGGGCGAGAAAATCGACCTGACCCCCGGTTGGCGCCGGTTGACCATGGTAGAAGCGGTCAAAGAATACGTGGGCATTGATTTTGATGCCATCACCGATGATGCTGAAGCCGTAGCCGCCGCCAAAGCCAAGGGTGTAGAACTGAACGAAGCCGCCGAGCCCACTTGGGGCAACGCGCTGTATGCTTGCTTCGACCAACGGGTGGAAGAACATCTCATTCAACCCACCTTTATTACTATGTATCCCGTAGAGGTCAGCCCGCTGACCAAAAAATCTCCCGCCGATCCCCGCCTGACCGAACGGTTTGAGTTGTTCATCTGCCACAGTGAGTTGGCCAACGCCTACTCCGAGCTGAACGATCCCATCGACCAACGGGAACGGTTTATGAAGCAAGTGGAGCAACGGGAACGGGGCGACGACGAAACCGAAATGCTGGATGAAGATTTCCTCACCGCTATGGAATACGGTATGCCCCCCACAGGCGGTATGGGCATCGGCGTAGACCGCGCCGTCATGCTGCTCACCGGCTCGGATACCATTCGGGAAGTTATCTTGTTCCCCACAATGAAACCCCTGGACTAATACAGTTCAAAGAAACCCAGTAGTTATGCGGGTTTGTGGTGGTTTATATCTTCAAAAAACCACGCCACTACGCCAACTACTACGCCAATTTTCACAAAGAAATTTGCAGAGAAAAGTCACTATGATAGACTAAAAGATCAAGCGCCGTGCAGTTTGCACGGCGCTTTCATCATATCTAAAAATTTTTAAATTATTTTCTACAAGTTATGTAGAGATATGTAAAGTTATGTTCGCAAACATTAAGGAAAGTACCGTCAATAGCGGCTTTGAAACTCGAACGCGCGATTGACAAATGATGTCGAAAGTTGTATTATAGTAACGGTGCCTTGCCCAAGGTGTGTCTGGCACTGGATAAGCTGAAGATTGATTCCGAAACCATTTGCATCGGCTACGAAAACCCGCCCGGTAACGCCAAGTTCTTGCAAAACGGTCGTATCGGACTTTCTTTGTGTCAAGACGTTGCCGCCCAAAGTCGGTTGTGTGCTAAGGCGGTGGCACACTATCACCGCACCGGCGCTCTGCCGGAACAACAGCTCAACTATGTAGCCTCACGGGTGGTATATCCGTAGTCAGATGCTATCTTTTATTGACAGGAGGGGGTTGCTGTGATCACCGTTAAGATCACGGTCGTACGCAAGGCGCGATACGACGATTTGATTGAACAATACGAGAATCCCATTGACCACGCTTGCGATCTGCAAGAAGGTCAGGTATTCTTTTGTAAAGGATTTCAAAAGCCGGACGGCTTTTGCGACAGCGCGTGGGATAGTATTGCCCCTTTTGTGATGACCCTTACCCATGGCGGCGGCAATTTTTACGACGGCTGGATGAAAGACCCCCGTTCGGCAATGCTCTCATGTAACGACGGATTTCGTCCCGTGAGTTTTTATTTGGAAGTATGGGACGGTCAATAAAACAACCCCCTCGACTTGCGATGAGTCGAGGGGGTTGTTTTTGCCGTTTGGTTATTTCGTTTCCAAGGGAGTCCATTCCGATTGGTCGATCTTGGATGCCAGAATATCTTTGGTGGCAGTCTCATACTCCTCTTTGGTCACGGTTTTGCCGTTGTAGGTGTACTGATTGCCAACCGGGTCAGCCGAGAAGGTGATGGTTTGTTCGTCCTGCCCTTGTTTGTTTAGTTTTACATAGGTGTGTTCAGAAGTACCGAGAACAGCGTCGGAACGAACCAGCAAAAGAGCGCCGTCATTTAATATAGAGGTGGTAGCAGGCAACTCTCGCAGGCAGTGCAGATGATCGTCGTTACGGGTGAACAGGGTGAGATGCTGGGCGGTGCGCACACACAATTCGGGGATTTTGTCACCGGTTACGTCGAAGAAGATATATTCCCCGCCAAAAAGAGGGATCGCCTGATCCTTGAGCAGATCAACCGATATGCTGTCGCCTTGTTGATCGGTGGCGGTCACGGTGCCCTCAATAAATTTGTCAAACATTCTTTCGGATTGGTAAGCGGCGCATCCGCACAGGGACACAACGGTCAGCAAGCACACAAGCACGGCAATCGTTTTTTTCATAATTGTACTCCTTTTGTCAGCGTTAGCATTTACACGGATCATTATAACAGATGATCGGTGAGATTGCAAGGGCTCATTGTGTCGCCAACCAGGTTTTTACCAGATCAAGCCAGCTTTCGCATTCGGGCTGTAAACACATCCCGTTTTCAAAGGCGGTTTGCTCATTGCAACGGGACAGCCCATGCACCCCATGGGGGTAGACGTGCAGTTCAAAGGGTACGTTTGCCCGCTTTAATGCCGATGCAAACAGCAAGGCATTTTCTGCGGGAACGACGGTATCGTCAAAGGTGTGCCAAATAAAGGTGGGCGGGGTGTGCTCGGTGACCTTGTGCTCTAAGGACATGGCTTGCCACAAGGCGGGGGCGGGGTTTTCTCCAAGCAAGGCTTCAAACGAGCCGATGTTGCGGTGCTCCCCCGAAGTAATGACGGGATAGCACAAAATCAGTCCGTTGGGTTGGATCTGCCGGGGGGTAGCGCCGACCGATTCAGCAAGCCACGGTTCGTGCCACGCAGTACCCAAATGGGCGGCTAAATGCCCGCCTGCGGAGCAACCCAATACCATCATTTTATCGGGAATGATATGCCATTCTTGAGCGTGGGCGCGCAAAAACTGCATAGCCCAAGCGGCTTCTTGCAATTGAATGGGATAACGGTGAGGGGCAACCGAGTAGGTGAGCACCGCCACGTGGCAACCCATGGTTAAAAAGGGGAGTGCCAATGGCTCGCTTTCCCGCACCGAGATGCCGCCGTAACCGCCGCCGGGACAAATGAGCACCAGCGGACGGGACTTGACCATCAGATTTTGGGGGGTGTTTTGTACATAAACGGTTAAGTGACCGTCGGGAAAGAATGTTCGAGGTAAGTCGAAGGTTTGGTAATGCATAAAAACCATCCTTTACTGATTGAATAATACCATTATACCAAAGAAGCTACCATTTGTAAATTACGAAATAAAACAAAGCGGAGTTATGTTAAAACACAACTCCGCAAAGGTTGATCATGCTATGCATCCGTTGGGGATTCGGGTTGGTAATACACCGGTTGACGGGCAAATCCGTCTACCTTTCCAACTACGTATTTCAGTACTTCCAAGGCATCTTCCGCGTTGATCCGATCTTTGTTATTCACATCCATTACCAAGAAGGATGGGCAAATCTCACCACTGGTATAGATCGGAGTAGACGAGGGCACCCGACTGACAGTATATCTTAAAATTTTCAAGGCATCAAACGAATCAATTTTCCCGTCCCGATTGGTGTCGCCGGGGGTGTAAGGCAGTGTGCCGTTTAAATGGTCGGTGCACCAACAATCGCCATAAAACGGGTGATTTGAATCGGCACAAACCATTGTGACAGATAACAGTAAAACAATAGATAAACCAATAGCAAGAACTTTTTTCATTACAACACAACCTCCTTATCGGTGTTAAAGTTGATCATGCTATGCATCCGTTGGGGATTCAGGTTGGTTGTAACTGGGTTTTGCTTGGAATTCGTTGATTTTCCCTACCGCATATTTTAGTATTTCCAAGGCATCTTCCGCGCGTACATATCTATCCCCATTCACGTCTAACGGTGCTGTAGCGTTGCATATTTTACCGTTTGTACGTCCAGGCTCTTTCCACCATTCCCAGGATATAGAACGTACTAAGGATTTTAGCACGTATAAAGCGTCCAAAGCATTGACAGCGCCGTCGTGAACAATGTCACCGGGGACGTAAGGTTGTGTACCATCGTTATGCCCGGGACAAGTGCACATTACACCGGGTAAGGCGGTGAGAATGTTGCCATTCGCATCATAACCGAAAAATTCGTCAGTATTAACGATTTGGTCTTTGATTGATTCATAGGGCGGTGCAACCGCTGACACAGTTTGAAAAGGAATGATTGCAATCATAGCCAAAATCAGCAATAAACAAAAAACTTTTTTCATAATAAACCCTCCTTATCGGTGTTGAAATAGTGAGTAATATATACGTTGCCGTTTTTATCGGCTTTCAATGTAACGGAAATGCGTTTTGCATCATTTTCATACACAACACGGAATGTTTTGGAATAAGCATTGGAGTGTGTAAGTGTACAACCACCCGTCGAAACCCCCATTTTATTCAGGAAGTTTTCTGCGGTTTTTAAGGCAACCGTCTGATTTACTTCATAATCTCCCAATTCCAAGGAATCGGTATTGGCAACATAAGACGATATTTTTCCATTAGTTTCAATTTGGTACAGATTGCTTGCTGAATCCTTGTAATGACCGTTCGCCGTACTCATTACTGGTGTGACTGTAGAAAGGAAGTTTTGAGAGGTCATACGATTGGCGGCATGGGCCAAATTGGTTGTTTGCAACGATGCGGTAGCCGTAGATGCTGTGGATTCAATAACTTTGATACTACCGTCTCCCATTGTATGACGACTGTTTTGATTATTATAACTTTGATTCATCACGCCGTACAAGTATTCATCTGCATCAGCTAATGCAGTATAAATATCTTTGCCAACAACTAAACCCATTATTATCCGCAAGCGCCATTCATGTGAAGAACTATCTACGCCAGAAGTTTCCAATAAATGAGAAGTCACAAAATGTGCACCACGATCATATGCCGTACCAACGAAGCTCAATTCACTAACTTCCCCATAGTTTAAATCTTGTCCTGTACAACATGAGTTAGTTAACAAAAGTTGTAATTTCGATAATTGGTTATAGGGTAAGGTGTTTAGAGCATAGGAGTTGGATTCGTTAATGATATTACTACCTTTTATCTTTGACAAATTGTTAGGGGGGGGTTGGGTAATCATCTGTGCAAAAAGTGAGAGCACCTTCGTGTCCATGGCCATAATACAACATAATAGAGTCTGTTTGTAAATTTTGATATCCAGTTAGGGCGCTTGCATCTTCAAAGGTTTGTGTATTGGTGTAACTTCTAATATTACTAAAACCCATGTTATGCAAAAAGGTTTCAATATAAGAACTATAAGGCATTGAATTTACGTAAGTCAAATCAAAATTGTATATTGAAACTGGTCCTTTTTCCACTGGTAAAATCGTCCAATCATCCTCACGGGAATGATCAACAGTATGTTGGTACAAACAACAAAACGCACCGTCATTTGCAGAACCTAATGCAACCGATATGACATAATTCGTATCAATCATGGATGCTATTCGATAACTTCCATCCCAATTGCGAATGACTTTCCATCGTTGATTGATTCCAGATGATGTTGTTGAAGTTTTCAATAATCGCAAATTATAGGCAGTAGTACCATTTACCTGCAAATGATAGCCAGTAGAGCCGCAAGCCAATGTATAATAATCTCCATTCGAATTGTACGTGAGTTTCCACTTTTGCAAGTGAGTACCATTCAAATTATTTTGATAAATGCCGGCGTTTTCCGAATCGCTTTCGGCGGTTAAGAACAAGCCACTATTCTTATTATAAATATAGTAGTAATCGCCGGAAGTTATACCTTGAGTCCCTAAACGAGAAGAATCGGTATTAGTGGAAACATAGCTGGTATCATCTTCATCGTAATAGGTAATACATAAATAGTTGGCTGCAGTAGAATCTTCTTTTGTTGCAAAGGTTACTAAATTGTCATTATCTTTATCTTTAAGCAGAATCCCGTACGATGGTAAGCCTTGTAACCAACCTTTGACTGCTTGCGTAATGTAAAAATCACTAATATCTGATCCGTGTGTATTGGGTATATTCAAAGTAGTGATGATTTCATTCCCATCATAATCAGGCCTATTATTCCAATTAATTGTAGTTTCGTTCCAATCCTCGGTTGCATAATAAGCTTCAATCTCTGAACGAGTGGTTATGGTATTATCGGTAACATGATAATAGGCACTAATTACTCGATTATAGTCAATACCCAACGATGCTAAACCAGTGAATTTAACATACATGTGGGAAACACCGTATGTATCATGGGTGCCAATATAGGCTACTGAATGATTCCCAAAACAAGTGGTTGGTTGAGCAGACGATACAAAAGAATCTGCCATACCTATATGTTGTACAGATGAGCCAATGGATGATGTTCTTGTGTTATTTTGGTTTAATGTTGTTTTATCTACATAAACACCATTTTCAATATACCGTATGTCCTGATTGAATACATATACCGTTTTTGCCCCGTCTTGTCGCAGAAAACCAATCGTATTGGGTGTGTTTTCAAACTCCGACAAACGGCTGACAAAATGATCTGTTTGAATTACCTCGGCAACACACAAAGGGGCCAATGATTCGAAAGAATTAGCAGAAGAAATGCTAACGCAACAAAACAACAGGATACAAACCATAAGAATTGATGTGAACTTACGTAGCATGGGAACCCCTCCTAAATATAATATGTTGCAAGAGATGAAAACTCCTTGCACCTATATTATATACCCAATCTTGGTTTTTGACTATTGACAGAATTACCAAAATTTAACAGGTAATTTTGTGAATGTTTTACTCCTTTTCTTCGGCTGTGAGTTTTTCCATAGCGGTGAGCACCGATTCCAACGCCTTCATAGGGGTTTGGGTTTTAATCAGTTTCACCGAAATATAAGGCTTGTTACCGGCGTTGAGCAGGATTCTGCCTTTCATTTGGTCGGCTAACTTTAATACCAATGATACGTCGGGGGCGGGGTGATATAAAAGCAGATTTTCGCTTCGTTGTACCGCCTCGGTAATGCCCAAAGCGGCGGCGCGGTTGCGAAGTTCGGCTATGTGAATCAGTCCCATCACCGCCTCGGGGGGTGGACCGAATCGGTCGATGAGTTCGTCAATTACGTCAGAAGCATCCTCATCGTTTCGAATGTCGGCAATACGGCGGTAAACTTCCAAGCGGCTTTGCAGATCGTCAATATACCCTTCGGGAATGTGGGCTTCAATCTGCAGGTCCACCATACATTCCTCTTTGTGGGAGACGGTACCTGTTTTTTCTTCCTGCACCGCTTCTTCCAACAGTTTTAAGTACATATCGTAGCCCACCGACTCCATTTGTCCGTGTTGCTCGCCGCCCAGCAGATTGCCTGCTCCTCGAATTTCCAGATCTCGCATGGCGATCTTCAGTCCTGAGCCGAATTGAGTAAACTCCCGAATGGCATCCAGTCGTCTTGTGGCAATATCCGAAAGGGCTTTGCCCCCGCGGAAGGTAAAGTAGGCATAAGCCCGCCGTGACGAGCGACCCACCCGTCCCCGCAACTGATGGAGTTGGGCAAGCCCCATATGGTCAGCGTTTTCAATGATCAGGGTGTTGGCGTTGGGCACGTCTACCCCTGTTTCAATAATGGTGGTGCATACCAATAGGTCGATTTCGTTGTCCACCAACTGCCGCCAGACCTCGCTTAACTGTTCTTCGTTCATTTTGCCGTGGGCAATGCCCACGGTTGCTTCGGGAATCCGCAGTTTCAACCCTGCGGCTACCCGTTCAATATCTTCTACCCGATTGTGCAGGTAATACACCTGACCGCCCCGCCGCAATTCTCGGCGAATGGCATCGTGAATGACTCCTTTGTTGTATTCCATCACGTAGGTTTGCACCGGTTGACGGTCGCCGGGGGCTTCTTCAATAATGGACATATCCCGCAGTCCCGACATGGCCATGTTCAGGGTGCGGGGAATGGGGGTGGCAGAAAGGGTCAGCACGTCTACGTTTTTGAATTTTTCTTTCAGTTTTTCTTTTTGAGCAACCCCAAAGCGTTGCTCCTCGTCGATAATAACCAGTCCCAAATCTTTAAACTGCACGTCTTGTGAAATCAGCCGATGGGTGCCGATGACCATATCCACGTTGCCCACCCGCAGATTTTGAATGGTTTTTGCCTGTTGAGCGGGGGTGCGGAAGCGGGACAGCAGGTCGATGTTTAAGGGGAAGCCCTCCACCCGTTTGAGCACCGTCTGATAATGCTGAAAAGCCAGAATGGTGGTGGGCACCAACAGCGCGCATTGCTTGCCCTCTGCCATACACTTAAAGGCGGCGCGCAAAGCCACCTCGGTTTTGCCGAAGCCCACGTCGCCGCACAGCAGACGGTCCATAGGAACGGGGCGTTGCATATCGTATTTGATCTCGTCTACACACCGTAGTTGGTCGTCGGTTTCTTCGTAAGCAAACCGCCGCTCAAAATCGTTTTGCAGGTCGGTGTCTTGCTCAAAGGCATAACCGGGGGTGTTCATACGGGCAGAGTACAGGGCAATGAGTTCCTTTGCCATATCCCGTACCGCGTGGCGCACCCGGGTGCGGGTCTTGTGCCACTCGGTCCCCCCTAATTTGTGGAGTTTGAGTTTTACGTCGTCTCCCGAAGGACCGATATATTTGGAAACCAGATCCAACTGGGTAACCGGCACGTATAGGGTGTCGCTTCCTGCATAGGCAATGGTAATGTAATCCTTGGTCACCCCGCCGTTTTGAATTTGGCGAATGCCCTTGAATTGCCCGATCCCGTGCACCGCATGGACGATGTAATCCCCTGCGTGGAGTTCATCCAGCGAGTGAAAGGCGTTGGCTTTGTTGGCTTTTTTGGTTTTCCGCTTGCTTGCGGCGGCTATGGTATGGGTGACCAGTAAGAATTTGCTGTCGGTATATTCCAACCCGCTGCTTACATGCCCTGTGGTGACCGTAACAGCGTTATGGGGCGCGGTGGCGGGGGTATTGGCAAACTGAGCGGGCAGACCGCGAGAGACTAAATCCTCACACAACAGCTTGGCGGCTTTTTCGCCCCCTGCCAAGATGGCAACGGCAAATCCGCGGTCCAGCAGGGGAGAAAGATCTTCGGTCAGCAGATCCACACTGCCCCCCCAAGGGGAATAGTTTTTCACGTTGAATTGCAGCAGATCCTTTACGGCGGTATCGTAAGAATTGCCGCCGAAGGTTTCTAAATAAATGACCCCACGGTCTTCCAAAGCACTACATAATTCTTCGTAAGAAAGGGCATAGGTGTCAAGCCCCTTGCACAGCACCCCTTCTTCCAACAACTGCTCCACGTCCATATTCAGTTGGTCGTGGTAGTTTTTGGCCTTTTCCCGTACACGGGCGGCTTCGCTTACAAAAGTGAGGGCATCCTCGGTGTAGTTGAGCAGGGTGCAGGGGGTAGCAGACAGCAGGGGGATCAGCCGATCGTAACTTTCGGGGGAACTGCCGTTGATAAGGGCATCGGCATCCCGCAACAGACGGGCTTTGACTTCCTCATTTTTCACCTTGTTTGCCAACTTTTTCAGTTGAGCAACAGGGTATTCCGTGTTGGGGAACAGCACCTCTCTGGCAGGGGGAATCTGCACCGAAGAAACCGTGTCCTCCCGCCGTTGGGTGAGAATATCGAACTCGTTGATGGAATCTACCGTCTCGCCCCAAAATTCCAAACGGATGGGTTTTTGCTTGTCGGCAGGGAACAGGTCTAAAATGCCCCCTCTGCGGGCAAACTGTCCTGCGCCTTCTACCTTGTTGCAACGGGTGTAGCCGCAGGCAATGAGCATTTTGCACAGCTCATCCATATCGTAATCCTTTTGCTTCTCTAAGGTAAAGGAACGGTGATACAGCGTGTCGGGGGGCAGGGTAAAGGGAAGCAACCCGTCCAGCGAGCACACCACGTGGGTGTAGTCCCCCTCCAACACGTGACACAGCACGTCCAACCGCTTTTGCTCGTATTGGAGCGAGGCGGTGTCGGTGGTGCGAAGCGACAGGTCTTTGGCGGGGAACAGCAAGGGCTTGGCGCCAAGGGCAGACAGATCCTCATAAAAACGGGTGGCTTCGCCCTCGTCGGCGGTGATGATTACGCACCGATTGTCGGTGTCATGCCCCAAAACGGCGGTAAGGTGCGCCTTGTGAATATGAGAAAGCCCCCCTACTGAGGCAGGCAGACGAAAGGCCTGCACCGACCGCAATAAGGATTGATATTCCGGCAGATTTTGCAGATGTTGGTCGAAAAAAGTCATAGATTTCTCCTAAATGGGTGTTGCCCCCTGAACAAAATTCAGGGGGTGTCAACGTGTATACGATTTTATTTTTTTCGGGTGTTTTCCTGTCCCCGATACACCACGAATTTGCAGAACAAATACTCCAGAATCAGGTTGCTGACCATGGTAAGCGCCAGCACAATATAGTCGTTGACTCCTTTGCCGGCGGCAAGGTTGCCTAAAAGGGTAGAAACGGGGGTAAACACACAGTAAAAGCCCAACACCTTCAACATGGCAATGGGCACGTTGGCGGCGGATTGAAAGGTAAAACGGCGGTTGAAGGTGAAGTTCCACACCACCGAAAGAAGCAGAGAGATGAGGTAGGGCACCCAATAAGAAAGCCCGCTCTCATCGGTGGCGGCTTTGCCTAAGATCACTTCGTGGATCAGCGAAAAACTGGCCACCTGAATGATGCCTGCCGAAGCAGAGAACAAAGCAAACTTAACCGCTTGCCAAATATTTTGCTTGGTTTGAGACATG
Organism: Clostridia bacterium; assembly: GCA_017439545.1. Lineage (GTDB taxonomy): Bacteria > Bacillota > Clostridia > Oscillospirales > Acutalibacteraceae > UMGS1484. The sequence goes on along the minus strand of JAFSIW010000050.1, from coordinate 7,223 downwards.
GTCATTCCTCCTCTTGACAAGTATACCACAGCCCCTCGCCCCGTGCAAGAAAAATTTGCACGCACCCCCTCTTGCAAAAAAGGGCGGAGGAGAGTATAATGCATAAGTTGGTAGGTTCGAGTCCTGTCAACTTAAGAGGTCTATTATAAAAGGAGGGAAACTGATGGGCGCACCGGCAAAAAACCGCAATCTCACCATTGATACCGCCAAGTTTTTGCTGATCCTCAGCATATTCGTGTTCCACTACGGCACGGCGGCAGGGGGATGGTATCCCTTGTTCAGCGCTTTTCACGTGCCTGCCTTTTTTATGGTGTCCGGCTTTTGGGCGCTGAATCGGATGGATCGCTCGGTGTGGTGGTTTATCAAAAACGCTTTCCGAAAATACCTGCTGCTGTGGCTGTGCTTCGTGCTCATCTACCCCGTGTTTTACACCCTGACGGAAGGCTACGGTTGGCGCACCACGTGGATGCTGTTTGTGCGGTATCTGTGCGCCGTGCGGGAAAGCGGCATTGGGGGAATGTGGTTTGTGCCCGCCTTCTTTTTGGTGTCGTTGTGCTACTTTTTGACCGCCAAGGTCATTGCTCATATTCCTCGGTTGGGGCAAACGGGGCAAGCGTGGCTGAATCTTTTGATCGCCCTTGGGGTATTGCTTGTGTATCAGCAATTGGTGCCCTCAGACAAGCGGCTGTTGTTTTCACTGGATCAAGTTCCCTTGCATTGGTTCTTTTACGCTTTGGGACGGGTGGTGTACAGCGGCTACCTTTGGTTGAAGACCCGTGGCAGGGGGAGGCAGACAACTGTCCTTGCTTTGTCGGCGGTGATCAGCCTTGGTTACATGACCATGATGTATTATCATATTGACGACCGCCTGTGGGGCGGCGTGGGGAAGGCGTTCCCACTGCTCCCTCAAACGGTGGGGGTGATGCTCAGCCTGTGCGGGGTGTTTTGGGTAGCCCGTGCCATACAGTGCAGGTTCTTGGTGCGAATCGGGCAATCTACCTTGGGACTTTGCCTGTGTGAACAGTTGGCGAAAGCCCCCTTTACCAAGGCGTTGGAATTGCTGGAGGTTTCTCTTACTGCTGCGTGGATGCCCTTTGTTCTCAGCCTTGCCGCCCTGCTGGCGGGATGCTTTATTGTGCTGCCGCCCATAGAATGGACGCTTTCTCGGTTAAGTCGGCAGGTTCGAGCCCTGCCAACTTAATCCAACGAAAGAATAAGAAACGGCGTGATGTCCCATGCGGACACCACGCCGTTTTGGTTTATAACTTATTCCTCAACGGGGAATTTGTCGATTTTGCCAACTACCTTTTTCAGGATGTTTAGGGCATCAGCGGCATCGGCTTTGCCGTTGCCGTCGGTATCGGCGGCTTTCAGTTGGTCTTCGGTCAAGGTGACTTTGCCAACCACGCTCTTGAGCACTTCCAGCGCGTCGGCGGCAGAAACCTTACCGTCTCCGTCCACGTCGCCATAGGTGACGGTTACGGGAGGAATGACGGGATTCTCCAGCTCGTCGATCTTGGCTTCGGCGGCTTCTAACTTGGCAAGATTGGTGACCAGACCTTGCTGTGCGTCGGTCAAGGCCTCATAAGCGGCACGGGCGGCAACCACGGCGGGTTTATCCTCCAAGGATTGCACGTTGAGGGCATCGATCTGATCCATGACCGCTTTAGCGGCGGCTTGGTTTTGCTTCTCTTGCTCCAGTTCAGCCACTTTCGTTTCGGCATTTTCTAACTTGGCAAGATTGGTGACCAGACCTTGCTGTGCGTCGGTCAAGGCCTCATAAGCGGCACGGGCGGCAACCACGGCGGGTTTGTCGTCCAAGGATTGCACGTTGAGGGCTTCGATCTGATCGATCACCGCCTTGGCGGCGGCTTTGTTTTCCTCGTTTTGCTCTTGTTGGAACTTCAGTTCGGCAATCTTGGTTTCGGCGGCTTGCAGTTTATCCAGATTGGTGACAAAGGGCTTCACCTCTGCACCCAAGTCGTTATAAGCCGTTCTGGCGGCTTTTACAGCGGCCTCGTCGTCCAGAGATTGCACGTTGAGGGCGTCGATTTGATCCATGACCACCTGTGCGGCGGCCTTCAGCTCATCTTGCTTGAGTTGAGCGATCTTGGCTTCGGCTTCTTCCAGCTTGTCAAGATTGGTTACGTAGGTTTTGGCTAACGGGCTCAGATTGGTATAAGCCGTTCTGGCGGCAACCACAGCGGCCTCGTCGCTCAGCGATTGCACGTTCAGAGCGTTGATCTGATCGATCACAGGTTGGGCTTTGGCTTTCAGTTCGGCTTCCGCCTTCAGACGGGCAATTTCCGCTTCGGCATTTTGCAGTTTTGCCAGCGCAGTTACCAGCGCCTTGGCTTCAGCCGGCAGAGCGGTATAAGCGGCACGGGCGGCGGTCACGGCGGCTTCATCGGTCAAAGCGATCAGCGAAGGCAGAGCGTTGATCTGATCGTCTACCTCTTTTGCCATGCCTGCATAGTCGGGGGTCACAACAATGGGATCGTACGTGAGGGTAAAGTTGTTGTTGCCGTAGCCCACGAAATCCTTGTTATAGCGAGTGGCGATGTATTCACCGGTCACGGTCTTGCCGCCATCGCTGAAGCGGAGCATAAACAGACTGCCCAAACCGCCGTAGGTGTTCTCATAGCCTTGGGGGTCGGGAACTAAGAATTGATATACCGTTTTGCCGGCATCGTTGGTGCCCTCGAGCAAGCCAACGCCGTTTTGACCCGGCGTGGGATAAGAGTTATGAGCCGAGAAGGTCATAAAGATGTTGGGATTGGTCTTGACCAGTTTTTCCCACACGGTGACACCCTTAAAGCCTGCGGCAAGGGCTTCGGTCTCTTCGGTGTAACCCAAAACACCGTTGTGCACTTGCAAATAGGAGTGGGTAACCAAGATCACGTTGTGATCGGCATGGGCTTTGACCACGCCGTCTGCCCAAGTGAGCACGTCGTCCTTGGGATAGCAGGTCAGGGTCAGCACCATATATTTCACACCGTTGACTTCAAAGGTGTAATACAGGTTATCGGTCTTGCCCGAGGTCATAGCCCCTGCCAGATGGGGGTTTTCAGCAACCTGTTCCTCATAAGGCAAGAAGGCGTTATAAGCGGCATTGGCACCGCCGCCGATATCATGGTTGCCGATTACGGTGGCGTAAGGCATACCGCCGTCTACCAGCATTTGGAAGCCTTCCCGTACGGTCTGCCATTGAGCAAGCCGATTGGAGCTGGTCAGGTCGCCCAGTTGCAGTGTCATCAAGGTCTTTTCTGCGGCGGCGCGATCCAAAATGTATTGCATGGAATCCAGATACACTTGTTTTTGTTGGCTTTCCCAGTTTACGGCATAGTGCAGGTCGCTGAGAATGGCAAGGGAGAAGTCGCCCGCCTTGTAGCCTGCCAGATCGGCCAAGTGAGAAGAAGGAATGGTCTGGAAGGTCTTGGGAGCCGTACCGGGGAGCGTACCGCCGGCTTCAAAGGTGGTCAACCAATCGTAGTTGCACACATAACCCTTTTGGGTATCGGTCAAGGCGTCGTATGCGGTACGGGCTTGGGTCAATTGGGCGTGGGTACTGTCGCTTGTCAGTTGAGAAATAAGACCTGCTACGTCCTTGGCGGCATTTCTGTCAGCGTAATCGGCAGAAGCCAGATAAGCGGCGTTGACAAACCGAATGTCGTCAATAATGGAGTAGAAGCCTTGCTTGGCGGAGCCGCCTGCCATATACATACGGAAGGCAAAGGCATCGGTGGTCAGCAGGCTTTCCAGCGGCATCACAATGTGATTCCAGCCTTGTTTAACACCCGAGAAGGCGGCTTTCATATTGGCGGCAGACACCTGCGTGCAGGAATTGTCCCAACCCGAGGAGCCTACCTTGCGTACCGACAGGCGCATATCGCCGTTGCCGATGTTCCATTTGGTGGGATCGCTGACAAAGAAGTCAAAAGCAATATGGGTTGCCCCTGCAATGTTACAGCCGGTAGAGGCTTGCGCACCTTCGCAATATACATACCAATACAACCCGTCGTTGCGATCTACGGCGTGTTCAAACTTGGCGGCGCCGGACCCCTCTACCCGCACGGTTACCGTTTCGGTGGAGGTGGCGGCTTCTTGGGCGGTGCGCTCGGCATTATCCAAGGTACGGAAGGTGATTTTTACGGGACTGGAAGAAACATTTGTAACCATATTATTCAGATGGGCAATGTTTGCCACCAAGGGCTTTTGCTCGTCGGTCAGGGCAAGATAGGCGGATTGTACCGCATACACCTGCGTGGAGGTAGAAGAAGCGTTCAGTGCGCCGATTTGAGCGGCCACGTCTTTGGCGGCAATGGTGTCGGTGTATTGTTGGCTCTTTAAATAAGCGCCCGAAACAAAGCGGATGTCGTCTATGATGGTGTAGAACCCGCTGGGGGCAGTACCGCTTGCGAAATACATACGGAACGCCCATACGTTGTTGGTGGTAGCGGTGGAACGGTCTAAGGGGAGCACCACGTGGTTCCAACCGGTCTTCATGGCTTTGAAGGTGCTGTTCATATCGGCGGCGGGCACCTGACCTGCCGCAGAGTTCCATCCGTCGGAGGAATCCCGCAGGTTGACACGGGTGTCACCGGCAAGGGTCCATTTGGAAACGTCGCTCACGTATAGATCAAAGGTCATATATTCTGCGCCGGTGATGTCCACCCCAACCGTATCGTTGGTGTGGTCGTCGCAATACACGTACCAGAATAAGCCGCTGGAATCAGACGTGTATTCCCATTTGATCGCGCCGTTGCCCTCTAAGTAGTTGGTGGTTTCGGCGGTGCGGCTTTGGGATCCGTTACCGCCGTTGACACCCGCAAGGGCATCCAGCGAGCGGAATTGAATGTTGACCGAAGCCTCGGCGGCGGCCAGCTTATCCAAGTTGTATACGTAAGCCTTGGCAGCATCGCTCAACGCATCATACGCCGAGCGGGCGGCCTTAATTTCGGCAACGGAGGCAGTCTTATAGGCGTGTGCGATGGCACCGATAACAGGCTTTGCCTGAGCGCGTACGGTGTCTACCGCTTTGCCTTCCTCGTTAAGCAGACGCACGTCGTCCAACAGTACGTAGGCATCCTCCGCGGTGAGGGTAACGGCGGTACAGCCGTTGTCAAAGGCGATCCAGATATTTTTTACTGCGGTGGCGTTCCAATTGATGGGGGCAACAAAGTGATTCCAGCCCTCTTTCATGGTCTTGGCTTGGTCGGTAATGGAAACACTGCCGATATCGGTGGAACTCCAACTGGCGGCAGAACCAAAGCGAACCGAAGCATCCTTGCCTTCGGTAAAGGTGACGCCGTGGAGATACAGGTCAAAAGAGATGTATTTGGCGGCGGAAATATCCAATCCGCTGTCACCGCCGACCCCGACCAGACTGATGTTGATACCGTTTTGGGTACCGCTCAGGGTGCCGCTGGCAGGCTTGGCCCAGTTAGAGAACAGCGAGCCGTCTCCTTCGGTGTAGTTGTCGGGGATGATGGCACCCTTGGGATAATTGGTGCCGGTGTTACCCGCAGGCAAAATAACCTTGGCATTGCTGTTCAGCCCGTCTACCAGCAGGTCTAATTTTTGACCTACGTTGGCAAGAGCGGCTTCGGCGGCTTGCAGGGTAGCGTAGTTGGCAACCAACAAGCGACCGTCGGTATCCAAGGCGTCATACGCAGCACGAACCGCTTCAATGGCGGTTTTGTGAGCCACCGTAATGTCAGCGGCGGCAGGCAGAGCGGCAATGGCGATGGCAACCTCTTTGGCGGCGTCTACCTTGGCGCAGGCGGCGCTGTCAAGATAGGCTTGGTTGACAAACCGCACGTCGTCCATGATTATATAAAAGCCTGCTTTGGCAGAAGAGGCGGGGAACTGAATACGATAGCCCCAGATGACCGTTTGGGTAGCAACCGAGGTATCAATGGGCAAGATCACACGGTTCCAGCCGTTTTTCAGCGAGGTAAAGGCAGCGTACAGATCGGCGGCTTTTACCTGACCGCAGGAGGTATCCCATTGGCCGGTGCCTTGGGCGGATGCCAGACTGCGCAGACCGATGAGGCAGTTATTGGTCAGCGACCAGCCGGTCACGTCGCTCACGTAAATATCAAAGGTCATAAACTGAGCGCCGGAAATATCAAGTCCGGTGGAAGCATAGGCTTCGGGGGTACGGCCGTACCAATAAAGACCGCCGGTCTTATCCCCTTTGTAGCCGAACTTGACGGCACCCGAGCCCTCCAGATGATTGGCGGACAGGGTCAGATCTTTAATGGCTGAGTTGGTGGCAGGCTCCATATCCTGACGGGCAGTACTGTCCAGCGGGTTGAAAGAGACGTTGACTGCCGTGTCGGCCGATACCACACAGGGAATGACCATAGAAGCCAAAATTCCCAATGTGAGTATTCCGGTCAAGATACGTTTGTAAATACCATTCATATCCATTTCCTCCTAATAAAAAACGCGTATAGTTTCTCCAAAAGCGGAAAAGCTTCTTTCGGATGGTTCAATTATAACAAATTTAAATAGGGATTGCAAGGAATTTTTGAAACAAATGACAGAGATATATATTGACAAAGCACCGAATTCGTGTTATGATAATAAAAATAAATCCAATCAGACCGATTGGCATTAAGGAGGCGTAATTTATGGATTATAACAGAGATCTTCCCTTACTGCTTTTAGACAACAGCAGTATGATGAGCGTGCTTAACGAGGGTGAGTTCAAATGCAACAACCTCACCTTTGAGGAAGCAAAACACATTATTGAGATCCACGAACAGGACGATGTTCTTCGTTGCTTTAGCGATCAGGATATCGAAACGGTAATTTATGACTATTTGGGGATCGAAAAACGGAATTTTGAATACAAGCGTATCCGTAATATGCGCCCGGGTCAGGACGCCGTGGTCTTCAAACTGTATATTACCGCATCCGGTACCCAACCGGTCATCAAAGCAGATGACGGGGTGGAAGCCAAAAAAATCCAAAACGTTTACGTGTATTGCCAACATCTTACTCGGCTTGCGTAAAAGCAGACAGGATCTCGAGGCGCACTCCGTAAGGAAGTGCGCCTCAGTTATATTCGCCTTACGGCGAGTGATATTGCTTCGCAGTGATATTAGCTAACGCTAGTGGTATTGTCCTGCGGACAGTTTTTAGTGCGAATATAATATCACGAAAACCGCAAGGTTTTCATATCACTTTTGCCTTTGGGCAAAAATATCACTGCA
>JAFSIW010000007.1 GCA_017439545.1 Clostridia bacterium | reverse complement strand
GGGAGGCTTGGTTTTAGTCCCGCTTGAGCGGGGTTTCGTAACAAATGCATGGCTGACAGGCCAATAAAAGACGCACTTGTGCGTAGCCTGTAGTATTAGGGCTATGCCCGAAACTGAAATACCACCCGCTATGCGGGTGGATTATTATTAGGCTTCTTTCTCCTGCCGATTCCGATAAGCGGTAGGGGTAAGGTGGTGGATCTGTTTAAAATGGCGGATCAACACCGTGGCAGAGGCGTATCCCACCTGTGCTGCAATTTGTTCCACCGTGCGGTGGGTGGTGGTCAGCAACATCTCGGCCTGACGAATGCGGCACCGATGGAGATACCCCATAGGAGAGATGCCCATTTGTTGGGTGAAGGCGTGAATGAGATAGTAACGGGACAGTTTGGAGTAGTCCATTAACTGATCAATGGTCAACGGTTGATTGCTATGCCCGCGAATATACTCTGCCAACCGCTTGATATCCTGCCGCAAAGGCGGATCACCTCGGTTTTTCTGTAATGCCGTCACCATTTCGGTGAGCAAGCAGGAAATGCGATGGCTTTCCATATAATAGGCGTATCGATCCTGCCGTTGGGATAAGTCATACAACTCTTCCAGATGGGTGCAGGCAGTATAAAGATCGGGCAAAGAAACGGGGGTCAACTGTTGGGTCAAAAAGCCATAGCCATCAAAGGAGAGGGACTGAAAATGCAGGTAATAAAAATCCCAGGTTCCCCCCGTCACCGTGCGGTATTGATGATAATAGCGGCAATCGATCACAACCGCCGTTCCTCGTTTTAATAAGCAGGTTTCCCCCTGATAGGTCAACTCGCCGCATCCGTCGGTGGTCACCAGCAATAAATAATTTTCCAGACCGTCCCGCTTGGTGAAATATTGATCGGCGGTAAAAAAACGGCCGCAATGCTCCAACCAAAAGGGCAACTGTTGTTGTAACCCGTCGGGTACCGTGGCACGGGTTTGGGATTGTTCTTTTAGATCCAACTGATATTGCAACATAGTGATTCCTCCCTATAAATCATAACAAAATCCCATTGGTTCGTCAAGAAAAAAAGCAATTTCGTATCATAGAAAAGAAAGAACGGATATTGAATAAACAAGGAAAACGGGTATAATGAGAGAAAAGAAAGCAATTTTAGAACAAAGGGGTGCGCACCATGACCAATCGGGAACGGGCTATGAACATTTTGCACGATAAGGCGGCAGACCGTATGCCGGCAGTGCACTTCGGCTATTGGGCTGAGTTGCTGGCCGAATGGGCAGACCAAGGCAAGATCTCACGGGAGTTGGCGGATGCCGCGTGGGTGGACGGCAGCGAGGCCGAACGGGAACTGGATCGGATTTTAGGCTGGGACTTTAACTGGTATCGCACGGTCAGCGGAAATTTGGGGTTGCATCCCTGCTTTGAAACCAAGGTGCTGGAGGAGTTGCCCGGTGGCATGTTGCGGGTGCAAAATTCTGTGGGACTGATTGAACGGATTCGCCCCGGCGTGTCTTCTATTGCGGCCGAAGATAGTTATCTGTTGCAGGATCGAGAAGCCTTTGAAACCCTGTACAAGCCAAAAATGCAGTTTACACCCGATCGCATTGATTATGATTTTTTCAATCGGTTTAACGAAACACGCCCCCAAGATATTCCGGTGGGACTTCACTTGGGCAGCGTGTTGGGAGAAATTCGCAATATGACCTCGGTGGTGGGCATGAGTTACCTGATGTATGACGAGGACGAAACCCTGTTTGCCGACATGGTTGATACCTATGCCGATATGCAATATGAATGTGCCAAAGCGGTATTGGAAACCGGCGCCAAGTTTGATTTTGCCCATTATTGGGAGGATATTTGCTTCAAAAACGGGCCGTTGCTCTCCCCCGAGCTGTTCGGTGCGTTGTGTGCTAAGCATTATAAAAAACGGAATGAACTGTGTCGCCAATACGGCATCGACCTGATCTCGCTGGACTGCGACGGGGTAACCGAAAAGCTGTTGCCCACTTGGTTTGAAAACGGGGTCAATACCATGTTCCCCATTGAGATCGGCACTTGGGGAGATCAGTTTGAAGCCGCCCGCAACCGCTTCGGCAAAGAAATGCGGGGAGTAGGCGGTATGGATAAAACGGCTCTGCGAGAAGATAAGGAAGCGGTCGATCGGGAACTGCATCGTCTGGAAGGGTTGGTAGCCCTTGGCGGATTTTTGCCTTGTCCCGACCATCGTTTGATGCCGGGCACCAAGTTTGAATTGGTGCAATATTACACAGAAGAAATCAAAAAGATTCGAATCTGACACAATAATAATCCACCCGCATAGCGGGTGGTATTTCAGTTTCGGGCATGGCCCTAATACTACAGGCTACGCACAAGTGCGTCTTTTATTGGCCTGTCAGCCATGCATTTGTTACGAAACCCCGCTCAAGCGGGACAAAACCAAGCCTCCCTTGTGTAAAGGGAGGTGGCACGGCTTGCCGTGACGGAGGG
>JAFSIW010000006.1 GCA_017439545.1 Clostridia bacterium | reverse complement strand
GAATAAGGGAGAACACTTCTTTATGAAGTGTCTCCCTTGGCAGGGCGTTTTTTGTTGGAGAAAAGTTTTTTGCAACCAAGATGTCATTCTGAGCGCAAGGGAAGAATCCGTTTTTCCCCACCACGGGTGGTCGGGGACGCCCGCCCCACGAAACAGGAGGTGGCATTACCGAAACGGGAGGGGGCATAGCCCCTCCCCTACGGGCAATTTCGGCAGAATGGTTCGTGGTTGCGATATATCGTGTACGTGGGTTGTCTGTGTTTTACGTTTATATGACGTATTGGGTGCTCCCTGCCTCATCCGACATGGCTACGGCAGAATCTGTAGGGGATGGCGCCCTCGACATCCCGTGAACAAACCATCGTCCGAGTTCTCTGTTTACTCCCTCCGTCTTTTTGCTTCGCAAAAATCCACCTCCCTCAGGAGGGAGGCTTAGGCGGTGTTGCCCACCACGGGCGGTCGGGGACGCCCGCCCCACGAAACAGGAGGTGGCATTACCGAAACGGGAGGGGACATAGCCCCTCCCCTACGGGCAATTTCGGCAGAATGGTTCGCGGCTATGGCATAAATCTGCAGATCCCCTGCCAACAGCAAAAACCCCCGACCGATGGGTCGGGGGTTTCGTTTTACCTAACAGACGTTACCGATGGATTAAACCAATTCGATAACTGCCATTTCTGCTGCATCACCACGGCGGGGTCCGATGCGGGTTACGCGGGTGTAACCGCCGTTACGGGAAGCATAAGCAGGTCCGATTTCGTCGAACAGCTTTTTCACAACAGCTTCCTTAGTGATGAAGGACATTGCCTTGCGATAAGAAGCAAGATTCTTGTCCTTGCCGATGGTAATATATTTTTCGGCCATGGCTTGCACTTCTTTAGCGCGGGTAACGGTGGTTTCAATTTTACCGTTTTCCAGCAAGAAGGTTACCATTGCCCGCAGCATAGCTTTTCTGCTGTCGGCTTTTTTACCGAGTTTTCTGGTGCCTGGCATTGCAATTCACTCCTTTTCTTGAGTTGGCAGGTTTAAAGTTCCTCTTTACGAAGGGTGAAGCCCAAAGAAGCGAGCTTGTTGATCACTTCTTCTAACGACTTGCGACCCAAGTTACGAACCTTCATCATGTCGTCCTCGGTCTTATTGATCAAGTCCTCCACGGTGTTGATACCGGCTCGTTTCAGGCAATTGAAGGAACGGACCGACAGATCCAATTCTTCAATGGTCATTTCGAGAACCTTTTCCTTGCCGGAATCACCCTTTTCGACCATAATGTCGGCGCCTGCGCCTTCGGCCGAAAGGTTAACAAACAGATTCAGGTGTTCTGTGATGATTTTTGCAGCAAGCGAAACCGCATCTTCAGCAGAAATGGTTCCGTTTGTCCAGACCTCCAAGGACAGCTTATCGAAGTCGGTAATTTGTCCTACACGGGTGTTGTCAACAGTGTAGTTGACCTTGTTCACCGGCGTGTAAATGGAGTCCATGGGAATAACGCCGATGGTGCTGATGTCCTGTTTGTTGCGTTCTGCAGAAATATATCCGCGGCCTTTGTCCAGCGTCAGTTCCATAAAGAAACGGGCGTTTTCAGACAAAGTAGCAATGTGCATATCGGGGTTGAGGATCTCAACCTCGCTGTCTGCCTTAATGTCGGCAGCGGTCACCGTGCAGGGACCTTCGGCTTCAATATACACAACCTTGGGGCCGTCACCGTGAATTTTAGCGGTCAGGCCTTTCAGATTCAAAACGATTTCGGTGACATCTTCTTTGACACCATCGATAGTGGAAAATTCATGTACTACGCCATCGAATTTTACCGCAGTTGCCGCCACGCCGGGCAAAGATGAGAGCAAAACTCTGCGCAAGCTGTTGCCAAGGGTGGTACCGTAACCACGTTCCAGCGGTTCTACTACAAAGCGACCGTAGGATCCGTCGGCAGACAATTCTTCGGTTTCAATTCTGGGCTTCTCGATTTCTATCATTCAGAACCCTCCTTAATTGTAATAAATATGAGCAACAAAATAGTGTCAAGATTACTTGCTGTAGAACTCGACGATCAGATGTTCTTCGATGGGAACATCGATTTGCTCACGGGTAGGCAGGTTCACGATCTTAGCCTCCATGTTGTCAGCAACGCTGATCCATTCGGGCTTCGGACGGGAAGCGCAAGCTTCTACAACCGCTTTGATCTTTTCGGAAGAACGGCTCTTTTCGCTAACTGCGATCACGTCGCCGGCCTTAACCAGATAAGACGGAACATTTACCTTTTTACCGTTTACAGTGAAGTGGTTGTGAACAACCAATTGACGAGCTTCCGCACGGGAAGATGCCCAACCGCAACGATAAACTACGTTGTCCAAACGGCTTTCCAACAAGCGAAGCAAGTTTTCACCGGTAACGCCGGTTTTCCGTTCGGCAATTTCAAAATAATGATGGAACTGGCCTTCCAGTACACCATAATATCTTCTGGCTTTTTGCTTCATGCGAAGTTGCAAGCCGTATTCAGAAGCCTTTTTGCGGCTCTGACCGTGTTGGCCGGGAGCATAAGCTCTGCGGTCCAACGAGCATTTGCTGGAGTAGCATCTGTCGCCTTTGAGGAAAAGCTTTTGGCCTTCACGGCGGCACAATCTACAAACTGCTCCGGTATATCTTGCCATATCCTTTACACCTCCAAATTATACACGACGACGTTTGGGCGGACGGCATCCGTTGTGGGGAATGGGAGTTACGTCTTTGATCATGGTAACTTCCAAACCGGCAGCCTGCAAAGCGCGGATAGCAGCTTCACGGCCGGAACCGGGGCCTTTTACGTATACTTCAACATATTTCAAACCATGTTCCATAGCGGCTTTGGCAGCGGTTTCGGCTGCGGTTTGAGCGGCGAAGGGAGTGGATTTACGAGAACCACGGAAGCCCATTTCACCGGCAGAAGCCCAGGAAATTGCGTTACCGTTTACGTCGGTAAGAGTAACGATGGTGTTGTTGAAGGTTGATTGGATATGGGCGGCGCCACGTTCAATATTTTTACGATCGCGGCGACGGGTGGTAGTTTTTTTACCCTTAATTGCCATATGATTTTCCCTCCTGCTTACTTCTTCTTGTTCGCTATCGTCTTACGGGGGCCTTTGCGGGTACGAGCGTTGGTTTTGGAACGCTGACCGCGAACAGGCAGGCCTTTACGATGACGAAGGCCACGATAGCAGCCAATTTCGATAAGCCGTTTGATGTCAAATGCTACATCGCGACGCAGGTCACCTTCTACGGTGACGTTATGGTCGATGTATTCACGCAATTTTGCAACATCGTCTTCGGTCAAATCCTTAACACGAGTGTCGGGATTTACACCGGTAGCAGCAATAATATCTTTTGCTGTTTTGGGGCCGATACCATAAATGTAGGTCAGCCCGATTTCTACCCGTTTTTCACGAGGCAGGTCTACACCTGAAATACGTGCCATTGACTATTGCACCTCCAAAATGTGTTGCAAGGATTAACCTTGACGCTGTTTATGCTTGGGGTTTTCGCAAATTACCATAATGCGTCCCTTGCGTTTGATGACTTTGCATTTATCGCAAATCTTTTTGACAGAAGGTCTGACTTTCATTGTTTTTACCTCCTAGATGGTATGCCTTTCGGCTATTTGGATCGCCATGTGATTCTGCCCTTGGTCAGGTCGTAAGGCGACATTTCGACCGTAACTTTGTCTCCGGGCAAAATGCGGATGAAGTTCATGCGCAATTTACCGGAAATATGGGCGGTAATAATGTGACCGTTGGGAAGTTCCACCTTAAATACAGTGTTGGGCAGTGCTTCGCGCACGGTACCTTCTACTTCGATCATATCTTGTTTTGACATAGACTGGTATCCCCCTCATATCCCATTTTCATGGGCGACGTCTGAAAAAGATTTCAGTGTTCGTCGCAATGATCGGTTCGTTGACATTGAGCCGTTGTCTAATACGGTATTTGTCAGGCCAATGTGTTTACGATTTTTCTTTTTCGGTCGTTCCAAAGGTCGGTCTTTGCCGTTGCACAGCAAAAGGAAATCCCCTTCTTGCCCCACAACCGCCATCAACTCGCCTTGATCCCGACCGGCCCGTGAATACACCACAAGACCGATTTGAAGTTCCATATCCCGTTCCCCCTATGGTCTGGTCAGAATGACCGGTCCGTTGGACGTAATGGCTATGGTGTGTTCAAAATGGGCAGACAGCTGTTTGTCAGCCGTTTCCACGGTCCATCCGTCTTTTAACGTGCGGACATCGGGTGTACCCATATTAATCATCGGTTCAATGGCTAATGTCATACCGGGAATCAGTCGTACCCCCCGTCCGGCTTTGCCGAAGTTGGGTACCTCAGGTTCTTCATGGAGTTTTTGGCCGATTCCGTGGCCGACAAACTGTCGCACCACCGAAAAGCCTGCTCCCTCGGCGTGCTGCTGAACCGCAGCCGAAATGTCGCCGATTCTGCCGCCGGATATCGCCGCTTCAATGCCTTTATAAAGGGCTTGTTCGGTAACATCCATCAGCCGCTGTGCTTCGGGTGATATTTCACCCACCGCAAAAGTGGCGGCGTTATCGCCTTGGTAACCGTTCAGTTCCGCGCCAAGGTCAATGCTGACAATGTCGCCTTCCTTTAAGATCACCTGTTTCGAGGGAATGCCGTGAATTACCTGATGATTCACTGATATGCACGCTGTGGCAGGATAGCCCGCGTAACCCAAAAAGTTGGGTCGGCCGCCGTGTTTCACAATATAATCGTGGGCGATCTTGTCGATCTCCCAAGTGGAAACACCGGGTTTTACCGCTTCTCCTGCTATCTGAAGCGCCTGAGCCGAAAGCTGACAGGCGGCCTTCATCATAGATAATTCGTGCGAGGTTTTCAGAACGATCATGCTAAATCCTCAACCGCTTTCATCATCAAAGCGGTGGTGTCAGCCAGTTCCTCTTGCCCTTCCACCACGCGGCGCAAGCCTTTTGCCTCATAATATGCAGACAAAGGTGCCGTCTGGCGGTGATAGACCCGCAAACGTTCCAGCACGGTTTCGGGCTTATCGTCATCCCGAATCACAAGGGCTGTTCCGCAACCGTCGCAGATGCCTTCCGCTTTGGGTTGTTTATACAGGGTGTGATAGGAGTTGCCGCAACCGGGGCAGGTTCGTCTGCCGGACATACGGGCAACGATTTTCTCGTCAGCCAGCGTAATTTCCACCGCGGCATCAATGACAACGCCCATGGCGTCCAACGCTTCGGCCTGAGGAATGGTGCGAGGGAATCCGTCTAAAATGAATCCCTTGGCGCAGTCGGGCTGTGCCAACCGTTCCTTGATCATAGCCACCACGGTGTCATCGTCCAGCAAATTGCCGCCGTCAATAATGGCTTTGGCCTTTTTGCCCAATTCGGTGCCGTTTTTAATGGCCTCCCGAATCATGTTGCCGGTGGAGATGGTGGGAATGGAAAACCGTTCCTTCAAAATCTCAGCCTGAGTGCCTTTGCCGGCACCCGGAGGACCGAATAGAATCAAATTCATCCTAATTTCCTCCTTTATTGCCGATCCCGCGCGGGGCGTGTGCCCCGCAGGATCGAGCAGAGCTCTCAGATTAATCCAAGAAGCCTTTGTAGTAACGCATCATCATTTGCGATTCGATGGACTTCACAGTATCCAGTGCTACACCAACCAGAATCAGGATGGAGGTACCGCCCAAGGATACGTTGATGTTGCCAAAGTAACCGGCAATGATGGGCAGAACAGCCATAACGCCCAAGAAGATGGCGCCCACCAAGGTGATCTTAGAGATAACCTTGCTGATGAAGTCAGAAGTGGGACGACCGGGACGAATACCGGGGATCACACCGGAGTTCTTGCGCAGGTTGTTGGCCATTTCTACGGGATTGTATTGGATGGTTACGTAGAAGTAAGCAAAGAATACAATCAGCAACAGGTACAGAACAACGTAGAAGGGTTGATCATAAGAGAACAAGCCCAGAATCTTGGTGAACCAGGATTCTTTTGCGTTGCCCATAAATGCCAGAATGGTGCTGGGGATGGACAAAATGGAGCTGGCGAAGATGATAGGCAAAACACCGGCCATATTGACCTGAATGGGCAGGTGGGTGTTTTGACCGCCGTACATTTTGCGGCCCACAACTTTTTTGGCATATTGAACGGGGATTCTACGCTCGGCAGCCGTCATAAATACTACGAATGCTACGATGAGCAAGAACAGTACACAGATCACAGCCACGGCGATCCATTTGCCTTGAATGATTTGGCTATACAAACTGGCAAAGGCGGCGGGACCGCGGGAGATGATACCGGCGAACAAGATGATGGAGATACCGTTGCCGATACCCTTTTCGTCAATTTGTTCACCCATCCACATGATCAAGGCAGAACCGGCGGTGAAGCACAGAATAATGACCACAGCCGAGAAGATCTCTGCCCACCAAGCAGCTTCGGAGCCGTATACCAGGAACTTATAATTTCTCATATAGAAATAATAAGCGGTACCTTGCAGCAAAGCCAGGATGACGGTACAAAAACGAGTGTACTTAGCGATTTTTTTGCGGCCTTCTTCGCCTTCTTTAGAAATACGTTCCAAAGCGGGGATGGCTACGGTCAACAGCTGCATAATAATGGAGCTGTTGATGTAGGGGGTAACACCCATTGCGAAGATGGCGCCGTATTCCAACGCACCACCGGTGAGCAAGGACAGGTAACTAAACAAAGTAGTTGCGGTGTCTTGTGCGGTAGTAGAGAAGGATGCGGCCAGAGCTTGCGCGTCGATGAAGGGGGCGGGAATAAAGGAGCCGATACGGAACAAGATGATCATCATCACAGTGAAGAAGATCTTTTTCCGAAGGTCAACCAATTTCCAACCGTTACGAATCGTTTCGAATAATTGCACCTTACATCACCTCAGCCTTTCCGCCGGCAGCCTCAATTTTAGCTTTGGCTGACGCAGAGAAGGCAGCGGCCTTAACGGTCAGGTTTTTGCTAATTTCGCCATGTCCCAAAACTTTAACACCGTCCAAGGTCTTTTTAACCAGACCGGCGGCTTTCAAAGCTTCGGTGTCGACGACTGAGCCGTTTTCGAATTTGTCAAGATCTGCTACATTAACAATGGCATATTTGGTTGCGAAAATGTTGTTGAAACCTCTTTTGGGAATACGACGTTGCAAGGGCATTTGGCCGCCTTCGAAACCGATGCGGACACCGCCGCCGGAACGAGCTTTTTGACCTTTGTGACCCTTACCTGCCGTTTTACCTTGACCGGATGCAGGACCGCGACCAATACGTTTGGAAGCTTTATTGGCACCGTAAGAGGGAGAAAGTTCATGCAGTTTCATACTTGCACCTCCTTATTTTACGCTTCGGTTACCTCAACAAGGTGGCTGATCTTAGCGATCTTACCTTTTGTTTGGGGGCAATCCGGTTGAACAGCAACGTCGCCGGTTTTGTGCAGGCCCAAAGCCGCAGCGTTGGCGATTTGTTTGCTGTTAGAGCCAATCAAGCTCTTTTTCAGTGTGATTTTAAGGCTTGCAGCCTCAGATTTTTTAGCCATCTTTGCTGCCTCCTTAACCTAAAATTTCTTTTACGGTCTTGCCACGGGTAGCGGCTACTTGTTCGGCGTCACGCAGAGAAGCGAGGCCTTGCATGGTAGCGCGAGCCACGGTGCAAGCGTTGTTGGAACGCAGAGCTTTGGTACGAATATCCTTCACGCCCACAGTTTCCAGAATGGCACGTACAGCGCCGCCGGCGATAACACCGGTACCGGGAGCAGCGGGTTTCAGAAGTACACGGCCGGCGTCATAAGCGCCGATTACTTCGTGAGGAATGGTGGTACCACGCAGAGAAACCTTGATCAGGTTTTTCTTGGCATCTTCAATGCCTTTGCGGATGGCATCGGGAACTTCGCCGGCCTTACCGGTACCGATTCCTACGATGCCGTTGCCGTCACCAACAACAACGATGGCGGAGAACTTCATAATACGACCGCCTTTGACCGTTTTCGATACGCGGTTGATCTTAATAACGCGTTCGGTCAAATCCAGGGTAGATGCGTCAATAATGTTAGCCATAACTGTTCTCCTCCTTCTTAGAATTGCAGGCCGCCCTCACGGGCGCCATCGGCCAGTTCTTGAACACGGCCGTGATAAATGTTACCGCCACGATCGAACACTACGGTGTCAATACCGGCTGCCTTGGCACGCTGGGCTACCAGCAGACCAACCTTTTTCGCAGCTTCTTTGTTACCGCCGTACATGCCAAAATCTTTTTCTTGGCTGGAAGCGGCTGCCAAAGTAACACCCTTAACGTCGTCGATTACCTGTGCGCTAATGTTGGCAAGGGAGCGGAAAACACACAAACGGGGGCAATCAGCAGTGCCGCTGATCTTGCCGCGAACTCTCTTATGGCGAATTGCGCGAGCTTTTTTAGTATCAGGTCTGTTAACCATAGTTTTACTACTCCTTTACCTTTATGCGCCCTTACCGGCTTTACCCTCTTTGCGACGAACCACTTCGTCAACATAGCGGATACCTTTGCCCTTATAGGGTTCGGGGGGTCTCTTTTTGCGGACCTCGGCTGCGAACTGACCTACAGCCTGCTTGTCGGCACCCGAAATGATGATTTTGTTGGGGTTGGGAACTTCGATGGAAATACCATCGGTTTCGGGCATTACCACTTGGTGGGAGAAGCCCAGGTTCATTACCAGATCTTTGCCTTGTTTGGCAACACGGTAACCAACACCTACAACATCCAGCTCCTTGGTGTAGCCTTTGCTTACGCCTTCGATCATGTTAGCGATCAAAGTACGGGTCAGGCCGTGCAGGGAACGATTTTCTTTTTCGTCGTTGGGACGGGTAACGATTACTTCATTACCTTCAATTGCCACTTTGATCTCGCCTACCACGGTGTGTTCCAAAGTACCTTTAGCACCTTTCACGATCACCTTGTTGCCGTCCAACTTGACTTCAACACCGGCGGGGATCTCTACGGGTTTCTTACCAATACGAGACATCTTTCCTGCACCCCCTTACCAAACAAATGCCAAAACTTCGCCGCCAACGTTTTCTTTGCGGGCCAGTTTGTCGGTCATTACACCTTTGGAGGTGGAGATGATAGCGATACCAAGGCCTTTCATAACCTTGGGCAGTTCTTCGCAGCTTGCATAGATGCGAAGACCGGGTTTGCTGACACGACGCAGACCCGTAATAGCGGGGGTCTTGCCAGCGTTGTATTTCAGCGTCAAACGGATAACGCCTTGCTTCCCGTCGTCAATAACTTGGAAGCTTTTCACGTAACCTTCATCCACAAGAATCTGAGCGATGGTCTTCTTCATGTTGGAAGCGGGTACGTCCACCGAATCATGCTTAGCAGAGTTCGCATTGCGAATTCTGGTGAGCATATCGGCAATGGTATCGGTGATTTGCATACCGTTTATCCTCCTTTAATCTTGCAATAATAATTGGTGAGAAGCTTACCAGCTTGCCTTTTTCACGCCGGGAATCTGGCCTTTGTAAGCCAGTTCGCGGAAGCAGATACGGCAGATACCGTATTTACGGAGATAGGCATGGGGACGACCGCAGATCTTGCAACGGTTGTACGCTCTGGTTGAAAACTTGGCAGGTCTTGCTTGACTTACCTTTTTGGATGTTTTTGCCATTTAACTTCCCTCCCCTTATTTCGCAAACGGAGCACCGAGCAATGTCAGCAGCTCACGGGCTTCTTCGTCGGTTTGTGCGGTGGTAACAAAGCAGATATCCATACCGCGGATCTTATCGATCTTATCGTAGCTGATTTCCGGGAAGATCAATTGTTCTTTCAGACCCATGGAGTAGTTACCACGGCCGTCGAAAGAGTTGGCATTGATCCCACGGAAGTCACGCACGCGGGGAAGTGCGATGTTGAACAGACGGTCAACGAATTCGTACATTCTTTCGCCCCGCAGGGTTACCTTGGCACCGATGTTCATGCCTTCACGAAGTTTAAAGTTTGCAACCGATTTACGAGCTTTGCAAACCACGGCTTTTTGACCGGTGATTTGAGACAGGTCGTTTAAGATCGCATCAATAACCTTGGCATTGTCGCGGGCTTCGCCGGCGCCAACGTTGATTACCACTTTATCCAGCTTCGGAATTTGCATAACACTCTTGTAACCGAATTTGGTCATCAGAGCCGGAGCGACGTCTTTTTTGTAAGTTTCTTGTAATCTTGCCATTTAAATACGCCCTCCCTTAAAAGATTTCCTTGCATTTAGCACACATACGGTCTTTTTTGCCATCTTCGTATACTTTAGCAGCAATACGAGTGGGTTTACCGCATTTGGGGCAAACACAAACTACTTTGCAAGCGTGCATAGCAGCTTCTGCTTTTACAAGGCCGGCAGGATCGCCGGGCTTGCGGCCTTTCAGGTGCTTGGTTGCAATGTTGCGGCCTTCTACGATTACTTTGCCTTCAGAGGGGCTTACTTCCAGTACTTTACCGGTCTTGCCCTTGTCTTTACCGGACAAAATCATAACCGTATCGCCGGTTTTGATGTGCATTTTATTCATGTTCGTGTACCTCCCTTAAAGCACTTCGGGAGCCAGAGACAGGATCTTCAGATAATCCTTATCACGGAGCTCACGGGCCACCGGTCCAAAGATACGGGTGCCTCTCGGGTTTTTGTCTTCACGGATAATAACAGCTGCGTTTTCGTCGAAACGGATGTAAGTACCATCTGCACGATGAACGCCCTTAGCGGTACGAACGACAACGGCTTTTACAACGTCGCCTTTTTTAACCATACCGCCGGGAGCAGCCTTTTTAACGCTGGCAACTACTACGTCGCCGATGTTGGCATACCTCCGGCCGGAACCGCCCAGAACACGGATACACATAAGTTCCTTTGCTCCGGTGTTGTCGGCTACTTTGAGGTAACTCTGTTGTTGTATCACAGTGGTTTCCTCCTTTACTTCGCCTTTTCGATGATTTCAACCACGCGCCATCTCTTGTCTTTGGACATGGGGCGGGTTTCCATAATCAGAACACGGTCGCCGATGTTGCAGGCATTTTCTTCATCATGAGCTTTAAATTTCACGGTACGCTTTACGATTTTGTTGTAAAGCGGATGTTTTACGTTATCTTGAACAGCAACCACAACGGTTTTTTCCATTTTGTTGCTGGCAACGATACCGGTACGGGTTTTACGCAGATTTCTTTCGCTCATTATTGTACCTCCGTTCCATTAGCGGCCTTGATTTCATTTTCCCGCAGAACGGTTTTCACACGGGCAATGTCTTTCTTTACAGCCTTAATGCGCATGGGGTTTTCCAATTGGTTAATTGCAAGTTGGAAACGCAACTGGAAGAGTTCCTGTTTCAAAGAAGCCAGCTCTTCATTCAGTTTTTCAGCGCTTTTTTCTCTCAAATCATTTGCTCTCACAGTTACTCACCACCATTCTCTTTTTTTACGAATTTGCATTTGATCGGAAGTTTATTGGCAGCCAGACGCATAGCCTCTCTGGCTTGTGCTTCTTCAATGCCGCCGATTTCAAACATTACACGACCGGGTTTAACCACGGCTACCCAATATTCCGGAGAACCTTTACCGGAACCCATGCGGGTTTCAGCGGGCTTTTCGGTAATGGGCTTGTCGGGGAAGATTTTGATCCAAACTTGACCGGCACGTTTGGTATAACGGGTCATAGCAATACGAGCGGCTTCGATTTGGTTCGAAGTGATCCAGGCGGGCTCAGTAGCCTGCAGACCAAATTCACCGTAGGTCACGGTGTTACCGCGCATGGCTTTGCCTTTCAAGCGACCGCGATGCACTCTGCGGTATTTAACACGTTTAGGCAATAACATTAGCGAGCCCCTCCTTCCTTCTTAGCGGGACGGCGGTTGTCACGAAGAACTTCGCCGTTATACAGCCAAACCTTGACGCCGATGCGGCCGTAGGTGGTTTTGGCTTCGGCAAAACCGTAGTCGATGTCGGCACGCAGGGTTTGCAGGGGAATGGTGCCTTCATGATAGGTTTCGCTACGGGCGATTTCAGCACCGCCCAAACGACCGGACACCTGAATCTTAATGCCGCGGGCGCCGAATTTCATGGCACGACCGATGGACATTTTCATAGCGCGACGGAACGAAGCGCGTTTTTCCAATTGAGCGGCAACGCTGGCAGCAACCAATTGAGCATTCAGGTCGGGGTTTTTGATTTCAACAATGTTGATGACCACAGGACGGCCCAACATTTTTTGGCAAGTTTCTTTCAACTTGTCGATTTCTGCACCGCCGCGGCCGATTACGATACCGGGCTTGGCGCAGTGGATGAAAATGCGAACACGAGAAGCGTCACGTTCGATTTCTACCTTGGGAACGCCGGCGGGTTCAAGGAGCTTCAAGAGGTAATTGCGAAGCTTGTAGTCCTCGACCAGGGTATCGCCGAATACGTTATCTTTGGCGAACCAGCGGGAATCCCAGTTTTTGATAACACCCACACGCAGACCGTGGGGATTTACTTTCTGTCCCATACTAAATACCTCCTCCTTGATTATTCGGCTTCTTTGAGAACCAGAGTGATGTGAGAGGTTCTCTTCAGAACACGGTAGCCACGGCCTTGGGCACGGGGGCGGAACCGTTTCAGGGTGGGGCCTGCGGTAGCGAAGCATTCTGCTACGTACAGGTTTTTACCATCCATATCGTGATTGTTTTCGGCATTTGCGATTGCCGATTTAAGCAGTTTTTCAAGGCATTCACACGCAGCTTTGGGTGTGTGGCGGAGAATCGCCATGGCCTTGTCAACCGGCTGATTACGAATCAGGTCCAGCACGATTTGCACCTTACGGGGCGAGATGCGGACATATTTCGCGATTGCCTTTGCTTCCATAGTCAATACTCTCCTTTCGCCTATTTACCGTTGTTGCTGGTTTTGGAACCGGCGTGGCCACGGAAGGTTCTGGTGGGAGCGAACTCGCCCAGCTTGTGACCAACCATATCTTCGGTTACATATACCGGAACGTGTTTGCGACCGTCATGCACCGCAAAGGTGTGGCCGACAAAGTCCGGGAAAATGGTGGAAGAACGGCTCCATGTTTTAAGAACCCGTTTTTCGCCTGCGGCGTTCATTTCTTTTACGCGTTTCAGCAGGACAGGTTGAACAAAAGGTCCTTTTTTAGTACTTCTACTCATGATAATAGCTCCTTTCGTCCACTACTTGGAATTCCGACGCTTAACGATCAGCTTGTCGGAGCTCTTGTGATGTTTGCGGGTCTTGTAACCCAGAGCAGGTTTACCCCAGGGAGTAACAGGACCGGAACGACCGATGGGAGATTTACCTTCACCACCACCGTGGGGGTGATCGCAGGGGTTCATGACAGAACCGCGAACGGTAGGTCTCCAACCCATGTGACGTTTCTTACCGGCTTTACCTACGTTTACGTTGCTGTGGTCGATGTTACCAACTTGACCGATGGTAGCCATGCAGTTTACAGGAACGTAACGCATTTCGCCGGAGGGAAGACGGATCAGGGCGTGTTTGCTGCCTTCTTTGCCCATCAGCTGAGCCATGCAACCGCCGGCACGAGCCAATTGAGCACCCTTACCGGGATACAGTTCCACGTTGTGGATGAAAGTACCGGTGGGGATAGCAGACAGGGGCAGAGCGTTACCGGCAACAATGTCGGCACCTTCGCCGCTGACTACCTTATCGCCAACCTTCAAACCTTGAGGAGCGATGATGTAGCGCTTTTCACCGTCTTCATATTGCAGCAGAGCGATGTTAGCGGTACGGTTGGGATCGTACTCAATGGTCAAAACGGTTGCGGGGATTTGAGCCTTGTCACGTTTGAAGTCGATCAAACGATACTTTCTGCGGTTACCGCCGCCACGATGACGAACGGTGATGCGGCCATAAGAGTTACGGCCGGAGTTTTTCTTCAGAGGCACCAGCAGGCTGCGCTCGGGAGCGACCTTGGAAAGTTCGGAATAATCAACCACCGACATGCCACGGCGACCGGGAGTAGTCGGTTTATAATGCTTAATAGCCATTTCTCTTCACTCTCCTTTTCTTACATCATGCCTTCGAAGAATTCAATGTTCTTAGAGTCGGCAGTCAGGGTAACAACAGCCTTTTTCCAGGAAGCGGTGTAGCCTTCGAAACGGCCGTAACGGCGTTGTTGGCCACGAACGTGGATGGTGTTGACCTTTGCTACTTTTACTTTGAACAGTTCTTCGACCGCTTTCGCGATTTCGATTTTGTTAGCATCTTTAGCAACCTTGAAGGTAAACTTCTTTTGGTCGCGGGCGCCGGCCATGCTCTTTTCAGTGATGACGGGAGCCAGAATAATTTCTTGAGCAGCTTTCATTATGCATATACCTCCTCAAGTTTTGCTACAGCGTCTTTCACGATGACCAATTTGTCAGCGTTCAGAATGTCGTAAGTGTTGATGGTGTTTACACCGGCAACCTTTACGCCCGCAATGTTGCGAGTGCTGTTAACCAGAACCTTGTCAGCGTCAGCATAAACAACCAGAGCCTTTTTGTCAGCGCCGATGTTAGCCAGAGTTTGGGCAACGGTCTTGGTTTTGTAGGATTCCAGAGTCATAGCGTCCAGAACGATCAAGGATTCGTTTGCCACTTTGTCGGACAGAGCAGACAGCAGAGCCAAACGGCGAACCTTTTTGTTCAGAGACAGACGATAGTCGCGGGGCTTGGGAGCGAAAGCGATACCGCCGTGGGTCCATTGAACGGCACGGGTGGAGCCTTGACGGGCGTGACCGGTACCTTTTTGACGCCAGGGTTTTTTGCCGCCGCCGGCAACTTCTGCACGGGTCAGAGCGGATTGGGTGCCTTGACGTTGGTTAGCCAGATAGTTAACCACAGCCAGATGCATGGCCTTTTCGTTGGGTTCGATTCCGAAGATGGAATCGTTCAGTTCGATTTCACCGGTAGCTTTGCCGGCCATATCAACAACTTGTACCTTAGGCATAGTTTACTCTCTCCTTCCCTTAAGCTTTCACGCTATCGGCGATCATCACGATGCCGCCTTTGGGACCGGGGATGGCACCTTTGATAGCGATAATGTTGTTTTCTACGTCGATCTTGATGATTTCAAGATTTTGAACGGTTACTCTTTCGCAACCCATGCGACCGGCACCTTTGGTACCTTTAAATACGCGAGAGGGAGAAGAGCAAGCGCCTTGGGAACCGGCGTGACGATGTACAGGGCCGGTACCGTGGGTTTCTTTCAGACGGGCAAAGTTCCAGCGTTTGATAACGCCTGCGGTACCTTTACCTTTGCTGATACCCGCTACGTCAACAGCTTCGCCTTCGGCAAAGGTGTCAACCTTGATGATGTCACCTACGTTCAGGTCGCCTTCCAGACGGAATTCGCGAAGAACTTTCTTGGGAGCTACATCATTCTTTTTAAAGTGACCGGCCATGGGCTTGTTCACTTTGCTGGCTTTCATTTCGCCAAAGCCGAACTGGAATGCCTTGTAGCCGTCGTTTTCAACAGTCTTGACCTGAGTCACCACGCAGGGACCGGCTTCAACTGCGGTTACGGGAACAACGTTGCCCCGCTCGTCAAAAAGTTGGGTCATGCCAATCTTTTTACCGATGATTGCTTTTTTCATTATCTTAACCTCCTATGGTTATTGGTTGACCGAAACGTTCACGGTTCGTTTCTGCCAACGTGACCTCTCAACATTTGTGAAAACGATTTACAGTTTAATTTCGATTTCCACGCCTGCAGGGAGTTCAAGGCCCATCAATGCTTCCACCGTCTTGTTGGAAGGACGGAGAATGTCGATCAGACGCTTGTGAGTGCGCATTTCAAACTGTTCGCGGGAGTCTTTGTATTTGTGAACTGCACGCAGGATAGTAACAACTTCCTTTTCGGTGGGGAGCGGTACAGGGCCGGATACTCTGGCACCGGTACGCTTTGCAGTTTCAACGATCTTTTCTGCCGATTGATCCACCAGCTTGTGATCGTAACCCTTCAGTCTGATACGAATTTTTTCTTTTGCTGCCATGTGAATTTTCGCCTCCTTAAAATGTGACTGCTACCAGCGTTTCGCATTATTATTTGTAACAGCCAAGTTGGCGGGCGACGTTTTGTTTTTCGCAGGATTCGTACACAGACCCGTGTGTTCCGTGCCCATCCGTTGAAAAACCGAAATTGATTTCATGGAAAAAACCAATTCCGGGGTGTCAAAACGCCAATTGCGCAGTGCCGGCTCGTGAGTTCGCCACACCGCACACAGGGTAACCTGTCGCCCGGTTTAAAATCGGACATACTCCGTGATAATTCCCTACCTCAAGGGTAGCCACCTATCACATCAACGCATATCTGCACATAGTCCCACGCATAGTGGTACACATAATGCCTACACATAATATCACAGAAAACCGCCAATTGCAAGCATTTTTTTCATTTTTTTGAAAAATTTTTTCGTCTTGTGGTGAGCGGTTATGTAAACCACAAAATATAGGGATTTTATAGAAAAAGCACGCCGTCAACTCCAACAGCGTGCTATGTTGATATAATATATATTATAATGTAAGGGAATCGCTGAATTTCTCAACCACTTTTTAATCCTCTTGGTCGATTGTGGTTTCGGGCTGATTTCCACTTTCGGTTACTTTCTTGCCATAAATAAACAACGAAATCGCACCTACTGCGCAAACACCGGCTACAATCCCCCAGTTGCGAACCGTATCTTGCATATCGTCTTTTATGCTATCATTCCGAAATATTAAAACAAGGATTTTTTCGGATTCTTCTTGCAGTTGCTCTACCTTGTCGTCGTTACCATACATCCCTGCTACCGCCTTTTCTGTGGCTACATCACCAAACGCATCATGCAATTGTTCGTCAACGATTTCCCAACTATTATAATCAAACGTTGCAGCAGG
Organism: Clostridia bacterium; assembly: GCA_017439545.1. Taxonomy (GTDB): domain Bacteria; phylum Bacillota; class Clostridia; order Oscillospirales; family Acutalibacteraceae; genus UMGS1484. The sequence goes on along the minus strand of JAFSIW010000006.1, from coordinate 9,430 downwards.
GATCACCGCCAACACCGAAAAAACAACGCAGGCGATTGCCAAAACAATTGCGATTTTTTTGTAGTAATCAATCAAAAAATCTCGGACTTTCTTCAAATACTCCATATTTCTTCTCCTTTTTTCATAAGATCAGCCGAACAAGGTTCTTGCCAAGCCGTCTTTATTCTTATCTTTAACACATTTTAGCACCATTATATGACAATGTCAAGAATTTTTCTTATCTTTAACACGTTTGCGTCGTTTGAATATGCTACCGTCAAAGTAGAAAATAAAAATGTCTGGATGATAGTGATGAAGATATACGATTATAATGGCAAAAAGAATATTTGCGGCGAGCGAATCCATGAAGCCCGTTGCCGTTTACGATTGACTCAAAGTGAATTGGCGGCACGATTACAGGTGCGGGGCATCAATATTGAGAGAGACAGCATCTCCCGTATAGAGATTGGTACTCGTTTTGTAGCCGACTATGAATTACGTGAACTTTCTCGCGCATTAAAAGCATCACCATTATGGCTACTCGGAATTGATGAAAAACCCTAAATAAAACAACAGACCGTTTGATTTTCCAAACGGTCTGTTCTCTTATATATGACTTAGAAAGATTTCCCAACCACTTTCTTCAGCACGCACAGAGCATCGTCGGCGGCAATAACGTCATCCTCGTTCATATCGCTGAGGATCTGACGCCCCTCGTGCTTCATAGGAGCCTTGTTGACGATGTGCTTCAAAATATTCAGAGCATCCCCTGCGGTCACTGCGCCGTCGGCGTCGTTATCGCCCAGCGTGATGAACTTCATCTCCTGCGGTGCGGCGGTGATATCATCCATTGCGATCTCCTGCTGTTCTCCGTCTTCACGCAGAACAAAGCCGAAGTAGACCTTGGCATCCTCGATCCACATTTCCATCAGCTTGATCACGTCGTCGTTCAGCGGAATGCGGAAATCCTTGCCGTGATGGCCGTGTTTTTTCAGCGCCACCACCGCATCAAAAATGCTGTCGCATACGCCGTCCTCTTTCACGTCGGTGGCGGTTTGCGCATCCGTATCGGTAACCACGTCGGTGGCGGTATCGGGTTTTTGGGGCTTTTGGGGTTTTTGATGCTCCTTGTCTTGCTCGTGACGATGCTCGTCATCCTGAGCAGGACGGTCGGTAGGGGTTTCGCGGGGCAGATCGGTGGGGGTTTCGGCTTTGTCGTGTTGTCCGTGGAATGCTTCTCCGAATTCAAAGCGAATCCCGTGATGATTGCGAGCCAATGCCGTACCGGTCACCGCCGAAAGGACGATCAGCAACGCAAGCAACAAAACCAGTGCTTTTTTCATAATGATTCCTCCATCTATGTAATGATAGGCCACGCCTGTTCGGTCGGGTCATCTTTAGTGTAGCACCGTCAATTTAAAAAGGCTTTAAATCTTTTATGGAAAGATACAGGGTTTTCCGCGGTTGCTCCGCACCGCGTAAAGCGTGGAGTGCAGATTCTTCACTTGGTTCAGAACGACATCTTTGTTGTAAACCACTACGCAATACGTCACATAAACGTAAAACACAGACAACCCACGTCTGCGATTGATCGCAACCACGAATCGTCCTTCCGTAATTGTCCGTAGGGGAGGGGCTCTGTCCCCTCCCCTTTTGGATGACCCACATCCCGTTTCGTAGGGGCGGATGTCCCCGACCGCCCGCAATGTTGTGTGGTAAGGTTGGGTTTTAAAACAATCCCTCCGTCACGGCTTCGCCGTGCCACCTCCCTTTACACAAGGGAGGCGGGGCTGCTTTTATTTTTTTACGGGATGTCGTGGGCGCCATCCCCTACAAATTCTAACGTAGGTGAATCCCCGAACCGTCACATAAACGGAACCGCGCTCCTCCCCCAAAAACAAAACAGGAGGGCGCTGCACCTTTGATGCCCACGCCCTCGCCGCTTATATATTATAATGTAAGGAAATTACCGCCGAGTCAGCAGATAACTCTCCTCGATCATCTGCTCCATATGCTCACGGGGCACACCTCGCCCCAAAATAATGGAGTTCCAATGCTGCTTATTCATATGATAGGCAGGCACCACGCCGTCGGGGTATTGTTCCCGCCAAAAATCGCACCAGCCGGGTTGATTCTTCACGTTGACCCAAATCCCGCCCTGATGGCGCATGATCAGCGCAAAGATCCGCCGTTGTCCCCGCTTGTGGCGCATAGCCACCGTCTCGTCGTCAAAGGGATAGTCCTCCACTACATCAGGAAAAGTCTTGCAATAGTCAATGATCTGTTGTGCTGTGGTCATGGTGTCGCCCCCCTGCCCTATCATACCACACATTCCACCCAAAACACAACCCCCGCTTAAGGCGGGGGTGTTTTTATTCTTCAATTATCGCGATGAGGGTGCCGTCCACCTGCAGGGTGACGGTATCATGGATGAAATGATTGCTCACACCCAAGGGGAATCGGTTGGAAAGAGTCGTGTTTTGCAGGGGATAATACAATCCCGTTGCCCACACGGCAGCGGTGGCATCGTAGGCCATAAGAGAGCAATGGGCGCCCTTGGCCGCTTGCAGCGTCGCCGTCTCGTTGTGCAACAACAGCACACGGGTTTTGCCGCCCATCAGCACCCCGTTGCCCCCCTGCTGCTTGATATATGCCAAAAGTTGCAGGTTGGCAAGGGTGTGGGACAGCCGTTTGCCTCCCAGACCGCCGTAGAGCACGAACTCCCGATAGCCGCGGGCAAAGCCCTCTTTCACGGCATAGACCAGATCGGTGTCGTCTTTTTCGATGGGCAGGGTGATGATCTCGCACTCGGTTTGGGGACGCACCATCGAGTCAAAGTCCCCGATGAGCAGATCGGGAGTCGCACCCGACTGCGTTAGGGGCAAATAGCCGCCGTCGGCGGCGATGAGCAGATCGCCCTCCTCTTTTTGTACGGGCAGATCCCCTTCATACAGACTGCCTGCGCCTACGATGATACACCGTTTCAATTCACATCATCCTTATTTTGCCGTTTTTTTCTTGACGACCATCAGCACGCCTGCCACCAGCAGACAGCCTGCGGTCACCGCAATCACGGGCATCCACGCCACATCGGCAAGTCCCGTAATCATAAAGTCCCCTGTTTCGGCGTTTTGCAGTTTGGAAAACACCGCCACGGCATCAAAAATGAGTCCGCCTGCCACCAGCAATCCGGCGATCCATCCAAAGATGGGCTTGCCCGTTTGTTGGGGCTTTTCCAAGCGAGTGGGCTGTGCCTTGCGGAAATCCAGCACACTCCCCAGATAGTAGGCCGCCGCCACGGTAACAATGGTTTCGGGAATCATATAGGTGGCGTTATAGCCAAAGGAGTAAAGAAGCGCCGCCGAGGTGGGAATGGACAGTCCTGCCCACACGGTACAGCCCGAAATCACGTGGCAGACATACCGCAGCACGCAGGCGAGCAGCGTGCCCAGTGACAGGGCGACTGCTTGATTTTTCACGCCTTTGCGGAACACGCCGCCCAAGCCCGTGCCGGCGAAGGCCACCACGTAGTCAAGCAGAATTACCGCCAAAATGGATTGCCAGGTGGTCACCCAAGAAAGGGTGTTGAGTCCCAGCAATTGCTGAATGCCGCCGTATACCACGCCGCTTGCCAGCCCCCAAACAAGGCCATGACGGTAGCTGAGCAAAACAATGGGCAGCATAGAAGCAAGGGTAATGGAGCCGCCGTAAGGCAGATCCAACAGTTTAAACAGACTGAGCACCGTGGCAATGGCAATCAAAATGGCGCATTCCACCAAGGTGCGGGTTTTGGTTTGTTTCATAAGAAATCCTCCGTTTTCACAATCTTTGTTTACAAGATTCAAGGCGATATGGCGGTGAAAAATCGCAACGAAAAGAGAGAGTATTTTGTGGGATTTTTGCCCGAGGCGATTGCAGGAATACTTTGTGTATTCAAATCTTCAGGTAAAAAACCAAGCATACCTTTTCCGTTGCTTTGAACCGTCTTGTTCCCTCGAAATGAAGTGATAGGGCGGTGAAAAATCGCAGCGAAAAGAGAGAGTATTTTGTGGGATTTTTGCCCGAGGCGATTGCAGGAATGCTTTGTGCATTTCAAAATCGTCACGGGTGAAAAGAACCAAAATATGCCTCTTTTCGGCGGTTTTGAGCCGTCTTATTACCTCAAAAGTAAAACCGCAACCGGAAAATCGGCTGCGGTCTGAGTAAACAGATTGTGATCACGCTTCCTACGCCGGTATTATCCGTTTCAGGTTAAAGGGTTCGGAAAATTTGTTCCATCTCAGCCCAACCGACGGTCGACTTCATCGGTTTAAGCACCCCTGCTGATTTTCTTATGCGGTTTTCCACATTGTTATAACACACCCAAGCGGGATTGTCAACCATTTTTGGCAAAAAAACTCCCCCGCGGCAAAGCGGAGGAGAAAAATCTATTGTTCCACGGGGAATTTTTGAATCTTACCCACCACGAATTGCAAAATCAGCAATGCGTCGGCGGCGTTGACGGTTTTATCCCCGTTCACGTCGGCGGCGGTTGTCTGAGCGGCGGTGAGCGTTACCTTGCCCACCACGCTTTTCAGCACCGTGAGAGCATCGTTGGAATCAGGCTTGCCGCTTGCATCCACGTCGCCGTAGAGGCAATCGGGTTTTAACAGCTCAGCCAAGGCTTTTTCTACCCGTTCCAGCTTCTCCAGATTGGTGACGAAGCCTTTTTGGAAATCAGACAAGGCTTCATATTCCGCCCGTGCCTGCTCGATCACCGCCCGATGAAGCTTAATGGTAGGCTCGGGCAGGGCATTGATTCTGGCAACCACCTTTTCGGCAACGGCTTTGTCGGCCAGCACCTGCTCATAGGCTTGCTCGGCGGCCACCAGCTTGGCAAGATTGGTCACCCGCGCCTGCAGATCGGAGGAAAGCCCATTGTATGCCGCACGAGCATCGTCGATGATCTCTTTATGCTCATAGGTCACCGTTTGGGGCAGAGCGTCGATCTTATCGATGACCGATTGCACCGCCGCAGTGCCATCGTCGCCGGTGAGAGCGCGGTAATCCCGCTCGGCCTGCTGTAATTTGGCAAGATTGGTTACCGCTTTTTGTTGGGAATCGGTAAGGGCATCGTATGCCTTACGAGCGGCGGCGATTTCTTCCCCGTTGTTCAGAGTGATCACCGAAGGCAGGGCGTTGATTTGCGCCTCTACCCTATCGGCGGCGATCAGATCGGCAAGGGTTTCTTTGGCATCCGCCAGAAGATCGGCGTTGGTCACCAACAGCTGTTGGGTGGGGGTAAGGGCATCATATGCCGCGGCGGCGGCTTCTACCGTTTGCTTATCGGCAAGGGTCACCGGTCGGGGAATGGCATCGATCAAAGCAATCACCTTATCGGCGGCTTGCTCGTCGGAATCGTCGGTGGGTGCGGGCGCGGTGGCGCTTGCCACCAGCGTATAGTTACCCGAGCCAAGGGAGACCATCAGCCATTCGCCTTGGCGGGTAGCGGCGGTTTCGGTGCCGTCCACAAACAGTTTGTGGGCGGTATCGGTGCTGGGCAGATACACCCGCGCGGTGGTATTGGCAGGAATGTTCACCTTAGCGGTGAAAGCCTTATCGGTGGCGGTATAGGTGACGCCGATCTTGCCCTGCACGGTGGCAGTAACCACCCCTGCCGACTTGACGACCCCCGGTTGGAGCTTCACGTCAAAGGTATGGAAGCCTGCCGAGGTGGGGTTGATACCGAACATTCCCTGCACAATGGAACAGCCGGGCGCGGCGCCCCAAGGATGAGAGAAGGTCATATTGCTTTTCCATTGAATGCCCCAGGCTTCGGGGGTGATGGTGCATTGCAGATCGTCCAGCAGGGTGGCAAAGGTTTTTAAATTGGTGCCCACCGTGGGAATGGTCATCAACGCCTCGGCCTTGTCGCCGTGACCGCTGTTATACAGTCCCTTGAGAATGAAATAGGTAAAATACACGCTGCCTACAAACTGTTTTTCGCACTTGCCGTACACAAAGCTTGCCATTTTATCTGCCATGGCTTGGCTGTCGTATACGCCGTAGCAAAGGGCATAGGCAGTAGCGTGGGTGGAGCAATGCTGCGTGGGAGTAAAGGAGCTGCTGAGCGAATCATAGAAGCACCCGTCGGTGGCGTTGTAGGCATATTTCAAAAGAGACGCCTTCAACTGATCGGACAAACGGTTGTATTCGGTGGCATCGGCGCTCTTACCCAAAGCGGATGCCAGATTAGCCATCATTTTATAAATGCCCACGTATTCCGAGTTGAACACCACGTCGTAGGTAGACCCTTGGTAGCCGTCCCGCTCGCTCATAGGCCAGTCGATGAGGGCAGTGGTGCCCGCTTGGGAGTTGTTGGCTTGGATCAGACCGGTGGCGGAATCCTTACTTGCCACCTTGGTGGTGAGTTTTTTCTTTAACGCATCGTAATATGCCACCGCCGATTCCTTGTCGCCGGTATACAGATAATCCAGATAGACCATCTCCACGATAAACAAGCTGTAATCGTTGGGCCAGGTGGGATTATCGATCAGCCATTCGTTGGAATGGCGGGCAAGAGAGTAGTTGTCGCTGACGCTGTAGGAGGTGTTGGCGTTTACCAGCAGGTCCCCCTCGTAAGGAGCCCGCTCGCGGGCTTGCGAGTCCACGTACACGTCTTGGTTGGTAGCCTTGATGGTATATTTAGACAGTTCATACAGCCGATTGAGCAGGGTGGCGGCATCACTGCCGTCGGTGGCTTCAAAGGCGGAGTCGCTTTCATCAAAGGGTTGCATCATCGCCCATCCGCTCACGCTGTTTTGCTGTGCCACAAAGGCTTGCAGCATGGCTTCGGACAAGCCCACCAGCTCTACGTAGCGGAAGTTGCGCATGGTGGCGGTTTCAAAAACGTTTGCGCCCTTCACCAACGTCCACATATCCTCGTAGATCGGTCCTGCACTCAGCTTGTATTTTACCGAGCCGTCTAAGTTACGCTGTTCCCCCATGCGCACGGTGACCGAGGTGGCTTCGGGGCTGTCAAAATCCACCTTCACCCCGCCAATGATCTCTTTGCCCAGATCCACCACAATGGTGTCGTTCATGGTGCGCACGATCTTGGCGGTAGGCTGATTGGTTTGCACCCGCAGGGTGTTTTCGGAGCAATAGGGGGTGAGCACCCGTCCGCTTGTACCCGAGGTGTGCTCGGCTACCGCGCCGTTGGTGGTAGCAGGCTTCCAGGCGGAATCGTTATAACCTACGGTGGACCAATCGGTGGGATAGTGGTTCATATCCACGTTATCGTGAAGCAGAGAAACGTAGCCGGTTTCAATGGTGGCGCCCCGATCTCCGAAGGCGGCCGTGCCGTCCAGCATTTTCCATCCGCTGTTTTGGGCGCCGCTGTTGGTGAGGATCTGCTTGGAGCCGTCCTTTTTAAACAAGGTCATTTGTACCAGAATGCCACGGTTTGCCTCCAGACTGTTGCCCAGCACGCCGATGACGTTGTTGCCGTTTTTCACCATTTCGGTTACGTCGTAGGAGTTATAAAACACCTTGGTGTAGTTGGTTTTTCCTGCAAAGCTGCCCACTTTTTCCACGTCACGAGCAGAGCCCACCCCAACGCTGTAACCGTTGAAGTACAGGTCCCCGATCATCCCCCGATCGGCGGCAGAGCCACGGGTGGCAAGGTGAATGATGGCTTTATCCACCGAATCCCGATCGATCCCCAGCAAGGGGCTGCGGAAAAAGGCGTAGTTTGCCACGTTGCGATTCGCATCGTGAACAAAGCAGGAATAGGTACGCTTGTCCACCGTCAGCTTGCCGTCAGCAACGGTCATACCGGGAAAACGCCCGTCGTTACTGCCGAAGCCGAAGGAATACAGCACCTCGCCGCCGTTATTGGCAGTCACCGTTAGGTCGTCAATGGTGCCCGACTCCTGCATACCGGTGCGATAACCAAAGGTACCGGTGGTGCGATTGCCGTAAGAGGACACGTTCACCGAGCCACCGTTCACGTAAGAACTGCCGGTTTTAAAGGCAAAGGAGATGGTAGCACCGCTGAAATTGACCTTGACCCCAAAAGCCGAGCCGTTGGTGGGCAGGGTTACCCCGTAATCTGACAGATTCAAGGTGGCAAATTGAGGAGTTTGAATCGTGCCGTCAACAATGCGATGCACCCGCACCTGATTGTTGGTGTCCCGCACTTGCAACATATAGCCGTTTTTGCCGGTGGAATCCATATAACCCAGCATAGCTACCGCACCGCCCGAGGCGATGGTCATGGTTTGTTCCACCGTATAGTTGCTCCATTCGCTGGCCGCTTCGGGTTGGGGCCAGATTCCGTTGAGGGAGGTCCATCCCCCACCGATGCCGGTCATAAAGGGTGCCGCTTTTGACAAGGCGCTTTGGTTGCCGTCCTTATCTTTGGTCTGCACCTGCCAGTAGTAGAGCTCATATTCTTTGAGTTGAGAGGCGATCCCGCTGAGATGCACCCCCGTGTTTTGGTTGGAGGACACCCAGCCGCTGTCCAGCACCTCGCCGCTAAGGGCAGAGGTGGCAGAGATCACCACCCGATAGGCGGTTTGTTTTTCGTTTTTGTCGGGATCGTTCATCACCCAAGAAAAGGTGGGGTCCAAGGTTTCCAATCCGTATGGATTTTCCCGCAGATCCACCTTTAAATCGGTGGGAGCGGCGGTATTGCCTGCGGCAACGGCGGTCATCACGGGCACGACCCCTACGGTTGCCAAGGTCACGGCAAAAACCAGCAATAAACTGAGCATTCGTTTCATTGTTGTTCCTCCTCGCAACGATACAAGTTTCCACTTCCATTATAACAGCGCGAACATTGAAATTATATAACTATTTAATGGAAAAACATAATAATATTGCCGTGTTCCTGCCGGCATTGTACCAAGACATACAAAACCCGCCGTGACGAAGGCGCTTCTTCGGGGTGCGGAGGATGCCCCCCCTATGGATTCTGCCGTATCCGTGGATATAAGGCGTTGAACGCCCGAACCGTCACATAAACGTAAAACACAGATAACCCGCGTACACGATATATCGCAACCACGAAACAATTTCCGTGGTTGCCCGTAGGGGAGGGGCTCCGTCCCCTCCCGTTTTGGATGACCCCCCTCCCGTTTCGTAGGGGCGGGCGTCCCCGACCGCCCGTGGTGTCGTGTGGCAAGGTTGGGTTTAAAACAATCCCTCCGTCACGGCTTCGCCGTGCCACCTCCCTTTACACAAGGGAGGCACGGAACACGGTGGGTTGGTTTCGTTTCTTTCGGGATTTCGTGGGCTTCATCCCCTCCAGATTCTCACGTAGGTGAGGACTCAATACGTCACATAAACGTAAAACACAGACAACCCACGTCTGCGATTTATCGCAACCACGAAACAATTTCCGTGGTTGCCCGTAGGGGAGGGGCTCTGTCCCCTCCCGTTTTGGTTAGCCTATCCCTTGTTTCGTAGG
>JAFSIW010000049.1 GCA_017439545.1 Clostridia bacterium | reverse complement strand
GGCACCATTTTTGACCGCAACGGCATTCCCCTGACCAATCGGGAGCCGATCACAAAGCTGACTGTCACTCCCACGCCTGCCATCATCTCCCAAATCCATCAACTATTTGAAGGCAAGCAAAAAAACGACCTGTTGACTCAGCTTTCTCAGCGCAAGCCCTTTGTGATCACCTCGCCGTCTCCCGTCTCCCTTGAGGGTGCGATCCGATTTTCCTGTCGGAACAATCTGCCCTATTACCAGCCTGCCGTGCATCTGATCGGATACACCGATGCCGCAGGTCAGCAAGGAGTGAGCGGATTACAACAGGAATTTCAGCAATTGCTTGCCTGCTACGCACCCACCACCGTTACCTACACCTGCGACGCGGTAGGCGGTGCGCTGTCGGGCGTAGCACCCACCGTGTTTTCGGAGTCCGCTCTCTACCAAAGCGGGCTGACCGTCACGCTGGACTATACCATTCAGCAGGCGGCAAAAAACGCCTTTCCCACAGGAAAACGGGGTGTGATCCTTGTACAACAAGCGGGAAGCGGGCAACTGCTGGCATTATACAGCGCTCCCAACTTTTCTCCTCAGTCGGTAAAGCAAGCGCTGAACGACCCTGCCCTGCCCTTGCTCAATCGGGGGCTGACCGCCTACAACGTAGGCTCGGTATTTAAGCTGTGCGTTGCCGCCGCCGCATTGGAGGCAGGCATCTCAACCGATCGCACCTACACCTGCACCGGCAGCATTGTTTTCTCTCAGCCCTTTTCCTGCCACAAAAAAGAGGGGCACGGCACGCTTGATATGACGCAGGCAATGGCACTGTCCTGCAACACCTATTTTATGGATCTTGCCGCGGCGGTGGGTGGACAGGCAATCTATGATACCGCCGTAAAAATGGGATTGGGACAGTCCCTTTCCCTTACCCCTACCCTGACCTCTCAGGCAGGACAGCTCCCCGACGTGACCGAACTGCTCCGCTCCCCTGCGGAGCTTGCCAATTTTGCCATCGGACAAGGTGTGCTGATGGCGTCTCCGTTACAGATCGCCGCTCTGACCAATGCCATTGTCAACGGAGGCATTTATTTTCCACCCTATCTGATCAGCAAAACAACCGATAAGGCGCAGAACACCACCCTATTTCCTGCACCGTCGGGGCGGCGAATCTTGTCGGTGGACACCTCCCATACTCTGTTGCAAATGATGACCGCCGTAATGACCGAGGGAACGGGGCAAAGCGGAAGGTCTTCCGTAGTGACCGCCGCAGGTAAGACCGCCACCGCCCAAACGGGAATGGTCACACAAAACAAGCAGCCGATAAACCAAGGCTGGTTTACCGGCTGTTGCCCGTCGGAATCTCCTCAGTACGTAATCACCGTACTGATCGAGGATGCCCAATCCGGCGGATTGGATGCTGCCCCTGTATTTCGCAAGCTTTGCGATGCTCTGTTTAGTTCGAATGGATCGTAAACAGATTGGCAGCGTATTGTTCTAATATGGGTAATGCTTTGACCACGTCGTAGTTATATTCACGGAAATTGGTCACGTCTTTATAGGGAGTCATCGACACGATATGAGGCTCACCTTCGGTGTAGGGCCAGAACTCATCCCCCGTCACCTCACCGGTCACCTCGTCGATGAGATAGTAATCCGAATCGGTATGCGCGCAGAAGTAGGTGCCGCAATCGCATTCCACATCAAAACGTTCAAAAATGCGGATCACCAACTCATTGTGCGCCTGACGGGCTACTTCGGGATCGGCGTCCTTGGTCAACTCGACCAGATACGGTACTGCCCCGTCCGACAGCTCTGCCAAGGTTTCCACGTCCACCGTTTCCAACCGCTTGGTCTGATAGGCTTCCACGTTATAGCGGGCGATGGTGGTATCAATATCGCAAAAGCTCAGGGCAAGCCCCAGCAAGCAGAAGGACAGCACCGCCACCTTCATATAAGGGAATTTGCGGGCAAACAGACGAAGGGTGACCGCTAAAAAGACCAGCGCCAAGAACACCATAAACACCGAGGTAAGCACCCGCAGACGGGTCAGACCAAAGCCGTCGATATACAAAATCATTTTGCTTAGAGCGGTAGCGATCAGCAGCAGAGTGAACACACTTAAAAAGCCACCTAACAGCTTGGTAAGCAAGGGGAAACGCCCCTCATTTTTGCGTACCACCAGCATGGTGATGAACAACAGCACCAGATTGATGGCAGCGATGGCGCACATTTCAAAGAAGCCGCGACGAGCATAGTCGGACAACTCGTTGGCGTAATCCGACGGCGCAAGTCCTGCAAACGCCGAGAAGAAATAGGCGGTCTGGGTCAGCAGGTAAACCATATACACAAGGGACATCACGCCCAAAAAGGCTTGCACGATAATGGGATCGAAACCGCCGCGAATGGGAGCGGGTGTCACATCGGCCTTAGGCAGTTTTTTGCGCCAGGCAAACATCACCGTAAACAAGAAAGGAGTCACCAGCAAGGCAAACAAAATACTTACCAGCACAACGCCCACATTAACCGAAATGCTGTTGATGAGGGTCTCAAAATACTTATTGGAGCGCATCATCAAGGGTACGACCACCAACAGTACGGGAACAGACAACGCCACACCGGCAAAGGTTTTGATCAGCACCCGACGCTTACCGGGGTCGCCACGGGAACCGAACAGACCCCGACAAGCGGCCGCCAGATAACGGAACGGATAGAAAAACCAGCTTTTGGCTACGTCGATGCCGCAACGGAAACTGCCGCCCGAATAGTTGGCACTGTCGGTAATTTGGGTACCGTACACAGTGAACAGCAGGGCAATGCTCACAAAGGAGACCGTACGAATCAGCGGATCGTTATGTAGGGCAAAAGGAATGGCGCCTGCCGCCGCCATCAGCCCGCACACAAAGGGATACAAGCGGAAGCGAGTACCCTTGCCCAGCAAATAGACCGACATCAAAAGGAAAAACAAAACGGTTACAATGGCAAAGCCCAGATTCAGTCCGCCAAACAGGGCGAAATCGCAAAACAGCGCCGCCACGGCGAAAAACAGTAAAACAAAGATCTTGTCTTTCGGATCTGCGCCAACAACAGGCTTCTCAGGAACGGGAGCGGGCTCATAAACAATGGGCTCGGTTGCGGTTTGGGGAGCAGTTTCTAAATTCATCGGTTGATTCATCATAATTCCTCCTCTTGGGTGAATTCTTCATCAAAAGCCAGCAGGTCGCCCGGTTGACAATCCAGTTCTTTACAAAGACTCTCTAAGGTAGAAAACCGAATGGCCTTAGCTTTATTGGTTTTTAAAATGGAAAGATTGGCTTTGGTGATGCCCACCTTATCAGCCAACTCCCCGCTGGACATCTTTCGTTTGGCCAGCATGACGTCTAAGTTTACTACAATTCCCATAATACACCTCAAATGGTCAGTTCGTTTTCGGTTTGCAACTCCAGCGCGGTCTGGAAGGCGTTTTTAACCACTCTGACCACCAATCCTGCAAAAGCGGAAAAGGGAACGAGAATCATAAGAGGGGTGTAGAAAAACCCAAAAACCAACAGCACCGCCGCCGCCAGAAAAAAGCACCAAGAAAGATGCCGCAGGCGGGTCACGTTGGCTTTACAAAAGCCGTTGCCCTTGTTGGCGTCGATCAGCCATTGCCGCAACAGCGACAAAGCGTAGCCCACAGGGGGCAGCATGGCGTAAATAAACACGGTCAGCGGAATCTGCAGGTCGGTGTTTTTGGCGTAAAGAGCAATGAAGCCTTTCACCGCCCAAGGCGCTGTTGCCTCTAACAGCAAAAATACGCCGGAAAACAGATAAATAAAGATCAGTGAAAGTAACGCAGATTTTTTATAGTTCCACACGGGTAATCACCTCTTACCCATAAATTACCACATATTTTATCGTTTGTCAATAAAAAAATATTAAATTTCAAAAATTTTTTATTGTTACACAAAAGCCATCGATCTTTCAGACCGATGGCTTTCAGCAAATTTATTGTTTTTTCTTAGCAATCAAACGCTGAATCAGTTTGACCAATTCCACCGTGGGAATAATAGCAAAGGCAATGGCAATAGACAGCAGATAGTCGGTGAAGGGAACGGCAGTGAATTGGAACAGCTCCCGCAGGAAGGGGATGTAGATGACCGCCGTGGTCAATACAAAGGTGAGGAACATCGCTCCCCACAACATCATATTCTGCGTTTTCAGGGTGAAGATGGAGTGGCGCTGAGACCGCATATTCAGCGAATGGAAGATCTCCAGCATAGACAAGGTCAAAAACGCCATCGTCATACCGTGATTCATCCCCGCCTCGTTACCAAGAAAGCCCCAGCTTCCGGTCTCGCGGAAGAAGCCCACCATATAGGCAAACAGCACGATAACCGTAGATAGAATACCTTGATACACCACATCGAATCCCAGCCCGCCTGCAAAAATGCCGTCGTTTTTATCTCGCGGCTTGCGACGCATAATATCGGGTTCGCTTTGCTCTACCCCCAATGCCAGCGCAGGGAAGGTATCGGTGATCAGGTTGATCCACAAAAGATGGGTAGGCTTTAAAATGGTAAAGCCGATCATAGAGGCGGCAAAAATGCTCAGCACCTCGCTGAAGTTGGACGCCAGCAAAAACTGAATGGCTTTACGAATGTTATCGTAGATCTTTCGTCCTTCTTCCACTGCCAGCACGATGGTGGCAAAGTTATCGTCCGCCAGCACCATATCCGCCACGTTTTTGGTTACGTCGGTACCGGTGATACCCATCCCGATTCCGATATCCGCATTTTTAATGGACGGCGCATCGTTTACCCCGTCGCCGGTCATAGCGGTGACCATCCCTTTGGATTGCCACGCCTTTACAATGCGCACCTTATGCTCGGGTTGCACACGGGCGTATACCGAATATTCGGTGATCTTCTCAGACAGTTCTTCATCGGTCAGATCATCCAGCATTGCGCCGGTGATGGCTTCTTTGGCATCGGTAATGATCCCCAAGGTTTTGGCGATGGCCACGGCGGTATCCAGATGATCCCCCGTGATCATAACGGGGCGTACCCCTGCCGACAGACACTTCTCTATGGCGGCTACCACCTCAGGACGAACCGGATCGATCATGCCGGTCAGCCCCACGTATACCAGTTCCTGCTCCAGCGAAAGGTCAATCGACTCAGGCAGGGTATCATGCATGCGCATTCCCAATGCCAGCACCCGCAAGGCTTCGTCCGCCATGGCTTTGTTGGCTTGTTCGATCTCGCCCCGCTTGGCTTCGTCTATGGGCAAGACACTTCCGTTGGCAAAGTAGTGGGTGCAACGGCTCAGCACCACGTCAGGCGCGCCTTTGGTGTATTGCCGCACCGTGTCTCCCTCTTGATGAAGGGTGGTCATCATTTTACGGTCGGAATCAAAGGGCACCTCGCCCACACGGGGTGTATCCTGCTCCAGCAGGGCCTTGTCAAGCTGTAAGGTATAGGCATAATTGACCAGCGCGCATTCGGTGGGCTCTCCTTCTGCCTGCTTGTCGGCATTCAGATAGGCATCACTGCACAAGGCCATTCCCTTGGCAAGCAAAACTTCATCATCGGTCACGGGTTTGACCACCGTCATTTTATTTTGGGTGAGGGTGCCGGTTTTATCCGAGCAGATGACCTGGGTACAACCCAAGGTCTCCACCGCCGTCAGCTTGCGGATCACCGCGCTTTGCTTGGACATTTTGGTCACACCCATAGACAGTACGATGGTCACCACCGCAACCAATCCCTCAGGGATAGCGGCTACTGCCAGACTCACCGCTAAAATAAAGGTGTCCAGCACGCCTTCAAAGCTGCCTGCGCGAATCAGATCAAATGCGAAGATAAACACGCAGATGCCCAGCACCAGCACGGTGAGGATCTTGCTCAACTGCGCCAATTTCAATTGCAGAGGCGTTTTGCCTTCCTCCGCTTGGGTGATGGCGGTGGCAATCTTGCCCATTTCGGTATCCATTCCCGTAGCGGTAATTACCGCCATACCCCGACCGTACACCACGGTAGAGCCGGAATATACCATATTAATGCGATCTCCCAAGGGCACGTTGCCGTCTCCCGCAACGATCACGTCGGCGGTTTTATTGACGGGAACACTTTCCCCTGTCAAGGCAGATTCCTCCGCCTTTAAGCTGTGGCATTCGATCAAACGGGCATCGGCGGGTACGGCGTCCCCTGCTTCCAGCACAATCACGTCGCCTACCACCAGATCCTCACTTTTTACCACCTGCACCGTACCGTCCCGCAGTACCTTGGAGGTAGCGGCGGAGATCTGCTTCAATGCCTCAATGGCTTTTTCCGCCTTACTTTCCTGAAATACTCCCAGCACAGCGTTAACCAATACCACAAACAGAATGATGAATACGTCGGCAAAGGATTCCCCTTCTAAATAGGCGGTAACTCCCGAAATGGCGGCGGCCACCAACAAAATAATGATCATAGGATCTGCCAATTGCGCCATAAAACGGGCGAACAGGCTTTTGCCCTTGCCCTCTGCCAGTTTGTTTTTGCCGTTTTGTTCCAACCGAGTCAGCGCCTCTTGCTGTTGCAAGCCCTGCTCGGTGGATTCGGTGTGCCGTAATACGTCAGCCACCGATTCCAGATAATGCTTCATACCGATTACCCTTTCTTATTTACAAAATACGAGGGAATGAAAAAAAGACTTTCACAGCCCCGTTGCTGTAAAAGTCTTGCTTCACTGAATACGCAGCGCGGGGAACCCGAATTCTTAAAAAGAATTGTACTGACGAGCTCTGCCCTTACACCACAAAGGTGCTAAGCTACTCCCTTTTACTTACCAACAGTATATCAATCCTACCAAATTTTGTCAATACCATTTTGGAATTAAAAAAACTATTGCAAAAAATGTCGAAAGCCATTACAATGATACCAGAACTATTGTATGTAAGGATCGGATCATTATGAAAAAACGTTTACTGTTATATTTGCTGGCCGCTTGTCTGCTGTTTACCGTAGGCTGTCAGCAGGATGATTTTTCGGAGCTGAGCAGCAGCGCCGTTACGGTGGATCCGGAGGATAGGGAGCCCGAAAAGGTGCTGTTTGCCAATCCCCTGACCGGCGTTAAGGAAATTGAAGAAGCCGACCAAAACAAACGTCCCGTGGCGGTGATGGTCAACAACATCTCGGTGGCCCAAGGGGTACAATGCGGTCTGAATGATGCTGATCTGGTATTTGAATGTCTGGTTGAAGGGGGCATCTCCCGCTTGATGGCGGTATATTACGATATAAAGCCGGTTGCGCAGATCGGCTCTATCCGTTCCGCCCGCTACACCTACGTGGAGTTGTGCCGCTGGCTGGATGCTTTATACGTGCACCACGGCAGTGATATGATCTACGCCGCTCCCTATATGAACAGCTTTGGTATGGACGATTACGAGGTGAACAACACCAGCGGCTTCCGTGAATCCAACGGACTTTCCTGGGAGCATCGCTTGTACACCACCGGCGAAAAGCTGATGGGCGAGCTGGAAAATAAAAAATATCGCGTCACCAATGAAAAGAACACCAAGCCCGTGTTCACCTTTGGTGATCCCGAAGCACCCGTTACCCCGACAACACCCTGCCAATCGGTGACCTATGCCATGTCCTCCTCTTACAAAACCACCTTTACCTACGACCCCCAAACCCAACAGTACACCCGTCAGCCCATGGGCACCACCCACAAGGATTACAAATCGGGTGAGCCCACCGCGACCGACAACGTGATTATTCTGTATGCCAACAGTCCCTGCTTTGATGACAATTATCACGTAAAGACTATCCTGTCTTCGGGCAACGGGCTATACGTCTCCAAAGGTGGCTGTCAAGAGATTCAATGGAAAAAAGACGGCGACACCAAGCCGCTGGTTCTGATGGACAAGGACGGCAAAGAGCTGACCTTGAACGCAGGCTCTTCTTGGATCGCCTTCCCGCCTACCTCATCCCAAAGCAAGACCCAAGTCGTACCCGCTCCCCAAGCCGAAGGAGCACAATAACCCGTAAACAATCAACGCCATCCCAAGAAACCTCTTGGAATGGCGTTTTGTTTTGCTTAATTTTGTTTTCGAACAATGCGGTATTCATCCCGAAAATGAAAATAAGGGCAATCCCAATGGGAATGGGACATCAGCTTTTCCACGTCGTCCATATCCAGATCGATCTCGCAGGTATAGCAATCCCAATCCTCGTCGTATATGTAATGATCGCATTCTTCGCAAGTGCCTTTTTGGGGCATCGTTATCACCTCTGTTCACGGTAGGGTAAGCCAAAAGACGGGGGGTATCGTTCATTTACCGTTTGTTCATGAAGGAAGCCGCCAGCAAAGCGACCAGATTGACTACTACAACACAGGGACCCGTGGGCAGACCTGCCACACAGGCAACGATAAATCCCACCACAAAGCAAACAAGGGAAACACCTGCGGCGGTAAGTACCACACCTTTAAAGCTTTTGCACAGCCGCATAGCGGTCAGTGCGGGGAAAATAATCAGAGCGGAGATCATCACCGCACCCATCATTTTCATGCCCACCACCACGGTTACCGAGGTAAGCAGAGCGATCACCGCCTGATAGCCTGCTCCTGCCACACCCGATGCCGCCGCAAAAACCGGATCAAAGGTAGCAGAAAAGATACGATGATACAAAAGCATAAACAACACCATTACCGTAACCGACAGCAGAGTGCTGATGAGCAGATCCTTTTGGCTGAGGGTAATGACCGATGCGGAGCCGAACAAGCTGTTACAGGCATCGGCAGTCATTCCGCCGTTTGCGTGATAAATAATAACACCGACAGCCATCGCCGACGAGGAGATCACCGCAATGGCGGCATCCCCCTTCAATTTGCCCTTTACCGTAAGATGCAGCAGCAAAAAGGATGCCACTGTGACGATGGGCAAGGCAAATTCCATTTGAAATTCGCCGCCGAGACCGAGCAACGCCGACAGCGCCACCGCGCCGAATCCCACGTGAGACAGACCGTCCCCGATCATAGCAAACCGTTTTAAGACCAGTGTAACACCAAGCAAGGCGGCACACAGGGAAACCAATCCCCCTACCGCCAGCCCACGCCAAATGATCCCGCTGATATACGGATCGCTCAACAATTGACGCAAACCCATCATCGAGTCCCCCCTGCTATGTGGCGATACAGATCCGAGGCAAGATACTGGGCGGTCGTACCGAAAAAGCTACGGTCATAGTCCAAATGCAAAATCACGTCGGCGTTGGCGATCGCCGCTTCCATATCGTGGGTCACCATGGCAATGGTCATTCCCTCACGATGCTTGCGGGCGATGATTTCATACAGTTCTGCCGTAGCCAAGGGATCCAATCCCGTGGCAGGCTCGTCCAGCACCAGCATTTCATCCGCCGAGGTCAGCGCACGGGCCAGCAATACCCGTTGCTGTTGCCCGCCTG
Source organism: Clostridia bacterium (assembly GCA_017439545.1). GTDB lineage: Bacteria > Bacillota > Clostridia > Oscillospirales > Acutalibacteraceae > UMGS1484. The sequence goes on along the minus strand of JAFSIW010000049.1, from coordinate 2,085 downwards.
ACAGTTCCCGAAAGCAAAGTCCTGCCAGATCGTTCAGTTCCAGCTCGTCCATTACCCGCAGGGCGATCTCTTTTTCCTGCCGACCGAAAAAGAAACCTTTCTTTTTGCGATTCAGCAAGCCCGAGCGCACCACTTCCTCCACCGAGGCGGGAAAATCCTGCTGTACCTCGGTGCGCTGGGGCAGATATCCAATGTCCTTGCGGGTGAAGCCCTTGGCAAAGGTAATGGTCCCCTGCTCCGGCTTGATCAGGCCCACCAGCGCTTTTAGCAGGGTGGATTTGCCCGATCCGTTTTCTCCCACGATGCAAAGACAACTCCCCTTTTCCACCGAAAAGGACAGGTGACCGACCACCTGACGGTGGTCATAACTCAGTGTAATATCGTTGCATTCGATCAGATTCATAAATGAAGTGCCTCCTTGAGTAGGGTCAGATTGCGGGTCATCAATGCCACGTAGGTGGTCCCGTTTTCAAAATCCTGCCTGCTTACGTTGTGGCAGGAATGCCAGATTGCCGTATGCGCACCCACGCTGTCGGCTACCGTTTGTGCCAAAACACCGTCAGAAAACTCGGTGTGTAATACGGTGGTGATACGATGCTCCTTCGCCGAAGCGATCAACTGCCCCACCGTGTGCAGATCGGCCTCCGTATTAGAGGTGCATCCCGAAAAGGCCGCCGCGTAGGGTATATGGTACCGTTGAGTCAGATAGGTAAAGGGGAATCGGTCAGCCACCAACAGGGGCGTATCCCCTGCCGCAGAAAGAACATCGTATTCATCGCATAAGGCTTGCAGCCGAAGGTACAATGCCTGTCCGTTCTGTTCGTAATCCTGCCCGTTGGCAGGATCTGCCCTTTGGATTCCCTGCCCGATCGCCTTTGCAATCAGCAGACCGTTTTGAGGCGCGGTCCAGATGTGCTCATCCGCCTCGTGAGGGGAATGCTTGTGCCCCTCGTGGTGATGCTCTTCCCCCGCTTCCAACAGCTCCACGTGATCCATCATACGAATCACGGTTTTATCGGTCAGATCGCATTGTGCCAGCAGATCCTCGGCAAAGGCGTCGCTCTCGCCGCCGTTATATATGAATACGTCGCAGTTTTGCACCGCCGAAAGATCCTGCAGGGTTGGCTCGTATCCGTGAGCTTCGCCCCCTAAGGGAAGCAACAGATCCACCCGACCGTGACCGCCCACCACCTGACGGGCAAAATCATAAGCGGGAAACACGGTGGTTACCACATACAGTCCCGTCTGAGGCGGCGGACTGCCGAAGCAGCCGCATAACAGCAATGCCAAACATAGACAAAGTATCGTCATTCGTTTCATCTCAGCGCCCTCCGCAACCACGGCAGGTGCCAAGCAGGGTGGTTTGTTGCCCGTCTAAAGCGAATCCGCTTTGCTGTAACAGCTGACCCATACTGCGAGAGGTCTCTTCATCCAAGTGATACAGCGTGCCGCAGGCAACACAGCGGCAATGAAGATGTTTATGACAGGTCTCCTGCATCAACTGATATACAAAGTGCCGGCTGTTGCCCCGCACAAAGCGACGGACTACACCATCTTCCACCAACTGATTCATCAGCCGATACACCGTGCTTTTGCCGGGAGCATGCTCCCCCGCAAGTCCGCAGACAATTTCTTCTATGGTTAAAGGATGGGCACGGTGCTGTTCCAAAAAGGTGAGTAGCATCCGCTTTTGCTCGGTTTGATATCCTTTCATCCTTCTACCCCTTCCAATATGAGAGTAATTCTCATTTTACACCATCCCGCAACGGTTGTCAAGCAAACATTGTCGAACCCCGAAAAAAGGGCAAAAAAGAAACGCAAAATTTCAAATCCGCAAGGATTTGCACCATAAAAAAGGTGTCCTGCAATCCAAATTATTGCAAGACACCGTATCCATTTGTTTCGCTCAAAACTGTTTCTTTTGTTCTGCGCCCCAATGGAACACCGCTTGGTTTGAGCAGAGAGATTTGGTAACGAGTCCGACCGCCGCCGGTGGCGGATGCAGGGAGGACGCAGTTGGTGCCGCGGTCAAAAGTTGCAGGCGCTACAAGCCGTTGCAACTTTTGGGCACCGCAAACGGATCGG
>JAFSIW010000048.1 GCA_017439545.1 Clostridia bacterium | reverse complement strand
CAGCAAAAGTGATATCGAAACCTAACGGTTTCAGTGATATTATATTCGCCCATTTAACTGTCCGAAGGACAATATCACTATGCGTAGCATAATATAACTGCGTAGCAATATCACTCGCCGCAAGGCGAATATAACTGAGGCGCACTTCCTTACGGAGTGCGCCTCTACGGATTGTCGTTTTTGTATCTTATCGTTGATGGAGCACAAACCGAAAACGGCTGTCCTCGTTATACCACATGGGGTGATTGCAGCCCCAAACGTTGTTGTATAAATTGAAGTATAGATCCTGCTTGTCGTCGTCGGCTTTCACGTTGAGCAGCTTGCGCCCGTAAGGAGCAACCAAAGAGGTATCCAAACTTTCAATTTGAACCTGCTTGTTTTGTACCCCAAAATCCGTGGCGGCCAGCAGGGGACTGTACACTACCTCGTCGGCATTGATCCATTGTCCCAATTTGCGAATCTGCCAATGGGATTCTTCTAAACCCTTCCACTTAAACCAATAGGCCTGAGGCAGACGATTGGCCTGTTGCCCAAACCAGCGGATCTCAATGCAGTTATTCTGCAAAACGGCATACAGTTCGGGCAAGCCCTGTTCTTGGGCAACCGTTTGCTCAAAGGTGAGATGAATCACCGTTTGCTCTCCGTCGGTATACGCTTTACGGGGAACGGCGGGGTAGATTCCTCCTTGGTAGTCGGGCAAACCGAACTTGGTGTTGTCCTGCCATACCCATTCCACCCCTTGCATATTCTCTTTCATATATCCCTTGATAAAACGGGCGTAATCGGTGTTATCAAACAACTGCCAACTAACTTCGAAATCAAGGGGAGGAAGGGGAATCTCCTGCATTCGGCTTACGTCGGGTCGGTCAACGCGGTAGGGGATCTCGATTCCCAACGCCTTGCAGGCTTTGGTGGTATAGTCCCGTTTTTCTTGCCAGCTTTGCTCGTAAAGGGCTCGCTTTTCCTTGGGCACTTGTTTGAAATCCTCAAAAAGATAGGTTTCAAAATCGGGGAACATAAATTCCCAACCGCCCCAGGTGTGTTCGGGAATCAGCAATAAACTGTCGGTCAGGTCGCTTTTGACGCCCTCTTTTTCAATGCTTCGCAACAGTTCCCGATAAACGCTCACCTTTTTAGGATCGGTGCCTACGTTTTGAATCCACAGATCACCAATTTCATGGGTTACCACGGGCAAGGTATGACGAATGGATCGCAGTTTTTCCGCCGCGTCGCTTAACGTGGCGGCATGTACGTAGGCGTGGGGATATTTTGCCCGCAGATCGGCATAGATCTGCTTGATCTCTTCCACCGATTGAGGACCTTTGTTGTCGTGGGTAAACCCAAAGGTGATGACAAAATCTTCAAATTCCATGGTGTTGCCGTAATCCGATTGCATCATCAAAATGATCTCATCTTCACCGTTTTGCCAACGGCAAAGGGGCGGAATGGGAGGCAACTGATAGGCGGGGTTCACGCCCAAATGCAAAAACTCAATGCCCGCCCTTGCCATATAGGGGATCATCGCCTTGGTTTGACCCGGGACGTCGGACATTTTTGCGGCGATGGTGGTTTTGCCAAAACGGCGGTCTAACTCCTGCGAGAGAGAAAGCCCGTACAAAAACAGTTCCTTGTTCATGCACTCGGTAAAGGTGGTAAAAGGCAGACCGTGCCAGGCAATCAGCCCGTCCCGAATGGCTTGTTCCACCTTGCCGTCGGTGTCTTGTTTCAAGGCTTCGTAAATCAGCCACGAGCCGGTGGTCCACAGGTAAGGGGTGTCGGTATCCTTCAACTCATAACCCCGCTTGATAGCGTTGGGAATAAACTCGGTTAAATAGCGGTCGGTCACCGCTTGTCCCAGATCGCAAAAACCGATATCCAGATGGGTCTTGAAAATGACCAATACTTCTTTGACCATATGATCACTCCATTGCTTGACTTGTAGTTCTATTATAAATTTTCATCGACTAAAATGCAATCAATCTTTTGCCAAACATAAAAGAAAACGTTGCGATTCATTCTTTACTTTTTTTGAATTTGTGGTATCATTGTTTCAAAGCGAGGAATGGATATGATTGGATTATTGGCCCGATGGTGGATTCGGGATCACAAAAATTATAAACAAGAACAGGTGCGCAGCGGCTACGGCACCCTTTGCGGAGCGGTGGGCATTGTGCTCAACCTGCTGTTGTTTGCCGGCAAATATGTGGCGGGGGTGCTGACCGGCTCGGTGGCGATTACCGCCGACTCCTTCAATAACCTGTCGGATGCCGCTTCGTCGGTGTTGATGCTGCTTGGCTTTCGCTGGGCGGCCAAGCAGGCGGACGCCGATCACCCTTACGGTCACGGGCGGATCGAATACGTAACGGGGATGGTCATCTCCTTTTTGATTATGCTGATGGGCGTAGAACTGCTGAAAACCTCGGTAGATAAGATCCTGCATCCCCAACCGGTGACCTTTTCGTGGCTGACCGCAGGCATTTTGGCGGCATCGGTGGTTATTAAATGCTATATGGCGGTGTATAACCGTGGAATCGGCAAAAAAATCGAGTCCTCGGCTATGCTTGCCACCGCCACCGACAGTTTGAGTGACGCTATTGCCACTACGGTGGTGTTTATTTCTACGGTGGTATCTTACGTGACCCATTGGCCGTTGGACGGTTGGTGCGGCGCGCTGGTGGCATTGCTGATTTTATATGCAGGCTTTTCGTCGGTGAAGGATACCTTGGGGGAACTGCTTGGCAAATCTCCCGACCCTGAATTGATCCGTCAGATCAAAGAGGTGGTATTATCCCACGATGCGGTGGTGGGCATTCACGACCTGCTTCTTCACGATTACGGTCCCGGGCGGCGGATGATCTCTCTTCACGCCGAGGTGCCGGGGGATGGCAATATTTTTGAATTGCACGACGCCATTGACCACATTGAAATGGAAATTATGGAGCGGTTTCATTGCGAGACCACCATCCACATGGATCCGGTAGAGGTCAACAACCAAAAGGTGGATGCCGCCAAAAAGAAACTGATCAGTTGCCTGAAAAACGTAGACGAAACGGTTTCTATTCACGATTTTCGCATGGTGGTGGGTCCCACTCATACCAATTATATTTTTGATTTAGAAATGCCGGTGGAATCCAAAAAATCCGAAAGCCAACTGCGTCGAGAGGTGGAAAGCATGGTAGCGCAGGAATTTGAAAACACCTTTGCGGTGTTTAAGATCGACCGTATTCGGTTTTAATAAAAAGAGTTGTGAGCCAAAGAAACTCACAACTCTTTTTCTATATTTTGGGAGAAAAGGCACCGAACAGCAGAGACCCCACGTATACCGCAAAGGCAATGATCTGCAAACGGACGAATTTTTTGTAGGGCTGATCAATGTTTCGCAGATGAATGATTCCCATAATGCCCTGCACTTGGGTATACACAAAAATGGGCGGGGTGACTACCACCGCAAAGGTGACGGCGTAGGTGTTGAGGGCGTACAGCACAAAGAACAGCGCCGAAAAGCCGAATTGAAAGGCAATGTTCCGTTTCATAGATGCCTTTTTACGGGCAAGCTCCATGGCTTCCTCGGTTTGATCGGGAACGATCAGATCGTCGATCCATACCCGATGGGCCCGATTGTGCATCAACAGTCGCCCTGCCCAAAGCAGAGAAACGGCCAGACCGCCGCCTGTGATGCAAAGCAATATCCATAGAATCTTGATCCACAGAGCGTAATCCACGTCGACGATGAAAGGAACGGTGCAGCAATAGACGATAAAGGCGATGACGGGAAGGGACAAAACAATGGCTTCGGCTTGAAACTCACGGGAGCGGAGGATATACAGGCAATCCTTTTTCAAACTGCCGTATTGCCGATGCACGTCGGTCAGATATTCCCGCCGCTTGGGGTCGTTGCGCAAACGCTTTTGGTAGATGAGGATTATCATCAGCACGGCGCTGACGCAAAGGGTGACCAAGGATAACAGCGAGGGATCCTCTTTGTCTATGATGGCGTATACCACCGTGGCAAGGGGAAGTTCCAGAATAAAGCAGAGAATCCCATAGCCGATGGCGGTCAAGATCAACCACCAAAGTTTGTTGATAAATAGTTTCATAGGCACTCCTGAAAAGCGGGTGGGGTGTTTTACGCCACCCGCTTTTGGTTTATTCTTCGGCTTCGGGGGCTACGGGCTCTTGCACTTCGTCGGGGATTTCTTCTTGCACGGGTGCGGTCAGTTCTTCTTTTTTCTTGCCTAAAATTTCGGGCAGTTCCATGCCTGCCATATCAAATACCTCTTGTAAGGGAGGCACCGATTGCATCAATCCCGACAAAAAGTTGGCGGTAGAACTTTTACCGTCTTTGCCGTTGCCGCCGTCCCATACGGTGACCTTGTCGATCTTGATGTTCTTAATGGCATCCACTTGTACCCGCATCAGATCTTCCAATTTGTCGGCGATCATCAGTTTCAAAGCGGCGTTGGCATCCCCGCCTGCGGCGGCTACGATCTTTTCAAAACCGGCGGCCTGACGGGTGAGGATCTCTTCCATACCCTTGGCTTCGGCGGCCATTTTGGCGTAGATGGCGTCGGCGTCACCCTTTGCCTTGCGGCGGATCTGCTCCGCTTCGGCTTCGGCGGCCAATTCGATCTTCCGCTTTTCAATTTCCGCACCGATAATTACGTCGGCTTCCAACGTGGCTTTTTCTCTGGCGCTACGGGCGGTTTCGGCTTCTTGCTCGGCGGCATAGGCTTCTTCCAAGGCTTTGGCCGCTTGAATTTTTTCTGCGGTGGTGGCAATGCGCAAGGCTTCTGCTTCTTTTTCCCGCAGAGAGGCGTTGGACATAGCAATGGCCATTTTGGCGGCGTTTTCGCCCTCGATGGCTCTGGAGTTGGCTTCTGACACCTGCACACGCTCGGTCATATTGGCATTGGCTTCACCGATAGAACCGTCACGGTCTTGCTCAGCCACGCTCTTTTTGGCATCGTTGATGGCTTTGGCGGCGGCTTCTTTACCAAGCGAGGCAATGTAGCCCGATTCGTCGGTAATGTCGGTAACGTTTACGTTGATCAGCCGCAGACCGATCTTTTTCAATTCGCTTTCTACGTTGCGGCTGACCGCTTCCAAGAATTTGTCACGGTCGGCATTGATCTCTTCAATGTCCATGGTGGCAATGATCAAACGCAACTGACCGAAAATAATATCGCGGGACAGTTCTTGAATTTCGGTAAGTTTCAATCCCAACAACCGTTCGGCGGCATTTTGCATAATGCCCGGCTCGGTGGAGATCCCAACCGTAAAACGGGAAGGAACGTCAATGCGGATGTTCTGACGGGACAGCGCGTTTTTCAGATCCACCGAAATAGAAATAGGGGTCAGATCCAAAAACTCATAGGCCTGAATGACCGGCAGAACGAAAGCGGCGCCACCGTGAATACATTTGGCGGAACGATTGGTGCCGTCTTTATTTTGCCCGACCTGACCGTAAATGACCATGATTTTATCCGACGGACATTTTTTGTATCGGGTGAGCAGTAATAACAACAGAGAAAACAAAATCAAAACAATAACACATACCAAAATAATCGGTTCCATACTTCATTTTCCTCCATACAAAATTTATTTGGGTTTCACAACCAAGGTGTTGATGCCGGAGATTCCCACCACCGTCACCTCGGTGCCTGATAAAATAGGTGTTTCATTGTCGGTAACCGCCGACAGTTCGGAGTACTGATTTTGCAGTACCAGATTGATCTTACCCTGACCTTGTCGGGCAGGGGGAATGGTAATGTATACTGTGCCCGATACCCCCAAGGCGTTGCGCAGTTCCATATTGCCGCTGTTTTGACTTTTGTAAAACCAGCGCATTACCAGTGCCACCAATACCAAAGCAATGAGACCTGCCGCAACGGCGATGCCCACCGAAAGGGGTAACGATACGTTTTGCCGCAACAGGGTCAGACCGGTCCAACCCAGCACCGCAAAAAAGGCAACCAATCCCCGTAGGGTAAACAGCCGCAGACCGCTGTCGCCGTGAAACACATCATCGGGATGATCCTCTCCGAAAACGCCGTCGTGACCGTCAGACAGCTCTATGTGGGCGTCGTGATCAAACGAGAAATCGTGATCGGGCGTTGAGGCGTCGGTGTCCATGTCGTGATCGCCCAGTCCCAACAACAGCAAAACGGTTTGTATGATCAGCAGTAGGGTGGCGGGTATGGCAACGTACGCAAAAATCTCTTGGGCGAGGGTAAGGGATTGCCACCATTGGACCATAAGTATCACTCCTAATCTAAATTCTGCAGCAGCCGTTGCGCACGGGTCTGCAAACGGGTGGCAAAGTAAGCGGTAACCATGACGATGAGAACACGCTCCAACCGTTTGGCGGCACCGGTATAAGGCTCTCGGTAGTCCTTGATGACCGATTGCACCGTGGCGGTCAATTGGTCATCTGACAGAGCCGTATGCTCCAACTGCTGTAAAATTGTGACGAAATACCGATACAACTGATCATCACCAATGGCATCGTCCGACTCGTCGGCCAGCGAATTGTTGATGTAGGACAGCATATCGGTAATTTGAGGCAGCGAAAGACTGTCTTTGAGCAGATTAATGGTAACCAAACGGCAAAACTGCCGAATGGAATACTGTTTGGCCACAGGGGATGAGCAAAATCCGCGTTTGACCCAATTTTGCACCGTATGTGGCTCCAGCCCTGTCAAGCGGGAGACCTGCGATAAAACCAGACCGCCTGCCGAGAATACTGCGTCCAGTACGCTCAACGGATCGGGACTGCTCCAATCGGTCTCCAGGGTGGTGCCGGGAAGATAGTCTTTCATTGCATTCACCTCTCATCGTCACTGTGATTATATCACACGGTCACGTGACCGTCAAGAGGTTTTTTACAAATTTTTGAAAAATTTTATTGACTTGTTTTTTTCTGTCGGTATAATTGAAAATAGAGTAAGTTGACCGGACTCAAACCGGTCAATTTAGCCTTTTGACAGGTAGGAGGAACTTGTATGGAAAAATTGAAGTATACCATTCAGCCCGATCATTCGGCGGATGAATCCTTTCAGATCGTGACCGATGGTCTGCAACCCAATACCATTTATTATATTGATCAAACCTTTTTTGAGGGAATGGCTCCTATTTATAATAAGGACGTGACCCGTTTTGTGGTCAGCCTGCAAGGGCTTGTGAATCGGGATTACGGCAAAACCCATCAATCCTTGATCTATCTTGACGTGACCGAGTCGGACAAGTTTTGGCTGGACTACACCATGAGCGAGAACAAGTCCTTCCACGGAATGGCATTGCTTCCCGTGAAAAATATCGATGAATTTACGGAACTGTTTGCTCCTCAAATTGCCCAATGCGGCATCATTTGGTGGGATCAGTCTGTTCCTGCCACCGCCAACGTGGCGGCAACCGTTTGCGGATTGGAAGGTCCTTTGCCCGTGCGGTATACCGATGAAGCCGACAGCTTTGCCGCTTATCTGCAACAAAAAGGGGTAGCGGTCAAGCAATCCCTTGTGGGAATGTTCGGCAAAGACGGCAGTGTGTATCAAAACGGCTTTGTGTCTTGCGGCAGTGCCAAAAACGATGCCTATCGCTGGGCGTATGACAACTATTTTCATCGGTGCTCCTCCCGCTATATCGCCTATATCTTAGACGGCGCAGGCTGTGTTCCCGGTACGGTGTTTGAAAAGAACGCGCCCGATTCCGCCTACAACTGCTTATATAACCACGACTATTATCTTACCCGCCGTTGCTTCTTCTTTGATTTGACCTGTGTGGATGTTGAGCGTCCTTGTGACGATCCCGACCAGCCCCTGGGTTGCGATCTGGAAACCTTGAAAATGATCTTCAAAGGTCGGTACGACCGTGCCGAAGGTGCTTTCGGTCAGATCTTGGGCTTCCCCCCTTGGTGGGTAAAATATACCGCCTCCCGCGGGATGGGCTCTTTGGTAGCCACCACGGTGGAATGGACCTACGTGGCATTGGTTACCGCCTATAATCTGGCAAAAGAAGCGGATGCGGCTCACCCCTGCACCATGAGTAACGCTTCCTTCTATTGTCAATATCAAAGCAACTTTGAACGGTATCAAAATCCCCGTCCCAAAGAAAAAAAGGTATTTAACAACAAAACCAAGTACTTTACCTTCTACGGCGGTGACTATGACTCGGCGGCTTGGCTGAAACAACACGTGAAAAACTTCTGGAACGACCCTGTGCGGGGCACCTTGCCCATCAACTGGGCTTTTAACCCCAATTTGTCCGAGCGGGCGCCTATGGTGTTTGACTACATCCACGAAGAAATGACCGACAACGACTTTTTCTCGGCGGGGGATACGGGCGCAGGCTACGTGATCCCTGCAGCGTTGTATGAGAGCTGTTCCCTGCGTGAACTGCCCGACGGTTCGCAAAAATGGGCGGAGCATTGTGCTTATTATTATGATAAGTTTGATCTGGATAATACCGGTTTCATCATCAACGGGCATTATCCCATGACCACCGAGATCATGAAGACCTTTGCCCAATTTTCGCCCGTGGGCAACTTCCACAACTGCGCCAACACCACCATGGCAAGCTACAACGGCGTGCCCTTTATCTACCTGCATAACGGGGTGAGCGGGAAGCCTCACGCCTATGAGAATTCTGCCAAGGCCATGTATAACCACATCTTCGGCCGAATGAAGGACTATAATTTTGCCGGCTTTCGCTACGTGTGCGACAGCCCCAGCGACGTAAAGCGTCTGGTAGACCGCTTCTTGGCATACGCTAAAGAGCAGAATCCCGAGTATGACTACGAGTACGTGGATACCTATACCTTCTTTGATCTGGTGCGCCAATCGGGTCAATGTGAGCAAGGATTATAATCAAACAAGCGAAGCCGAGGATTTCCCTTGGCTTCCTTTTGTAAGGAGAAGTTTATGAAACGTTGGCTTTCTTTTGGCTTGGCTGTTTTTCTGTTGCTGGGCTCGGTTCCTTTTGCGGCGGCAACCCCGTCGGATGTTGAACCTGCAGGAGAATACGGCATCCATTACGTGAAATACGGCGACCTGAATACGGACGAAAGTATTACCGCTGCTGATGCCCTTGCGGTGTTGCAGGCTACCGTGGGCAAGGTGCAACTGCAAGACCCGTATCCCACTGTGGGGGACGTAAACGGAGACGGTACGGTAGGTGCGGCAGACGCCCTGCTGATTTTGCAGTTTGTGGTGGGCAAGCTGACAGGGTTTTCGGTAGGGGAGTACTATAGGATCGTTACCCAACTGCCCCCTACTACGGTACAGGAGTATATTACCCGCTACGATACCTCCCATTCTCTCAACGGCGCTTATGAAAAAGATGTCACCGCCGACACCTCCTGCTCGGTAGACGTCAGTTCGCTTACAGCAGGCACGATTTATCGCGTTGCCTCCGCTGTGGTCAATGACACCGATCGTGCTCGTTTGATTTACAGCTTGCAGGGACTGATCAATCGGGACTTTGGAATGGATGAGCATCATTCCGTGCTGGTGTACGTGACCAAAGACACCTCGGATGTAGGTTGGCTGACCGAGATCACTGCCGACGGTACCATTATGCAAATGGCAGACCCTGAAAAAGAGCAGTTGGGGTTGACTGCGGTGCGCATCAATACCTGGGAAGCATTTTTACAACACTTTGAGCAGGTGATTGCTTCTTGCGGGTTGATTTTGTGGGACGGTAACGTGCCTGCCACCGCCAACGCTGCCGCCACCATTTGCGGATTGGATGGTTATCTGCCGGTGCTTGCTCAAAGTCCTTTGCATACTAAGCTTGCGAGCCTTGGTATTCCTGTGAAACAGACCTTGCTGGGCAGGTTTGAAAACGGCAAACGAGGACAACCGTTGGCGGATTCTACCTTAATCAGCACCGGCTCGGCCAAAAACGACACCTATTTGTGGATGCTGGAAAACTACTTTCCCCGTTGCACCACCACGCATATTGCCTACGTGCAAGACGGAGCGGTTGCCATAAAGGGATACGAAGCCTATCCCGATCATCCCACCGCTTTGCTCGGGGGGAGTAATCATCTGGCCAATCACGATTATTATATTGCCCGCCGTTGCTTCTTTTTTGATTTGGCAGTCAACCCCAATGAGGCAGCTTGCGATGACCCTGCTCAGAAGAACGGGCAGGCGGATATTGGGTTGGATAACGATACCATGTGTAAAATCCTGCAAGCGCGCTATGATCGGGCCAAGGGCGCCTTCGGTCAGTTTTTGGGATTTGTTCCCTGGTGGTCCAAATATACCACCCACGGCGGTCAAGGGTCAATTGCCCCCACTTGGGTGGAATGGCTATTGGCGGAAACCGTCTCTTGTTACAATTTAGCCAAAGATGCCGATGTTGCCAATACCGCCAATCACTCGGTGTATTATAAATACGTGCCCCGCCACAAAACCTATAAGAACAACGCACCCAAGACCAAAACCGTTTTTGATCCCGACGTTTCGTATTATACCCTTTATTTGGGAGATTACGATTCTTCTGCCTGGGTCAAGGATTACGTTTACAGTATGTGGATGCAACGGGGCGGTGACAAAAATCGGGGACAACTGCCCCTGATGTGGGGATATAACCCCAATCTGTCTCATCGGATTCCCATGGTGTTTGATTACGTGTATGAAAACAAGACCGATTTAGACTTTTTTGTGTGCGGCAACAGCGGAGCGGGTTATGTGATGCCCTCTGCCTTGGTGGCGGACTACCAAATGCCTTTGATCGGAAAAGCCCGTCCCACGGGCAATGGGGATGCTACGGATGCTTGGGCTGACTATTGCAAGGCCTTTTACAAACGGTTTGATCTGGATATTACGGGCTTTATCATCAACAGCTCGGTGTTAACCGTTGAGCCGCAGGTTGCCCGTTGCTATAATCGGTTTTCACCCGTTGGCAGTCTCACCAATATGACACAGACAATGCTGGGTGTGTATGAGGGTACGCCTTACGTATATTGCCAAAATGGTGTGGACGTGAATACCTCTCCGTCGGTGCTGTACAGCCACTTGACCGATCGGATGCGCGGTTATAATTTTGCTGCCTATCGTACGGTGTTGGCCACTCCCACCAACATAAAGCAAATAGTCAGCAGTTTTGACGCCTATGCGGCAGAAAAAGGTGTGACCACCCAATACGTAGACCCCTATACCTTTTTTGATCTGATCCGACAGTCTGAACAAGGTACTGTCATTTGTTAACCAACCAAAACCGACGGAATGTATATTTCGTCGGTTTGTCTTTTGTGTAACTTTCACAAAGATATTAAATTTTTTTGTTACAAAAGCCAACTTGTGTTTGTATGTGTTTTCGTGTACAATAATATGGTAACTATTGTTTCTCAAACAGAGCAATAAAAGAGGAGTGAAGGATATGAAAAAAGTACTATGCGCTTTGCTGGCAGTTGTTACTTTGCTCAGTGTTGTTGCAGTACCTTTTGCCGTAGCCGAAGATGTTCCCGCAGGGGAATACGGTGTCAACTATGTGAAATACGGCGACGTGAACTATGATGAGGCGGTTTCGGCTGCCGATGCCCTGCTGATTTTACAATCGGTAGTTGGCAAAACACAGTTTGATGAACACAAACAAAAAGTGGGCGACGTAAACGCTGACACCTTGGTCAGTGCTGCTGATGCTTTGCAGATTCTGCAAATGGTCGTTGGCAAAATTGCGGCGTTCAAAGCCGGCCAGTATTATATGATTCAACCGGTGGATGACGGCGGAAGTGATACGCCCGTGGATCCCGATCCTCCCGCACCCATTGAGGATTATATTGCCAATTATGATAAATCGGCTTCCACCAACGGGGCTTAGGAAATTGACAAAACTGCCGATTGCAGCTTTGTAACCGACGTGAGCACCCTTGCTCCCAATACCATGTATCGGTTGTCCTCCGCCCCCTTGCGTCCCAGCGGAATTGACGGCCATAATGATTTTGCCCGTCTTGTTTACAGCTTGCAAGGGCTTATTAACCGCGATTTCGGTATGGACAAAGATCACACCTCTATGATGGCTGTGGTGGTTGAAACTGCCGATATCGGCTGGATGGGCGAAATGACCGCCGACGGCACCATTATGCAATATGCTACCGAAGAAAACGGTATGAACGGTATGACCGAAGTGCGTGTGGGCACGTGGGATGATTTTCTCAAAACCTTTGGCAACGTGATGAAATCCTGCGGGATTGTTCTGTGGGACGGTAACGTACCTGCCACCGCCAACGTAGCCGCTACCATTTGCGGTGTTGACGGTTATTTACCGGTTTTGGCAAACTCTCCTTTGCACAAAATTTTGGTGGATTACGGTGTACCTGTTAAGCAATCTTTGGTGGGGCTGTTCAAAGACGGTCAAAAAGGAACTGCCATTACCGGCACCTCCATTGCCAGCACAGGTTCTGCGAAAAACGACGCCTATCTTTGGGCTTTGGATAAATACTTCCATCGTTGTTCTTCCAAATTCTTGGCTTATACCCTGGACGGTGCTATCACCTTGAGCGGCTATTCGGCTTACGGTTATGCCGACCATCCCACCGCAGTCATCGGCGGTAACAACTGCCTGTCCAACCACGACTATCTCATTGCCCGTCGTTGCTTCTTCTTTGATCTGGCGCCCTATGCCGGTGAAGCTGCTTGCGATGACCCCGCTCAAAAGAACGGTCAGGCCGCCGCGGGTACTGACAATGCTACCATGCTGAAAATCTTCCAAGCCCGTTACGACCGTGCCAACGGCGCCTTCGGTGCTTTGATGGGCTTCCCTCCCTGGTGGTGCAAATATACTACGGAAAAGGGACAGGGCAGTAAAGAAGATACTTGGATCGAATGGCTGTATTGTGAATATATCACTTGCTACAACCTGGCTAAGGAAGCCGACGCCCAAGCGCCCGCTTCTATGACCAACGGTTCGGTGTTCTATAAATACGTTCCTCAATTGGACGAATACAAAAACAACACCACCCCCAGCGAAAACCTGAGCTTTGATAAAAACACCTTCTATTACACCATCTACGTAGGGGACTATGACTCTTCTGCTTGGTTGAAAGAAAAGATGTACTCCATGTGGGTACAACGGGGCGGCGACAAAAAGCGTGGTACTCTGCCCTTGATGTGGTCCATCAACCCCAACCTGTCCGACCGTGTACCGGTTATCTTTGATTATCTGTACAAGAATCAGAGCGATCTGGACTACTTTGCCGGCGGTGACGGCGGCGCAGGCTACATCATCCCCGAAGGTCTGTTCCAAGACAGAAACCTGGCTTATACCGGAACCAAACGTCCTTATGGAGCGGGCGGCGGTATCTTTGCTGCTTACAGCAAGAAGTATTATGATCGCTTTGGTATGGAAATGACCGGCTTTATCATCAACGGCGGTCAGCCTACCATTTCGGCTAATATCGCCGATTGCGTCAGCCGTTATTCTCCCAAGCTGAACTTCTCCAACTGCTTTAATACTCGCGTTGGTAAATACGGCTCTACTTATTTTGTCTATTGCCACAACGGCGTGGGCACGACCAGTCAAGCTGCTATGTATGATCATGCTGTTACTACCAAAAACGCAGGCTATAACTTCAGCGCATACCGTACGGTTTGTTTGACTCCCACCCAGATCAGCGGTATTGTAACCAGCTTTGATACCTATGCTTCCGGCAAGGGTATGAAGGTGAAATACGTTGACCCCTACACCTACTACAATCTGTTGAAGGCTTCGGGTCAAGGGGCAAATCTCGGTACTGCCAGCACTCCCTCTACTTTGGTAACGCCTACTCCCGATGAATTCGTTCCTCCCGATCCTAACGTGATCGTTCCCTTTGACAGTTTGAGTGGTATTACCGCTGAATTCAGTACCACGGTTGCCATTGAAACTGCCAACAAGACCGAAGGTTCGGGTGCTTTGCATATGGCATTCGGCAATCCTACGGCAGAAGCCAATGCCACCAAGATCGGCGGTATGGCTTACTATGAATTCCCCAATCCTGTAGACCTGTCCAACGTGACGCAGTTTACCTTGGATTACTGGTTGACCGATGCCATTGTTGGCTCGGCAGGCTTGCAGGTGAACTTTGTTTCCAGCGGCAAAGACGATGGCTATAACTTTATGGCCGGTTTGGATAATGCTACCCCCGGTTGGCACACCTTGACCTTTGACAAATCAAAGCCCAGCGCTGTGGCAACCGACAAAAATCCCAACTGGGCATCCATTCGCGCCATTCGTATTACCTATTTCAATTACGCGAACAATGCCAAGCCCACCTTTATGATGGTGGATAATCTGCGTAAAGTAACCGACGGTACGGTAACACCTCCCGTGAATCCCGATCCTCCTGTCACCCCCGATCCTCCGGTAACGCCTTCGAGTCAAAAGGTGTTCCTCAACTTTGACCAAACCACAGGCTTTATCGGCGACTTTGAAACCACTCTTTCTGTTGAAACTACCAATAAGAGCGAAGGCAATGGCTCATTGCGTTTAGGACTTGGTGCTCCCACCGGTCAGGCGAGCACCACCAAAATCGGCGGTATGGTGACCTATGCCTTTAACGGGTCGGCTGATTTGTCTAAGGGCACCAAATTTACCTTGGACTATTGGATTCCCAAATCCATTACAGGCCTTGCAGGGTTGCAGATTAACTTTATTACCAACGGCAGAGATGATGGCTATAACTTTATGGCGGGTCTTGATAATGCCACCGCAGGTTGGCACACCTTGACCTTTGACAAATCTAAACCTAACGCCACTGCCAATACCCCCAATTGGTCGGATATCAAGGTGATCCGCATTACCTATTTCAATTATGATAATAATGCAGAGCCCAATTATATGTTGCTTGACAATCTGACCCTCGATGCCGACGTAACCGTATCAAGTGATGTGTCTAACGTGTTGATTAACTTTGATTCGTTGGCAGGTGTGTCCAATGCCTTTGCTACTACCACCGCCATTGAAGCTACCAATAAGTCTGAAGGTAACGGTTCGTTGCGCATGGGCTTTAACGATCCCACCGGTCAATCGGCATCCACCAAGATCGGCGGTATGGCATATTACGAATTCTCCGCTCCCGTTGACCTGTCGGCGGCTACCACCTTTACTCTTGACTATTGGCTGCCCGAAAAAGCGGTAGGCTCTACTGCTTTGCAGGTGAACTTTGTCACCAACGGCAAAGACGACGGTTACAACTTCACCGTGGGTATCGACGAGACTCCCGCAGGCTGGCATACGCTGACCATTGAAAAGGCCAAACCCAGCGCTACCGCTCAAACTCCCAACTGGGCTTCGATCCGCGCCATCCGCATTACCTATTTCAATCTGAATAATAATGCAACCCCCAACTATATGCTGATTGATAACCTGACGGTAGATGCCGCAGTTACGATTCCTGATCCGGTGCAATCCAGCGTGCTGTTGAACTTTGATGCTACCGCCAACACCACCACGGCCTTTGCTACCACCGCATCCATTGATACCACCACCAAGAAAGAGGGAACCGGCGCTCTGCGTCTGGACTTTACGGCACCCACCGCTCAGTCGGCCAACACACAAATCGGCGGTATGGCCTATTATGTATTTACTACTCCTGTGGATTTGTCTTCCGCTACTTCCTTCACCTTGGATTACTGGCTGCCCGAAGCGGCTCCTGCCTCGGCAGGGATTCAGGTGAACTTCGTTACCAACGGTCAGGACGATGGCTACAACTTTATGCAAGCCATCAACAATTCCACTGCCGGTTGGCATACCATCAACATCGATAAATCCAAACCCGGTGCTACCGCCAATACCCCCAACTGGGCATCTATTCGCGCCATTCGTATTACCTATTTCAATTATGCAAACAGCGCAACTCCCACCTATATGTTGTTTGATAATCTGGTAAAGATCGGCGGTTAACGCAATTTGTATTCAGGCACTCGTGCTTTTGCGCGGGTGCCTATTTTCTTGGCATAATTCACACGTAGATTTGAATAAAAAAACTCTTGTTTTTGTGATAACTTTGTTGTATAATGAATTCACCCAATAAACTGAAGGAGTGAATTGTATGAAAAGAGTACTTGCCGTTTTGCTTACCTTGATAATGACGGTAGGCGTAATGGTAGTACCCGCCGCTGCCGAAGACGTTCCGGCAGGGGAATACGGTACAAATTATGTAAAATACGGCGATCTGGATTATGACGGATCAATTGCCGCCGCCGACGCTTTGATCGTATTGCAATCCGTGGTGGGCAAGGCCACCTTGGATGAGCATAAAAGTCAGGTCGGGGACGTGAACGACGATGATGCTGTTGCCGCCGCCGATGCTTTGATGATCCTGCAATATGTGGTAGGCAAGGTATCGGCGTTTAAAGCAGGTGTTTACTATGTAATCGAAGAGGCGATTGTAACTCCTCCTGCCCCTCCCACCGGCAACTACATTGCAGATTATGACACCTCGAAAGCCGTCAATAACGCTTATGTGAAAGATACGACTGCCGATACCAGTTTTGTGATCGATCTGAGCGGCATTGAATCCAATACCATGTACCGTTTGTCTGCTTCTCCCATGAAGCCCACCGGCATTGCCGGCAGCAACGACTTTGCCCGTCTGATCTACAGCTTGCAAGGTCTTGTAAACCGTGATTTCGGTATGGATAAGGATCATACCTCTATGATCATTTGCGTGACCGAAACTGCCGACTCCGGCTGGCTTAGTCAAATGAATGGCGAAGGTTCTATTTTGGAATACAGCGACCGTGGTTTGAAAGAAGTTCGCATTAACTCTTGGGACGCTTTCCTGGAAACTTTCCTGCCCGTTATCAAATCCTGCGGTATTGTTTTGTGGGATGGTAACGTTCCCGCTACCGCCAACGTAGCCGCTACCATTTGCGGTCTGGACGGTTATCTGCCGGTCCTTGCCAACTCTCCTTTGCATACCATTTTGGTAGAAAAGGGCGTACCTGTTAAGCAATCCTTGGTGGGACTGTTCAAAAACGGCCAAAAGGGTCAAAAGATTGCTGATTCCAATGCCATCTCCACCGGTTCTGCCAAAAACGACGCTTACCGTTGGGCTTTGGAAAAATATTTCCCCCGTTGCTCTTCCCGCTATATGGCGTACACCTTGGACGGTGCTATTACCCTGAGCGGTTATTCGGATTACGGTTATGAAGATCACCCCACCGCTGTTCTGGGCGGTGAATCCTGTCTGAAGAATCACGACTACCTGATTGCCCGTCGTTGCTTCTTCTTCGACTTGGCTCCTTATAAGTACGAACCCGCTTGCGACGACCCTGCCCAAAAGAACGGTCAGGCCGCCGAGGGTGTGGACAATGAAACCATGCTGATGCTTTTCCAAGCCCGCTACGACCGTGCCAACGGCGCTTTCGGCGCTTTGATGGGCTTCCCTCCCTGGTGGGCTAAATATTGCACCCACCACGACCAAGGCTCTAAGGCAGACGTTTGGATCGAATGGCTGTACTGCGAATACATTACCTGCTACAATATGGCAAAAGAAGCCGACGCAGCCCATCCTGCTGCTATGACCAACGGTTCGGTATTCTATAAGTATATTCCCCAAACCACCACCTATACCAACAACGTTGCTTCCGAAAAACTCACCTATAACAGCAACACCTATTACTACACCATTTATGTGGGTGACTATGACTCTTCCGCTTGGCTCAAGCAACATATTTATTCCATGTGGGTGCAACGGGGCGGCGACAAAAAGCGGGGTACTCTGCCTTTGATGTGGTCTATCAACCCCAATCTTTCTGACCGTGTACCGGTGATTTTTGAATATCTGTACAAGAACAAGAGCGATCTGGACTACTTTGCCGGCGGTGACGGCGGCGCAGGCTACATCATTCCCTCCGGCTTGTTCCACGACAAGGCGTTAGCCTATACCGGCGAAAAACGTCCCGCAGGCAATGCCGAAGCAGGTGACGTGTTTGCCAAGTACTCCAAGCCCTATTACGATCGGTTTGATATGGATATTACCGGCTTTTTGATCAACGGCGGTAACGGCAACATTACCACCAAGATGGCAGCGACGGTTGCTAAGTATTCGCCCGTGGGCGGCTTCTTTAACGACAACAAAGCCGGCGTTTATAAATCGGGCAACAGCCGCTTTGTAGGATGCTTGACCGGTATTACCAAGGGCAATACCACCAGTTCTTCTAACGAAATGTACAACTTTGCCAACGGTGCAAAAAATAAGGGCCTTAACTTCGGCGCGTACCGCACCGTTTGCTGGACTCCCACCGAGATCAATTCCGCAGTTTCTTCTTTCCAAACCTATGCTGCAGGCAAGGGTATGTCAGTAAAATACTGCGATCCCTATGTTTACTTTGATCTGATCAAACAATCCAATCAAGGCTCTAATCTCTAATTGATAAAACGCTGTAAGGGTTCTCCTTACAGCGTTTTTCTTTGGTGATTTTGAATATTTTACCACAGGTTTTTTTGTGTAAAACCACCAAAGTGGAATGTGGTTTTTTGTGATAAATGTGTATTGAGTTTTGCGGTCGGATTCGTGTATAATCATTATGTTGGATCACCTTATATATCGGATCCGAAAAACAGTTGAGGAAGTGAATGTTATGAAGAAAAGTATTGCCCTTTTGCTGACCTTGCTTATGCTTGTCAGTGTGGTTTCTGTGCCCGTATTGGCTGAGGAAGTGCCCGAAGGGACTTACGGCACCGATTACATAAAGTACGGTGACGGGAATTTGGACCAAACTGTCAGCGCGGCTGATGCATTGCTGGCTTTGCAAAGCGTGGTTGGTAAAACCTTGCTGAATGAAGATCAAGAAAATGTTTTAGACGTAGACGACAACAACACGGTCTCTGCCGCTGATGCGTTGATCATCTTGCAATATGTGGTGGGTAAGGTTACCGCCTTTGCTCCCGGTGTTTATTACGTGATCAATGACACCTCCGTAAAACCCGAGCCTACCGGCAACTATATTTTGGATTATGATAAATCCAATTCGGTCAACGGCGCATATGTAGCAGATACCACTGCCGATACCAGTTTTAGGTTGGACACCAGTACCTTGCAACCCTTCACCCTTTACCGTGCTACTTCTGCTGCTGTTGGTAGCAGTACCGATTCTGCCCGTTTGTTCTATAGCTTGCAAGGACTGATTAACCGTGACTTCGGATTGGATGATAAGCACACCTCGATGTTGTATCTCACCAAAGAAACCTCCGATGCCCATTGGCTTAACACCATTACCGCTGACGGTTCAATTCTGCAAGATGCTTCAGAAGCAGGCGCGCAAGACGGAATGTCCGAAATTCGGGTAAATACTTGGGATTTATTTATAGAAAAATTCATGGGAGTAATCAAATCCTGCGGTATTATTCTGTGGGACGGTAACGTACCTGCTACTGCCAACGTAGCCGCCACCATCTGCGGCTTGGACGGTTATCTGCCCGTGCTCGCCGAATCCCCCTTGCACAAAGAATTGGTGGAAGCCGGCGTGGAAGTAAAAATGAGTCTGGTGGGAATGTTTAAAAACGGCCAAAAAGGCCAAAAGATCACCGGCACCAATATTGCCAGCACCGGTAGCGCCAAAAATGACGCTTATCTGTGGGCATTGGAAAAATACTTCCCCCGCTGTTCCTCCAAATACTTGGCTTACACCTTGGACGGCGCCCCCTGCATTAAGGGCTACGAGGCATATGAAGATCATCCCACAGCCTTGCTGTCGGATGCCGGCACCAACTGCCTGTCCAACCACGACTATCTGATTGCCCGTCGTTGCTTCTTCTTCGACTTGGCTCCCTATTCGCTGGAAGCTGCCTGTGATGACCCTGCCCAACAAAACGATCAAGCGGATTGGGGCGTAGACAATGCTACCATGCTGAAGATCTATCAAGCCCGTTACGACCGCGCCAATGGTGAATTCGGCTTCTTGATGGGCTTCCCCCCCTGGTGGCTCAAATACACCTCCCACCACGGTCAGGGCGGTCAGGTAGCCACCTGGATCGAATGGCTGTACTGCGAATATATCACTTGCTACAACTTGGCAAAAGAAGCCGATGCGGCACATCCTGCCCAAATGACCAACGGTTCGGCTTATTATAAATATATTCCCGGTACCAAAAAGTACACCAATAACAAAGCATCCACCGATACCACCTTTGATAAAGATACCTACTATTACACCATTTACGTAGGGGACTATGACTCCTCCGCTTGGCTCAAACAACACATCTATACCATGTGGGCACAACGGGGCGGCGACAAGAAACGTGGCACTTTGCCGCTGATGTGGTCCATCAACCCCAATCTGAGTGATCGTGTTCCCATGATCTTCGAATATATGTATAACAACAAGAGCGATCTGGACTATATGGCCGGCGGTGACGGCGGCGCAGGATACATCATTCCCGAAGCCCTGTTCCACGACAATCGGCTGGCGTATATGGGCGAAAAACGTCCCGCAGGCAATGCGGCAGGCGGCGATGCCTTCGCCAGATTCTCTAAAACCTATTACGATCGGTTTGATATGGATGTGACCGGCTTTATCATCAACGGTGCACAGCATACCGTGACCAAGAACATTGCAGCTTGTGTTACCAAGTATTCACCGGTCATCAACTTTACCAACTGCTTCAATACCCGCGTTGGTAAATATAACGGAACGTACTTTATTTATTGCCAAAACGGCATCGGTCCCGGCAGTGAAAGTACTATGTACTCACATGCTCAGACTACCTTGAACGCCGGATACAACTTCAGTGCCTACCGCACGGTCTGCAAGACGCCTACCGAAATTAACGGCATGGTGTCCGGATTCAAAACCTATGCTTCCGACAAAGGCTTGAAGGTAGCATACGTTGATCCTTATACCTATGCGAAAGTGTTGAAACAATCCGGTCAAGGCGCTACAATTCAATAGAGTTAGTTCGAGGCGAGCGGTCTTCCATCGCTCGCCTCTCTTTCTATTCCAAGGAGTTGAATGACATGAAACGATGGATTTGTCTGATGCTGGCTGTTGCTACGCTGTTTACCGTTACGGTATCTGCCTCTTCGGACGTGACCTTGCGGGGAAATGCCTACCGCTTCGGTGACGTAAACGATGACAACGTGACCAATGCCAACGATGCTTTGCTGATGTTGCAATATACCGTAGGTAAGGTGAGTTTTTCTAACCTACAGATGACGTTGGGTGACGTAGATGTAGACGGCGGCGTGAATGCGTCGGATGCATTGTGCGTACTAAAGCGGGTGGTAGGCAAGCTTGACCGCTTTGCGGCAGGGGATGCCCACGATGCGGGCAGTTTGTCCGACTATCAATACGTTGACCCTTTCGCCACCTATCAGGCATATAAGGAAAGCGACTTTGAATATAATACCTCTCTGTCGGTGAACGGCGCTTATGCCACCGATACCACTGCCGATTGCAGTTTTGTAATGGATAACACCGGTCTGCAAGCTAAAACCATTTACAGGATTGGCAATAATGCGCTGGTGAATAACGACGTGCGTCGTTTGGCGTACAGCCTGCAGGGGCTTGTGAATCGGGACTTCGGACGGGATGCCGATCACACCTCCATTATCTATATGACCGAAGCGGATATGGACGTGGGCTGGCTGGAATATATGAAAGCTGAAGGCTCGGTGTACGAAGGCTATGAAGAGATCCGTATTGCCTCTTGGGATGAATTTTACAACGCTTTTAAAAATCAGATCGCCTATTGCGGTGTGATTTTGTGGGATGGCTACGTACCTGCTACCGCCAACGTAGCAGGCACCATTTGCGGTCTGGACGGATATTTGCCCGTGCTGGCAAAAAGCCCTCTCCACCAAGAACTTTTGGACAAAGGCATTGCGGTGAAACAATCCTTGGTTGGTTTGTTCGAAGATGGGCACAAAGGCGAAAAAATCGCCGATACCAACGTGATCAGCACCGGTAGCGCCAAAAACGATGCGTACCGCTGGGCGTTGGAAAAATATTTCGACCGTTGCTCTGCCAATTACCTTGCTTATATTTTGGATGGCGCACCCTGCATCAAGGGATACGAAGCCTATCCCGACAATCCTACCGCTTTGTTGTGGAATTCCTATATTACCTGCCTTTCCAATCACGATTATCTGATTGCCCGTCGTTGCTTCTTTTTTGACCTTTCGCCCAATAAAGAGGAAATTTGTGACGACGTTGCGCAGCAAACACGGGTGCATTATACGTGCCTGGCGTGTGGTCATGAACGGTATTACTATGTGGATGAATTGACCGGGTATGAAGATCCTTTATGCGATGGTTGCGGCGAGTATGTTGCTGTGGACTGGGTCTATACCTACGAGAATAATTTGATCGGTACCTTAGCGGAACTTGGCACCGACCAAGAAACGATGCTGATGATCTACGCTCGCCGCTATGAACGTGCCAAGGGTGCTATGGGTCAGTTAATGGGCTTTCCTCCCTGGTGGGTCAAATACTGTATTGATGTGGAGCAGGGAACAGCCGCCGCCACTTGGATCGAATGGCTGTACTGTGAGTATATTTCTTGCTACAATCTGGCAAAAGAAGCTGACGCGGCACAACCTGCCAATATGACCAATGGCTCAGCGTATTATAAGTATGTTCCTCTGTCATCTACCTATGACAATAAGTGGGAGGAATACGATCACGGTCTGACTTATGATGACGAGACCACCTACTTTACCATTTATTTAGGGGACTACGATTCCTCGGCATGGCTGAAAACCTTCGTGTATAACTATTGGGTCAACCGCGGCGGCGATAAGGCTCGTTCCCGCATCCCTCTTACTTGGTGCTTCAACCCCAACTTATCTCAACGGGTGCCAATGGTCTTTGATTATATTTACGCCAATAAATATGATCACGAATTCATTGCCGCAGGGGACAGCGGCGCAGGTTACGTGATTCCTGCCGGTCTGTTCGGCGGCGATAACCTTGCCTATACCGGCAAGCCCCGTCCGGCCCAGTACGCCAACGGGGATACCATGTGGGCGACCTATTGCAAAACCTTCTACGATCGGTTTGATATTAAGGCTACCGGCTTTATTATCAACGGAAGCAACCCCATGACCACCGACGTAATGCGCACCTTCAGCACGTTTTCAACCATGGGCAGTCTGCATAATTGCGGCGCCGCGAAGATGGCGCAATACAAAGGCATTCCTTACGTGTATTGCAACAACGGAATCGGGGCCGATACTCCTATGAGTGCTTTGTACGAACACGCGTTTGAACGGATGAACGGCTATAACTTTGCCGCTTACCGAACGGTTTGCATCTCGCCTTCCCAAACGGAACAAATCGTGAATAACTTTACTGAGTATGGCAATGAAAAGGGACACAAAATGCAGTACCTTGAACTATATTCTTTCTTGGACTTTGCCGCACAGTCGGGTAAAGGGTATATCATTAACTAATCATAGGGTAGAGTGACAAATCCGAACCCGCTGAAAAGCACCGAAATATCCCGCTTTGCGGCGGGTTCAAGTTTCAATGCTCACCTTAAGCACCGCAGGAAACTGCGGTGCTTAAATTTTTTCAAGAAAGTTTTCTCAAACCTATTGTGTAATATGGCATTTGCGGTTATAATAAAAAAGATTAGATAATAGAGTATTGTTGATTTTTGTCAGATAGAGAAGGACAGCTTAAAGGAGAATGTAAGATGTTTACCAGAGAAATCGGTATTGATTTGGGTACTGCCAATACCTTGGTTTGTATTAAAGGCAAAGGAATCGTTATGCGTGAACCGTCGGTGGTGGCGGTGGACGTGCGCAATGAAACCGTTCGTGCCGTAGGCAGTGAAGCTAAAGCAATGATCGGTCGTACCCCCGGCTCCATTGTGGCGGTTCGCCCTTTAAAAGATGGGGTTATTGCTGACTTTGACGTAACCGCCGCTATGCTCAAGCGGTTTATGCGGCAGGCCATTAAAGGGTCGGTGTTTTCCCGTATTAAGGTTATGATTTGTATTCCCTCAGGGGTAACTGAGGTAGAGGTGCGTGCGGTGCACGATGCCGCCGTACAAGCAGGCGCTCGCGAGGTGGACTTGATCGAAGAGCCTATGGCAGCGGCTATCGGCGCAGGTCTGCCGGTGTTTGAAGCGGTGGGCAGTATGGTGGTGGATATCGGCGGCGGTACCTCCGAGGTGGCGGTTCTGTCGCTGGGCGACATTGTTACCGCACAATCGGTACGGGTAGGCGGCGACGATATGGATGACGCTATTATTACTTACGTGCGTAAAAAATACAATCTGCTGATTGGGGAACGTACCGCCGAACAAATTAAAATGACCATCGGCTCGGCTTGTGAGACCGAAGAAGAACAGATTTTAGAAGTTCGCGGTCGCAATCTGATGGACGGTCTGCCCAAAAACATCGACATTTCTTCGGCTGAGGTGCGGGAGGCCTTGTCGGACGTGGTGGCAAGCATTGTGGATACGGTGCGCTCCACGCTGGAAAAAACACCGCCGGAATTGGCCAGCGACATTGTGGATCGGGGCATTGTACTCACCGGCGGCGGTGCCATGCTGCGGGGGCTGGACCGCTTGATCGCACGAGAGACCGATATTCCCGTGCGAGTGGCGGAGAATCCCTTGGATTGTGTGGTGCAAGGCACGCTGAAGCGTCTTGAAATGGATATTGATATGGACTTCTTTGAGAGAAGAAGAAAGTACGCCAATCAATAAGAGGAGTTAGTTGTGAGAAAGTTTTTTGCCTCAAGAGGCTTTAAAATATTGGCTATTACGGTGTGCGTGCTGGTGGCGGTGAGCATTGGCTTTTCCTTGTTCGGCCATATGCTTGCGCCCCAATCCGATTTGCTGGGTATGGTGCTGTCGCCCTTTCAGACCATCGGTAACTCGGTGACCCGTTCTATTGACCGTGCATTTACCGCCGTAGGTCGATTGGATACCATAGAAGAAGAAAACAACCGTCTGCGAGAAGAAATCCGCGGCTATCGGGAGCAATTGGTGGAATATGACCGGTATAAACGGGAAAATGAATTTTATAAGCAGTTCCTTGAAATGAAGGAGCAACACAGCGACTATACCTTTCAGCCGGCAACGGTCACCGCGCGGGATGCTGCCGATGCCAGCGCCTCCTTTTCGATTGATGCAGGCAGTCGTGATGGGATCGCCTTGCACGATCCGGTGATTACCAAAGACGGTCTGGTGGGATACATATCCCAGGTGGGTACTTCGGTGTCTACCGTGGTTACGGTCATCGACCCGGGCCTGCGGGTGGGGGCGTTGGTCAGCCGTACTCGTGAATCGGGCGTGATCGGAGGCGACGCTTCCTTGCTCAGCCAAGGCGTATGTCAGCTTTCCTATTTGACCAGCAATTCCGCTGTTACGGTGGGGGATTACGTGATTACCTCGGGAGACGGTGGTATGTTCCCCTCGGGTCTGATCATCGGCACGGTAACCGACATTAAAAAAGAGCAATCCAACGTGTCGCTGTATGCGGTGGTTAAGCCTGTGGTGGACGTGCAACAGCTGACACAGGTTATGGTCATTACCGACTTTGAAGGACAAGGTGGGATCGTGAATGAATAACCGCGATCTTCCCAAGCTGAAGCCATGGCTTCATTATAGTTTGCTTGCGGTGCTGTTGTTGACCGCTTGGAGCGTGCAAAGTGCGCCCGACGGAATCTTAACGGTATGGGGCATATCCCCCGTGCTGTTGGTATCGCTGATTGCTTGCATCGGTATGATCTATGGTGAAATGATCGGCGGCGTATTTGGCTTGGCGGCAGGTTTGCTGATGGACGTTTATACCACGCCCTGCGTGGGGTTTCACATTGTCGTGCTTACCGCCGTGGGAATAGGGTGCGGACTGATTATCCGTCATTTATTTATGAATAATTTGCTCGCCTCTTTTACATTGATTTTAGGGGTGTGTCTGGTTTATTTTGTTTTGTATTGGCTGCTGTTCAAGGTGATATTGGGCGGTGGCGGCGGTTGGGTGTATTTGTACCGCTTTTCCTTGAGCGGCGCCGTGTATTCCGCGGTGTTCGGCGGATTGTTTTATCCGTTGCTCAAATGGCTACACCGCTATTGGTAAATGAGGAACGAATATGGGATTTCGTAAAAAGAAGAAGGACCCCCGTATTGTGGCCTTGTGTCTGATTCTGGCCGTAGTGCTGGCATCCTATTGCCTGCGGCTGGTGAATTGGCAGATCGTCAATCGGGAAAAATATGTGACCGAGTCTTTGGCGGCAACGGCAACCTATACCTCCTTGCAGGCGGCAAGAGGGGAGATTTTGGATTGCTACGGCCGTGCTTTTGCTACCAACAAAGAAGCCTACGATCTGGTGTTTAACAAGATCTATTTGCCTGCTGATCGGCTGAACGATACCATTCTGGTGCTGACCGATCTGCTGACCAAAACGGGAGAAGCGTGGGTGGATGATGCTCCTTTGACCAAAACCGCTCCCTATGTGTTTGATGAGAATGCCAATATTTCTCCTGCTACCATGATCCGTGAACTTGGACTGGCCCATTATGCCACTGCTGAAAACTGCTGGCATGCTATGGTAGAGGATTTCGAGCTGGAAGGGTATACACAGGCACAGCAACGCACGATTATGGGGGTGCGGCTTACTATGCTGGTGGCAGACTACGCTGACACCATTCCCTATACCTTTGCCAAAGGCGTCAGCCTGAATACGGTAGCGCGGGTAGAAGAGTCCTCTGCCAAATTGCCGGGGGTGGAGACTTCGGTGGTCACCTCTCGCGATTATGTAACCGGCACCATCGCTTCTCATTTGATTGGCAATATCGGTCCGATCTATGCCGAAGAATGGGAAGAACTGAAAGATCAAGGCTATTCCTATAACGATATGGTAGGAAAATCGGGCATCGAAAAATATGCCGAAAGCCATCTGCGGGGCAAAGCGGGGGAATTGAAAACCATCCGTGATTCCTCGGGCAAGGTGCTGTCCTCCGACGTGACCGTAGAGCCTGAAGCGGGTAGCTCGGTTATGCTGACGCTGGATCGGAATATTCAGCAGGTGGCACAGGATTCTCTCAGAGACCTGATCTATAAGCTGGGCGGTACCAACGATCGCAATACCCGCTCAGCCAATGCCGGCAGTATTGTGGTAATGAACGTGAACACAGGCGCCGTATTGGCGGCGGTCACCTATCCGTCGTATGACGTGAATACCTATCAAAAGGACTACGATTCCCTGTTAAAGGATCCTGCCCGCCCCTTGTTTAATCGGGCACTCAGCGGTATTTATGCCCCCGGCTCCACCTTTAAACCTGCTACAGCCAGCGTGGGTCTGCAAACCGCCAACATCACCGACAGGGAGTCGATCTTCTGCTCTGAGGTGTATAAGTATTATGAAGACTATCAACCCTCGTGTATGCATTATCACGGCTCGTTGGATGTGGTAGGAGCATTGCAGGTTTCTTGCAACTACTTTTTCTATGAGGCGGGTCGTCGTATCGGTATCACTAAGTTGAACGAGTATTGTAAAAAATACGGTTTGGGAGTAGAGACCGGTATTGAACTGAACGAAGCCACCGGGATTCTGGCGGGACGTGCCTATCGAGAATCCATCAACTCCTATTGGAGCGACGGCGACACTCTGCAAGCCGCCATCGGTCAGTCGGATAATGCTTTTACTCCCTTGCAACTGGCGGTGTACATTTCTACCCTCGCCAACGGCGGCACGCGGTATAAAGCCCATATGATCGATGAGGTGCGGAACTACGACTTAACCGAGGTGAAATTCAAAACCGAAATTGAGGTAATGGACACCACCGGCATTTCTCCCGAGGTGACCGACGTGGTCAAAAAAGGGATGCTGTCGGTTACCACCGAAGGCTCGGTTTCGGGATTGTTTACCGACTATCCCATTCAGGTGGGAGGCAAAACAGGTACCGCCACCGTGTATGATAACGGCGTGGAATACAACAACGGCATTTTCGTGGCGTTTGCGCCCTATGAGAATCCTGAAATCGCCGTGGTAACCGTGGTAGAAAAAGGTGGTTACGGCTCCGGCTGCGCCCAACCTACCCGCGATATTTTTGATGCCTACTTCTTTTATCAGGGAGAGGCATATAGCGGACGGCAAACCGGTGTATTGTTGAAATAACAGGTTTTTTGCACAGTTTGCAGTAAGAAAGTTGACAAGAACCGCATAATTGTGTTATAATAGACAATATTCTTGCGCTTTGCAATCGGAGGGATCGGCGTGGGGCAAATCATTTCAGTGGTATCCGGCAAAGGCGGCGTGGGTAAAACCACCCTGTCGGTGGCGTTGGCTTGCCACTTGACCGCTATGGGTCACCCAACCTTGCTGGTGGATACCGATTGGGGTATGTGCTCCGCAGGCTACCTGCTGGAAAGTGGCCGCAATGCCGTGTATACCTTGCAGGACGTTTTGTCGCAGCGGGTATCCTTCTTTGAGGCAATTGTGCAAGAAAAAGGATGTCCCGATTTTTTGGCAACCGCCAATGCGCCTGTGGTATCGCAGGAGTTGGTGTTGTTTACAGAGTTGCTGAAACGGGCGGCTGAGGATTATGACTATATTGTGCTGGACCGTCCCGCAGGGCTGGACGTTTCATTGGAACAAGCCCTAGGCAAGGTTCTTCCGCTGGTGGTGTGCACGCCCGATCCTATGTCGATGCGCGGCGCCCACGCTATGGTGGAGGCACTCACATCAGCGCAATGTCCACAGGGTCGCTTGGTGGTCAATCGGTTTGTACCCTCGCTGGTGCAAAAAAAGATGGCGGCCAATTTAGAAGCCTTGTGTGACGAGGTGGGGATCGGTCTCGTGGGAATCATCCCGTTAGACGACCGCGCCGCCACCGATGCCTTGCAGGGCAAGGGACACCTCACCGCTCCCTACCAAAAAGCGATTGCCCGTATTGCCCGTCGGCTGACGGGAGAATCGGTACCGCTTCCCAATTTGAAAAAACTGTTAAAATCATAATGAAAGGGATGATTGAAGATGCATATCGCATTGATCGCACACGACTCCAAAAAAGAATTGATGATTCAGTTCTGCATTGCATATTGCGGGATACTGAGTCACCACGACCTGTGCGCCACCGCCACCACCGGCAAGTTGATTTCTGAGGCCACGGGATTGAAGATTCAAAAATACCTCAGCGGCAATCAAGGCGGTGATCAGCAGATCGCGGCCCGTATTGGTTGCGATGAGATCGACCTGTTGCTTTGGTTCCGCGATCCGTTGAATCGGGGTTTCCAAACCAGCAACGAAGCCGACCTGCTTCGCTTGTGTGATGTGCATAACATCCCGGTAGCCACCAATATTGCTACTGCCGAGGTGCTCATCCACGGACTGGAGCGCGGCGATATGGATTGGCGTACCATTGTGAATCCTATTAAATAAAGGAAAAGACCGAAGGTGTTTGACAGCCTTCGGTCTTTGTTTATTCTTCCGAAATAATCTGGTTGAATTCAGCAACCACCTTGATATAGGTGTCTTCCTCTTCGATCTCAAACAGTTCAAACTGTTCTTCTCCCGCAGGGCGGTATCCGTAAATCAGCACCGTTTCGGTATCATCGGTGGGAGCAAGGGCGATGTAATCCTGCCCGTCCACGTCAAACACGCCGATGATCATACATTCCTGTTCAATGGGTGAGCCATCGTCAGCCAACAGTTGCAGGGTAATGTAATTGTCCATCATGATTCCTCCATTGCTTTTTCATAGGCGTCGGCAACCCGATCGTACTCTTCGTCACTTTCGATCTCCAAAAGCGTGACGTCGCCGTCGGTCTCGGTAAAAGCAAACAAATATACGTTTTCTTCATCCCCTGCGGGAATCAAAGCGAGATATTCCTTTTCTGCTACGACAAATTTACGCTCCACCGTAAAGGTCTGCTCCATTTCGTTGCCGCTTTCGTCCAACAGCGTGGCGGTGATTTGTTGTTCCATATGAGCTACTCCTTTATGCTGCCGTCGGGATGAAACAAGGGCAGGGGATTGAGATAAATAATGTCCTCTCTGCCAATGGCATCTCCCTCAGCCAGAATGGCCATGCGCCCAACAATGTTGCCGCCTGCTTTTTCCACTAAGGCCTCAATGGCGTTCAAAGATTCGCCGGTAGAGATTACATCATCAACAATCAAGATTCGCTTGCCTTTCATCAAATCGGCATCGGCTTTGTCCAGATACAAATGTTGCACCCGATCGGTGGAAATGGAACGCACCTCCACGTCGAATACCTCTTTCATATACAGCTTGGTGCCTTTGCGGGCAAGGATGTATTTTTGGTCGCCGTGTTGCCGTGCCATTTCGTGGATCAAAGGGATTCCCTTGGCTTCGGCGGTGATGAGCAGATCGTATTCGGGCGCTTTTTTCAGCAACTCAGCGGCACAGGCTACTGTAAGTTCCTGATCGCCGAAAATAACGAATGCGCCAATGTACAGCTCGTCGTTCACCTTGCAAAGGGGCAGAGCGCGGTCTAATCCCGCAATGTTCATTTTATAATCCATATGAATGCCTTCTTTCTATTGTATGGGTTTATTATAAATCATCCTAAATACAAAATCAATCCTTGTTTTTACAAAAAATGGGTTGACAAACCCTATGGGCTATGCTATAATGCTTTAGCGTAGTAAAGTATTACAACATTAAAACGTGAAAAGAGGAAATTATTATGAAAAAAATCGCTTTACTTTTGGCTCTGCTGTTGGCAGTATCTGTTTGCTTTATGGGTTGCACCACTGGTAACAACGTAACCGGTACCGACAAGGTTGCTGACGTTGATTACGTAAAAGGCAACGGCAAATTGATCGTTGGTATTACCGACTTTGCTCCTATGGACTACAAAGATGCCGACGGTAACTGGATCGGTTTTGACGCCGATATGGCAAAAGCTTTCGCCAAATATCTGGGTGTGGAAGCTGAATTCGTAGAAATCAACTGGGATAACAAAGCCATGGAACTGGAAACCAAAGCCATTGACGTGGTTTGGAACGGTATGACCATCACCGACGAAGTAAAAGGTCTGATGGGCGTTGGTACTGCTTATTGCAAAAATATGCAGGTTGTGGTTATGAAAGCCGACAAGGTCAACGACTACAAAACCATTGACAGCCTGAAAGATCTGGATTTTGCCGTTGAAAACGGTTCTGCCGGTGCCGCCGCTTTGGATGCTTTGTCCATCAAATACACTGCGGTTGATACCCAAGCCAAGGCTTTGATGGAAGTAAAAAGCGGTAGCGTAGACGCTTGCGTGATCGACCTGTTGATGGCCGGCGCCATGACCGGTGAAGGCACCTCTTATGCTGACCTTGCCGCCGGTATTGCCGTAACCGACGAGGAAGAAGAATATGGTGTTGGTTTCCGCAAGAACAGCGACCTGATCGATGAATTCAACAAATTCTGGACCGCTTCTTTGGCAGACGGCTCGGTAGAAACCACCGCTCAAAAATACAACATCGCCAAGAACATCATTAAGTAAGAAATCCTTTTAACGTGTAATAATCGCCGTCAGCCGTTTCTTCGTTTTGAAGGAACGGCTCTCGGTTGCTAAAACGAAATTTTTTCATTGTTTTCAATGTATGAACGGAGTGTAGTGTATGGAATTGACCAACGGTATGGTAATGGGTGCCTCGTTGAGCGATACCCTTGCCAATATGTGGAATGCCATAGCAAACTCATCTTTTTTTGAGGTTACCCTGCGTTTGTTTGAAGGGTTATTTACAACCGTAGAGTTGTTTGTATTGACCCTTCTGTTCTCGCTGCCTTTGGGGTTGATCATCTGCTTTGGCTCCCGTTGCAAATTCACCCCTTTGCGATACGTGGTCAAGACCATTGTTTGGATCGTGCGGGGTTCACCCCTTATGTTGCAGATTCTGGTGGTGTATTACGGACCGGGTCTGTTGTTCGGATGGGATCTGTTGCCCCGTTTTACGGCGGCTTTGGTCACCTTTGTTATAAACTATGCCTGCTATTTTTCCGAGATCTATCGGGGCGGCATCCAGTCCATCCCCCGCGGACAATACGAGGCAGGTCAGGTGCTTGGTATGACCAAGTGGCAGGTGTTCTCTAAAGTGGTGCTGTTACAGCTAATCAAACGAATCGTTCCGCCCATGGGCAACGAGTTTATTACCTTGGTAAAGGATACCGCGCTGGTACGGGTAATTTCGGTGTATGAAATTATCTGGATGGGTGAATCCTTTATCAAAAAGGGTATGATGTGGCCACTGTTCTATACCGCCGTGTTCTATCTGGTGTTTAACGGTTTGCTGACCTTGGCGTTGGGCTATTTTGAAAAGAAATTGGATTATTTTAAATCATAAAGGGGGAGACAGTATGCCGATCTTGCAGGTTAAAAACATTCAAAAAAGCTTTGGCGCGGTGAACGTGCTGAAAGGCATTGATTTTTCGTTGGAACAAGGCAAGGTACTTTCTATCATCGGTTCTTCCGGTAGCGGTAAAACTACCCTGCTTCGCTGTCTGACCTCGTTAGAAACTGCCGATACGGGTTGTGTGGAAATTGACGGTAAGGTGGTATTTGATTCCGAATCCACTGTCAAGCTGACCAGACAGGAAAAACGAGAAAACCAATTGAAGATGGGTCTTGTGTTCCAGTCCTTCAATTTGTTCCCCCAATACAACGTGCTGGATAACGTAATGCTGGCACAGCAGTTGGCCGCCAAAGACCGCCTCGATTATAAAGCCAAGAAACAGGAGATTTTGGCAGAAATTGAGGAACACTCCCGTCAGATTATCGACAGCGTGGGACTGAGCGACAAACTGCAAAACTATCCTTGTGAGCTGTCAGGCGGACAGCAACAACGGGTGGCGATTGCCCGTGCCTTGGCGCTCAATCCTAAGATCCTGTGCTTTGACGAGCCTACCTCTGCCCTTGATCCGGAGCTGACCCACGAGGTGCTGGCGGTTATCAAGGAGCTGGCCACCCGCAATATGACCATGATTATTGTAACCCATGAGATGACCTTTGCCAAAGAGGTTTCCGATCAGGTTATCTTTATGGATGATGGTGTGATCTGCGAGCAGGGAACACCGGAACAGGTCTTTGATTCCCCTCAGAATCAACGGTTGCAAGAGTTTTTGGGAAGTTTTCAAAAATAAGGATATGTTTGGAATTATCAATTACGGCGGGTTTATTCTGTCGTCGGTGGTTCTGAATATTACCCCCGGCGCTGATACCGTTTATATCCTCAGCCGCACATTGGCGGGTGGGAAACGGCAAGGAATCGCTTCCGCCTTGGGAATCTCGGCGGGGATTTTGATTCACACGCTGTTCGTATCCTTGGGGTTGTCTGCGTTGCTGGCGAGTTCTCCCTTGGCGTTTCGTATTGTCAAATATCTGGGAGCGGCCTACCTTATTGTGATGGGCATTCGCACCTTGATGACCCGCTCCGCTCTTTTGCAAGACAAAAAGGAAGATCAGGCGGTATCCACCCTGCGGGTGTTTGTACAAGGGGTACTGACCAATGTTCTGAATCCCAAAGTGGCGTTGTTCTTTTTGGCATTGTTGCCCCAATTTGTGCAGGCGGACCATTCTTACGGTCCATTGCCCTTTTTACTACTGGGGTGCACCTTTTTTGCCACCAGCACCTTGTGGTGTTTGGTCATTTCGTTTACCGCAGGTCTATTGCATCAGTGGCTGGTCAGAACGCCCCGCGTACAACGGGTGATGACCAAATTGTCCGGCGCGGTCTACCTTGTTTTGGGACTCAACTTATTGCGTACCAAACTTGCTGGGTAACAACAAGCTTCGCAGTCGATTTTTTGATTGCGGAGCTGTCTTTATAAATATTTTCTTTTTTTCACGCATATACTAAGCCGAGGTGATATGCGTGAAAATTCAATGGAAAAAACTCATTGGATGCCTTGCTATTCCTTTGGGAGTGGGTGTGGTATCCGCCTTGCTTACCCGTAACAGTATGGAACAGTTTTCCTCCCTTCGTCAGCCGCCTCTTTCGCCCCCGGGATGGCTGTTCCCCGTTGTGTGGACGGTGTTATTCATTTTGATGGGTATTGCATCCTATCTGGTGATTATATCGGGACATCCCGCCC
Source organism: Clostridia bacterium (assembly GCA_017439545.1). Lineage (GTDB taxonomy): Bacteria > Bacillota > Clostridia > Oscillospirales > Acutalibacteraceae > UMGS1484. The sequence goes on along the minus strand of JAFSIW010000048.1, from coordinate 65,703 downwards.
GAAGCAAAACGGCGTTGACGGTGTACGGCGTGCAATTGGCCTTCAATTTCCTGTGGTCGATTTTGTTTTTTAACTGGCAACTGTATTGGGTCGCTTTGATTTGGCTGATTGCCTTGTGGGGGCTGATTTGGCTGAATATGGTGCTGTTTTATCGGTTGTCCAAACCGGCTGGCTGTTTGCTGATTCCCTATTTGATATGGGTAACTTTTGCAGGATACCTGAATACCGCTATTGCGCTGCTCAACTAAAAAATGCTATGCATCCCAAAGGGCTGCATAGCATTTGTTTTTACAGAATTATTGATTGTTCTCGATGTAGCGAACCAAATCGCCCACGGTTTTGAATTTTTCAGCTTCCTCATCGGGGATTTCTACGTCAAATTCATCTTCACAAGACATAAGCACTTCCACCAGGTCCAGACTGTCAGCTCCGAGATCATCGGTGATGGCGGTTTCCATAGAAAGTTGATCCGCTTCTAACATCAGTTGTTCGCAAAGAATTGCGACGATTTTTTCATATACCATATACGAAAATCCTTTCTCAGTAAAATCTATTGCTTGTATCAATAATAGGGTAGATTTGTTGATTTGTCAATCAAAAAATGACAAAAAATCAAAAAGTTCGCCGATTTTTACGTTCCTATCAAAAAATCCCTGTATATTTCTATGTGATTTTATGAAAATCATACCTGTCTTTCAGCAACAATTCGATCATCTCGCCGCAACGGTATACGTTGCCACACCCCATGGTCAAAATTAACTCGCCCTTCTGTACGGCGGTAGCCGCAAGTTCGGCGCATTGCGAAAAGTCCTTACCCACCTGTGCATTGGGCAAATAACGAGAAATGGTTTGGGCAGTTACGTCAGGGTCGTAGGGCTCTCTGCCACCCATAACAGGGGTCAGAATCACCTGATCGGCAAAGCGTAAGGCATGAGCGAACTCTTTGGCAAGCAGCTTGGTACGGGAATAGGTGAAGGGTTGAAACAACGCTGTAACACGAGAGAATCCCATCTGTTTTGCGGCGGTGAGCACGGCGGCAATTTCTTGGGGGTGGTGGGCGTAATCGTCTGCCCAGACCACCTGCTCATCCCGATACCGAATCTCAAAGCGCCGTTTTACGCCGGAAAAAGACGCCAAGGCAGATGATACGGATTCCGGTTTGCAACCCAACAGCAAGGCCGCTCCTGCCGCCGCCAAAGCATTGAGAGCGTTATGAAAGCCGGGCACACACAACCGTATCGGAGAGAAAGACTGCCCTTGACACTGCAACGTAACGGTGTAGAATCCGTTTTGCCCGTCGGCAGAAAGCAGACGAAAGTGGTCGGTTGGCTGTTGTCCGTACGTAAACCGATGGGGATGATGGGCTGTGACCTCCATAGCCGCCTCGTTTTCGCTGTATACCAAAATACGGTCACACCCGTCGGTGAATTGCTGAAAGGCGTTTTTCAGCCCTTCCATAGAGCCGTAGCATTCTAAATGATCGTTGTCAACGTTGAGCAAGATGCCAAGATTCCGTTTTAAATGCAAAAAACTGCCTGCAAACTCGCAGGCTTCACAAATCAGCAGATCGGTCCGACCGTGATGTCCGTTGCCATCAATGGATGGCAGATGTCCGCCGATGAGTACCGAAGGATCGTTCCCGCTTTGTTGTACAATTTGGGTCAGCATACCGGTGACCGTAGTTTTGCCGTGGGTGCCCGCCACAGCCGCCACCGTAGAATAGGAGCGAGAGAGAAGCCCCATGGCTTCACCGCGGCTGAGGGTGGGCATTCTTGCCTCTGCTTTTCGCCGCAAGGGATGACTTTTTTCAATGGCAGCGGAATAAATGCATTGGTCGGCTTCCCACAACGGAGTGGGATCGTCATCGAAAAACACGGGAATCCCTTGCTCCGTTAATCGTTGTGCGGTGGTGGATTTTTCCCGATCCGATCCGCTGATTCTAACCCCTTTTTGATGTAGTAGCTGAGCGAGCCCCGCCATTCCTGCGCCGCCAATGCCTAACATATGTACCTTTTGCATAACAGTCACCTCCATTCTATTGTATTTTGCAGTTGCAACTCGGTGATAAATATGGTAAGATAAACTGTAAATTTCTTTTGGAGGGACGTTCCCGTGGGTTATTTTGCAGGAGAGTTTGACGTGGCGGTCATCGGTGCCGGTCATGCAGGCATTGAAGCGGCCTTGGCTGCGGCACGGCTTGGTTGCCGTACGGTGATCTTTACCGTGTCATTGGATTGGGTGGGCAATATGCCGTGCAATCCGTCCATCGGTGGCACCGCCAAAGGTCACTTGGTGCGAGAGATTGACGCACTGGGTGGCGAGATGGGGGTAGTGGCCGACCTGAACACCCTCCAAAGCCGTATGCTCAATCGGGGCAAAGGTCCTGCGGTCCACTCTCTGCGTGCCCAAATTGATCGACGGGATTACAGCGGGATGATGAAGCATCGCTTGGAACAACAAGAAAACCTGACCACCAAGCAAGCGGAGATCACCGCCATTGAGCGAGCGGGGAAGGCGTGGATCCTTACCTGTAAGCTGGGCGGGCAGTATCACTGCCAAACCGCCATTCTTGCCACCGGCACGTTTTTGGATGCGAAGATCCACGTGGGTGAGACAAGCTACGCCAGCGGACCCGACGGTATGGCGGCGGCCTGTTCTTTGGCACAATCGGTGAAAGAATTGGGATTGCCCATCCGTCGCTTTAAAACAGGAACGCCTGCCCGTGTGCTGAGAAGCAGTATTGACTTTTCTCAGTTGGAACGGCAACCGGGGGATGAGGAGATCGTGCCCTTCTCTTATCAAACCGAAACCTTGCCCGAAAATAAATGCGATTGTTATATTACATGGACCAACGATGAAACCAAGCGGATCATTTTAGAGAATCTGGAACGTTCCGCCATGTATGGCCATCGCATTGAAGGGGTGGGTCCTCGCTATTGCCCCAGCATTGAAGATAAAATCGTCCGTTTCCCTGATAAACAACGGCACCAAACCTTTATTGAGCCTTGCGGTCTGAATACCGAAGAAATGTATTTGCAAGGGCTTTCTACTTCTTTGCCTGAGGACGTGCAGATTCAACTGTACCGCTCTATTAAGGGGTTAGAAAAGGTAGAAATCATGCGTCCTGCCTACGCCATTGAATACGATTGTATCGACCCCTTAGGATTGAAACCTACTTTGGAGATCAAGGGATTTGACGGGCTATATGGCGCAGGTCAGTTTAACGGCTCGTCGGGGTATGAAGAAGCCGCCGCTCAAGGGCTGGTGGCAGGGGTGAATGCCGCCCATAAAGTGCAGGGCAAAGACCCCTACGTTCCCCTGCGGTCGGAATCCTATATCGGCACTCTCATTGACGATCTGGTTACCAAGGGTTGCTCCGACCCCTACCGTATGATGACCTCTCGGTCGGAATACCGCCTTGTTTTGCGGCAGGATAATGCCGAAGAACGGTTGCTTCCCACGGGCTATCGGTTGGGATTGGTGAGTGAAGAACGGTATCAGAACTTTCTCGCCCGCAAGGCTATGAAAGAAGCGGAAATGGAGCGGGCAGAGAATACGGTTTTGCCGCCTTCGGCCGAGCTGAATGCCATTTTGGAACAAGCCGAGACCGCTCCCGTTCGCTCGGGGGTGCGATTGGCGGAACTTATCCGCCGCCCCCAACTCAATTACGCTTTGCTGACGGATGTGGACGTGACCCGTCCCGAACTGCCACCCGAAGTATTGGAACAAGCTGAGGTAGAACTGAAATATGCAGGCTACATCAAACGGCAACAGGCCCAGATCGACGAGCAGACCCGTCTGGAGCATCGTCGTTTACCGGAAAATGCGGATTATAAATCCATTACCGGTCTGCGGTTAGAGGCGGTGGAAAAACTGTCTAACGTGCGCCCCTTAAGTATTGGGCAAGCCGCCCGTATTTCGGGGGTCACCCCTGCCGACGTGTCGGTACTGCTCATTTGGTTGGAAAAGAATAAACAATAACGAAAATCGCCCGTTCGCGAAACAAAGAACGGACGATTTTTTGTCTTGCATATTATACACCGACCATACATTCCCCGTTGACATGCCCGAATGTGAAAAACCATCCGTTTTTACCAAGAAAATGGGGTAAAATCAAGGAAAATCGAGGGTATACTCTCTGTAATATTATTTTTCGGCAATTCTCCCAAAATTGCTATTATGTAAACTTGTAACCGTTATACTCTTTCAACCGTGATTTGATTCGCGCAATTCGACAATTTTTGTCGAAAAGTTCGAAAAAGCCTTGTACACCAATGAAATTCGGGGTGTTGAAAACTATGTTGAAAGTGTTGATTACTTCTTGTATATGCATAAAATATGTAATTTTTATGTTAAGTAAAATATCGTTAACCATTCGATAAATTTTTATCAAGAATCGTGCATTTTTTGAAAATCGGCAAAGAATCAAAAATCATGGAAAAAATTTACCGTAAATCTATTGATTCTACCGAATTTTATGGTAAAATAAGATTGTAACAGATTAAACGAAGCAGGTGATGGAATGGATCGAGTGCTTTCGCTGCTTGAGCAGGGATGGGACAGCTTTCTTGGCGTGATTACCGGAATCTCTATTGGGGATATTCTGGATATTATCGTGCTGAGCTTTTTGCTGTATAAGGCCATTCAATTGGTACGTGAGACCCACGCAGGTCAGCTGATGAAGGGCGTTATTTATTTGTTGGTTGCTTACATCGGGGTCAGTTTTTTAGAAATGACCATGATGAAGATGATACTGGAGGTCGTGTGGGAGATCGGCCTGATCGCTTTGATCGTATTGTTCCAGCCTGAACTTCGTATGATGCTTGAAAAATTGGGTAAGAGTAAGCTGGGTATGTTGGGGCGAACCATTGCTATGGAAGAGGAAGAAAACCAATATCGCCACACGTTAGATAGTTTGGTGAAAGCCTGTACCGCAATGTCTGAAACCAAAACCGGCGCACTCATTGTGTTGGAGCAGACCACCATATTAAACGATGCGGTGAATTCCGGCAGTTTGGTGGATGCTACCGTATCCAAAGAATTGCTTTGTAACGTGTTTTATCCCAAATCTCCCTTGCATGATGGTGCTGCTGTCATCCGTAACAATCGGTTGTATGCCGCCTCCTGCATTTTGCCCCTCACCCAAAATACCGAACTTTCCAGAGAATTGGGTACACGCCATCGGGCGGCGATCGGTATGAGCGAAATGTCCGATGCTATCGTGTTGGTGGTGTCCGAAGAAACCGGCACCATCTCGTTGGCTTATAAGGGCAATCTTAAACGGGGCTTTGATTCCATCACCTTAAAGACCGAGCTGGAAGCTTTGTGGATCGGGGATCGTTTTGAAAAGAAGACCGAAAGCAAGATCAAAGTGTGGAAAAGGTGGTCAAAATGAATAAGTTAACCAAACTGTTTAATAATAACCGCTTTATTATGGTCTTTTCTTTGGTGCTGTCGATCATCATCTGGTTTGTGGTGTCCATTGTTTACAGCCCTCAGACCGGTCGTACCTTGTCTCAAATTCCCATTGAGATCTCTTTTTCGGATGAAAGTATGGGATATAAGGCATACAGCAAGACCGAATTGATGGCTAACGTTGATGTAAGCGGTAAAAAATATGTGGTTGAGCAGCTGAGCGCCGATTCGGTCGTGGTCAGCGCCGTGACCGATTCGGTCAAGGGAAGCGGTATTTATACTCTGGAATTGAAAGCCCGTAAGAAGACCGTGGGCGGTGACTATACGGTGGTTTCGGTTTCTCCCTCTACCATTAACGTGATGATCGACGTGGAAAAGCAACTGGAATATAATGTGGCGATCGATTGTCTGGGTGCTACCGTGCCTGAAACGAAAAACAGTAAAGAATCTCTGGTGTTAGAGCCGACCTTTGTCGATTCCGCCAATAAGGTGGTAACTGTTACCGGTCCTGAAAGCGAGGTGCGTCGTATTTCTTACGTGGTTGCTATTGCCGAGGTGGAGAAAGAACTGACCCAATCCGAAACCTATTCGGCAGGCTTGGTGGCATACGATCCTACGGGACTCGCACTGTATGATGCTAACACCGGGGTCTCCTCGTTACAATACACCACCTTCTCCTATGATAAGACAGAGGTTGTGGCGGCGGTTAATCTGTGCAAGGAAGTGCCGCTGAAGATGCAATATGCCAATGCGCCTGCCAGAATGCCGAAAGTGACCTTGTATGCGGTGACCGACGGAGATGCCCAGAATCAAAAAGCGGTGAATACCGTGACCGTGAAGGGTGCTCAAAGCGTGATTGGCAGCATCTCAGAGATCACGTTGGACGGAACGGTGGATTTTGCCAAGATCAATGCCGCCGATCCTGCATCAATGCAGGTGAAACTCACCTTGCCTGCCATTACCGGCGTTACGTATGAGGATTATGCCAACCTGAGCGGCTTGTATTTTCTGGCCGTGGTTGACGGATAGGTGAGAGAAAATTTCCCCAAGAAATCCCTTGACACAAACAACCGAATGGGATATAATAGTCCCGTTCGGTTGTTGTGACCATAGATAGGTGCTCTGATTCATGGGAGCATTTATCAGTGGTTGATAAGATAGGACTCCCGAAAAGCCGTCAGCTTTTTGGAAAGAGGAAAAACAACCCTAATAAAACTAAATATGCTGGTGTGGCGGAATAGGCAGCAACACAATCGAGCGCCGCCGGTGGCGGATGCAGCGAGAATTGTGTTGGCGCCGCGGTCGAAAAAACCAAGGAAAAGTGCGAAGCACCCGCAGGTTTTTTCGGGCACCGCAAGAGTCTCGCCCGGGGCGTCGGAGAAAAAGGGTAGACGCTCTAAACTGAAACAACCCTAATAAAACTAAATATGCTGGTGTGGCGGAATAGGCAGACGCCCGGGACTTAAAATCCCGTGATGGCAACATCGTACCGGTTCGACCCCGGTCACCAGCACCACCAAAAAAGCACTGCGTGAGCAGTGCTTTTTTGGTTTCCTCTTTCATAAATGCTACTGAATGGTAAAGGTTTTCACCTTGGTTTTGTTAAAAAAGTCGTAGTCTATAACCTCAACCTCCACGTCACAGTCGGGGAACTCCAGCTTGTAGGCGATTTCGGCATAATATGCAGCGCCGCCTTTGATATTGCGGTATTGATCTTCGGTATCATAATCACATTCCGCAGGCAACTCATCTACGTATTCATTCAGACCGATTCCGTTTTGATACACGCTGAAATCACCCTCATAATACAGAGCGGTAGGCTCTTTGCCGTCGTTTTTCAGCCAATACTTTACAATGATGATATCGTCGCCGTTCACACTTTCACACAAGCGATAACTGTCGATTTCAATTTCCGCCTTACTGCCGTCATAGCCGTACCAGACGTCCCAAAGACTACCGCCAAAAAACAGAACGATGGGCGCAATCGCCGTAATCGTGAGGGCGGTACAAACCGAGATCACAACGATCAAAACAATATGTCCTTTTTTCATTGCATGCTTCCTCCTTATAATTCCACGGTCTCGCCGGCGGATAAATAAAACAGCCGTTCCATCTTGTCTTGCACCCACTCAAACTGTGCCGTGCCGGTGCAATGACCGGTATAAAATACCGTATCGTATTGGTTGAGTCGGGCTGCGGTTTCGGTGAGCGCTTCGTCCAATGGGTGCTTCATCCAATGAAAGCCGCCTACCAATACCTGCGGTGTAAACCAGGTTGCTATGTTGAGAATCCCCTTGTGAGAGCACCCGCTGATGAGGACGGTTTTGCCCTCCTCCTGAATCAGCAGATATTGCTCGTGACGAAAATCGTCCGAACACCGTTCTCCTGCTCTTTCCACCGTCATTCCGCCGCAATCCGCTTGGTAGGGGAGGGGCTTTTGGTTGCAATGGTATAGCGTCAGGGTTGAGTCGATGACCAATTCCTCATCGGTTTGTATCAAGCGAGGGTGCTGTGACAGAGAAGGGTCCAGCCCGATGTACTTGCCCTCGGCGTTGTAGTGGGGCTCAAAGGCATAGGGACTCACGTAAACGGGCGCGGTTTGATTGACCGACAAAAAGGCAGACAGCCCGCCGCCGTGATCGTAATGCCCGTGAGAGAGCACCGCCAGATCCACGCCCCGCAGGTCAATGTCCAAGGCTTCGGCGTTTTGAATAAACAAATCACTTTGCCCCATATCAAATAAGATGGCGTGGGTTTGGGTCTCAATGTATAGCGAAAGCCCGTGCTCCGCTTGTATGCCTTCTTTGTGGGACGTGTTTTCTGCTAAACAGGTAATGCGCATTGCTCTCACCGCCTTTGGTTTAGTATAACACACCCCCGCCTTGATTGCAAGAGCAGACAAAAACAGCAACGGTGTTGACAAATTTCGTCACAAGAATTATAATGATGCTGTATTTTGTTTGAAATGGAGTTTATTATGACCGATTCCTTGTGTACTCTGCTGTCCCGCTTTACGGTGGAGGGGACTGTAATCTCTTGTGAGCCCTACGGCGAAGGGCATATCAATCAGACCTATCTTGTGCTGACCGACTGCGGTAAACGGTATATTCTGCAACAAATGAATCGCCACGTGTTTCAGAATATTGACCAATTGATGGCGAACATTCAGGCGGTAACCGCCTTTTTGGCAAACAAAGCCGAGGATCCCCGTACCGTAATGGGCTTGATCACCACGGTGGACGGTCAGGCCTACTGTGAATGGGAGGACGGCACCTGCTGGCGGATGATCTCTTTTGTGGAAGACGCTATTTGCCTGCAACGCCCCGAATCTCCCGAAGATTTTTATCAATGCGCAGTGGCGTTCGGTCGGTTTGCCCAAATGCTCAACGATTTCCCTGCCGACAGTTTATATGAGGTCATTCCCGACTTCCATAATACCCCCAATCGCATTCGGCTGTTCCGTGAGATGCTGTCTGCCGACCCTTTGGGCAGAGCGTCACAGGTGCAGGCAGAGATCGATTTTGTTCTTGCCCGTGAAGAAGAGGCAGGCACGTTGATGAACCTGCTGGGTCAAGGAAAATTGCCCTTGCGGGTAACCCATAACGATACCAAGATCAACAACGTGATGCTGGATGCCAAAACCCGTACCGCCTTGTGCGTGGTGGATCTGGATACCGTTATGCCGGGACTCAGTCTGTTTGATTACGGCGATGCGGTGCGCGGCGGAGCTTCCACCGGCGCGGAAGACGAAAAAGACCTGACCAAGGTTGCTTTGGATCTTGCTATGTATGAAAGCTTTACCAAAGGCTATTTGGAGGCTTGTCCCGATCTGACCGATTTGGAACGGGAGCTGATGCCCTTGAGCATTAAGACCATTGCGCTGGAATTGGGAATGCGGTTTTTGACCGACTATTTAGACGGCGACCGTTATTTTGCCGTGCATTATGACGGGCAAAATCTGGACCGTTGCCGTACCCAGTTTAAACTGGTGCAGGATATAGAAGAAAAATGGGAGCAAATGCAATCCATTCTGGGAAAACTCAATTAAGCATAAAAAAGCTCTGTCGATCCTTTGACCGACAGAGCTTTTTTGTGGGTTTATTGATTGGCGTACTCCTTCGCTTCTTTGACGTATTGCAAAGCATTTTCTACCGAAGCGGCTCGTTGTTCGGGGGAAACCTGCCGAATCACCTTAGCAGGACTGCCCACTGCCAGCGAATTTTCGGGCAACACGGTATTTGCGGTGACCAATGCGCCTGCGCCCACAATGGAGCCTGCTCCAATGACCGCACCGTTTAACACAATGGCACCCATACCGATCAGGACTTCCTCTTCTACCGTGCATCCGTGCAAAATGGCGCCGTGCCCTACGGTAACGTTTTCTCCGATGGTTAACGGACACTCTTTGTCTACGTGCAATACGGCACAGTCCTGCACGTTGCTGTTTTTGCCAATGACAATGGGAGCGGCATCCGCCCGAATCACGGCGTTATACCATACGTTGGCATTTTCTTGCAGGGTCACGTCTCCCTTAACGATGGCGCCGTCTGCCACCCAAGCGGTGGGGTGAATGGTGGGTTGTTTCATATCGGTTTGCTCCTTTGAAGGGTTCTTAACCCTACTATACCAAGTTTTGGCTTTGAAATCAACCTAAAATTGTATATGTCCAAAGGAGGATCCCAATTTTACGTGCAAGGGATCTAACAGTTGAGAAGCGCGGGTGATCGTGTCCCGCCCCATTTTGTCCCGCAGTTCGTCTACCTTGGCTTCTAACCGCTCTTTGCGTTCTAAATCGGCAAAATCAAAAAACAGCCCCGTTTGTATGGGGGAGGTTTGGGGAATCAGATTACTTGCTCCCATGCCCACCGACCGCAACGGAATCCCCGACCAGTTTTCTTCCAACAATGCCATGGCGGTGTCCACCATGGGCTTGACCAAACGGGTGGGCAGGTCAAGGGTGCTTTGCCGACTGCACCAGGCAAGATTTTTATCCCGAAAATACAGCGAGATTTTACCTGCATAAAAGCCGTGCCGCCGCAAATCGGCCGACACCTGTTCTGTGAGTCCCACCAACACCTGCCGCACCTGACGAGCGTTGGTCAGATCTTCTTTGCAGGTAGTGGAGCGGCTGACACTTTTGGGCGGATCGCATTCTCCCCATTTGCGAACGGGAGAAACTTCTTTGCCGTTGGCAAATTGCCACATCTGAAGTCCGATTTTGCCAAACTTTGTTTTTAATACGTTGGGGTCGGTATTGGCCAATTGCCCAATGGTGTAAATGCCTAAATCACACAGTTTTTCTCGTGTGTGCCGCCCAATGCCGAACAGATCTCCCACCGGCAACGGCCACACTTTGGTGGGGAGATCGGCTTTTTCAATGGCGGTGACTGCGTCCGGCTTTTTCATATCCGACCCCAGCTTTGCCATTACCTTGCAAAAACTGACTCCCACCGAAATGGTCAGATCAAAATTCCGTTTCACCTCGCCCCGCAAACGGTGGGCGATTTCTTGCCCGTCGCCAAACAACCGTTCACTGCCGGTAACGTCCAACCAGCATTCATCAATGCCAAATGGCTCGATCTGATCGGTGTAACAGGCATAAATTTCCTGCACCTTGCGGGAGTATTCCATATATGCCCGATAATCGGGCTTGACGCAAATGAGACGGGGACACAGCCGCAGGGCTTCCACCACCGTCATAGCGGTCTTGATGCCTGCCGCCTTGGCGGGATAATTGTTTGCCAGCACAATACCGTGCCGCTCCTCAATGCTGCCGCACACCGCCATGGGAACTTCCCGCAGCTCGGGGTGCCCGATGGATGCCACCGATGCAAAAAAGTTGTTTAAATCACAATGCAAAATAACCCGCTCGTCCATAATACCCCTCTTAAAAGAACATCTGTTCTTTTAAAGAATAACACATCTTTGGGGGATTGTCAAGAACGGTTTTTACAAAAAAATCAGCCGACCCAAACAGTAGATTGGGTCGGCCATCATTATTTTTTAATACCGTCCATAATTTTGAATGGCCGCCATGACCACCCGCATACTGGAGAGCAGAGAGCCGTTGTTGATGGAACCGGCGGTGGTAAGGTTTAATCCACGCAAATCATTTTTCTTGGCAGCCAAGCAATCCCGTTTGACTTCGTCAATGATGGCGTCCTCATCGTTGTTCATGAAGGTGAAGGGAGCCAACTGACCGTCAATGCGGGTGGTTGGCATATATTTACGAATTTCCTCCACCGTTACCGTAGGACCGAAATTACAGCCGGTCAGGTTAAAATCTGCCAGCAACGGCAATAAATGGCCCATGGCGGAATCGGAATGTTGATACCGGTAATCCTGTGGGTCGGGGGCAGTTTTTTCAAACACACGCTTGAGCACCCTGTACCCAAAAGCTTTGTACATTTCGGGGGTCATCAACTGGGAATCGTCATCGCAAAAGGAAAAGCCATGGTGGTAATCGGGGGAATGGCCCGATTCCTTTAAAAACAGATCCACGTAAGCCAGTACCACGTCCCCGATGGTATCGGCGAATCGGGTGAACAACGGTTCATTGTCATAATACAAATAGATCAGATTTTCCACTCCGAACACCGAGGTCGCCAGTGTGACCGGCCCTCGGATACCGCCGAATATGCCCGGCCGTTTACCGGTGGTCTCATATACCGCTTTGCACCGCTCGTCCCAATCGGCAGGCAAAATAAAAGTTCGGAAAGCTTCGGCGTCTCGGGTGAGCTGATCCACTTTATCCAATTGCTTGACCAGGTCGTCTTCGTCATCCATTTTGCCCCGTAGCCAGGTTGTGTTGCCGTCAAAACAATACTCGCCGCCAAACACTTCGCCAATCTGTTTAAAATTGGGAATGGTAGGGGGTGTAGACGCTCCTTTTGGGAGGGGTCTGTTTTCGGCCAGCAACGGCCGCCCCACAATTTGAATCGCCTTTTCATTATATCGGCAGTTCAGGTCGTATCGGCGTTCAGGGGGTGTGTAGCCCCAGGGCTGTCCTTCCTCGCCCAATTCGGCAAATACACACTCGTCACTCATGCGAATACCCAGGGCTACCTGGGTGGACTCTTTAGAAAAACAGTTGTCCTTGTGGGCAGTTTCTTCGTCTTTCCAGAATTGTTCTATATCTAAGGATAATTTCACGGGAGAACACCTCGCAGTCTTTTGAAAAAATTTTATCATAATTCTATAAGACGGTGGACTATTTTTCCTTGACAATAATACGAGGAATTGCTAAAATCTGAAAAAAGGATGGCGATTTTGTGAAACAAACGGATATTTTTCAACCGGCAGAGGGAGTGCATCGCACCATCTCCTACATTACACCCATGAATGATGGGCATCTTCATAACAAAAATGAGTTGTTTTTTCTGGTGGACGGCATTATGACGGCGCGTTGCAACACCGAAACGGTGGAAGTGCAAGGACCGGCAGTAGTTATTTTTGGCAGTTACAGTATTCATAGCGGTGGCTCGCTGGATCATGAGATTTACGATCGCTATAAACTGTTTTTTGAGGATTTTGAAACAGAGGATATCTTTTTTTCACAAGCGATTTCTTTTTTTAAGCAGGACCATTTAACGGTCATTCCTTTGAACAGTGATCAAAAAGCGGTTTTGCTTGGTTATTTTGAACGGTTGCATTATCACACACAACCAAAAGCAAGAAAGTATTTGACGCAATGGATCTTATATGAATTGTCTTGTTGGTATACGCCGTCCCAAGAGTATTTCCCGTCCAAAAACACCTATATTCATAAAGTGATGCAACAATTGGCCCAACAGTTTCACCTAAATATCACCCTGGAGGAACTGGCCGAGCAGTATTTTATCAGCCGAGCCAAATTGGTGGCTGATTTCAAACGGTATACCGGTATGACAGTGGGGGAATATCGGTTGCTTATTCGTATTAACAATGCGAAGACCATGTTGGAGCAGGGCCAGAATGTGAAAAGTGTAGCACGAGCTTGCGGTTATGGAGATGAAAGTTATTTTATAAAAAAGTTCACCCAAGCCTTTGGTGTTACGCCCAAAGAATACGTCAACCAACGAAAAACAAAATAAAATCCATCGTAATCTGTGTTCGGTTGGTTGCAACCCTTCTTAGAATGTGTTATACTGCAAAGCGGTGAAAGGAGCGATGATCGATGCAAAATACCATCCACGAGCGTACCGCCATGCTCATTGGCGAAGCGGCGCTGCAAAAACTTCAAAACAGCCGCGTAGCCATTTGCGGCATTGGGGGAGTAGGCTCTTATACTGCCGAGGCCTTGGCACGCTCGGGGGTAGGCAGTTTGCTTCTCATTGACAGCGATACCATATCCATCTCCAACTGCAATCGGCAGATTCTTGCTCTTCGTTCCACCGTGGGGCAGGAAAAAACCAAGGTGATGCAGTCCCGCATTGCCGATATTGACCCTGCGGTTCAGGTAGAAGCTAAAACCATCTTTCTCACCGCCGATACCGACGAACATCTGTTTGACGACTGCGATTATATCGTAGACGCCATTGACAATGTGTCTGCCAAGATCCGCTTGGCGCAGATTGCCAAAGAAAAGGGGATTCCTTTTATCGCCGCTATGGGGTGCGGCAATAAATTAGACCCCTCTCGCTTAAAGGTGACCGACCTGTATAAAACCGACACCTGCCCCCTTTGTCGGGTGATGCGACGGGAACTGAAAGCACGGGGAATCACCAAATGCAAGGTGGTGTATTCCCCCGAAATCCCCCGCAAGCCCATCACCGATGAGCAGGGAAGAACCCCGCCTGCCAGCATGATTTTCGTTCCTGCCGCCGCAGGGCTGATGATGGCCGCCGCCGTGGTGGAGGAACTGATTGAAGAATAACGCAAAAAGCCTATCGCAAATGAGCGGGGTTGCTAAGGAAAGTCTTCTTTAATAAAAATGAAATTTGGCACACAAATTTCCTGCTTGCAACAGTATAAGACAAAACTACCCGAAGAAGAGAAAATTAAACTCTTTTTCGGGTGGTAATTTTTATATAGTGATATTCTGTGCTAAACGCACAGAGTGATATTTTCTTTTGAAAAAACCTCGCCTGTGGCGAGATATTTTCAAAAGAAAGTGATATTGAAATCTTACGATTTCAGTGATATTTTATTCGCCAAAAACTGCCGAAGGCAATATCACTTGAACTTTAGTTCAAATATCACTGCAAAGCAATATCACTCGCCTTCGGGGTCCCCACAAAACCGTGGCTTTTGTGGGGTGAAAAGGCGAATAAAACTGCCCAAGTGTCCTTTAGAACACTTGGGCAAAGCGATAGGCTTTGTTTATCGGTTAATTTGAATATACTCTCTGGGGGATACTCCATACACCCTTTTGAACATTTTCGAGAAGGTGTAAATATCCTTGTAGCCCACGCTGTTGGCGGCAAGGGTAGGGGAACGGCCGCCTGCGGTCATCAATACCGCTGCCTGCTCCATCCGATACCGTATCAGATACTGCTGGGGCGATACTCCCAATTTGTTTTTGAACAGAGAATAAAAATAACTGCGGTCCAATCCCAGACGATGGGCAATGCTTTCCACCGACAGGTCGTACATATATTCGGTGTGGATCAGATGCAACGCATTTTCCACGTAATCGGTGGCAGGTGTTTCTTGCTCCCAAAACAGACTGAACAGTTCCCATAATTTGCCGCAAATAAAAGCAGTTTTTCCGTTCCCCAACTGCTGACAGCGCTTCATTTCGTGAAAGATGCGTCCCGCCGCAGGCAAATGAATGACCGATTGACCTAATAATTCGGGCAGATCCTCACAAGAGGTAAAGGAGATCCAGGTGTACTCCCACGGGTCATCCTTATCCGCCTTGTAAAAGGTTTTGCGAAAAGGCGGAATCACAAACAAATCTCCCGCCTGCAGGTGATGGGTCACGCCGTCCCGTTCAAAAATGCCCCGACCCCGTACCACAAAATGCAACAGCCAATAGGTGCGCACCGCAGGACCGAAACTGTGTTCCGGTTGGCAGGTTTCAAACCCAAAATCTACGGGGTTTAGTCCTAAATATCCCTTGTTGGGAATCAGTTCTGTGTGTATCATCTCTGTCACCTCTTGCTCATTATACAACATTATGACAAGTTTTGCAAACAAAAAACCATTGTTTTGCAGGGATTTGTTTGTTATAATGACAAAAAAGGAGTGGTGACAAATGAAAATTACCTTTATGGGAGCGGGCAGTACCGTATTCGCCCGCAACGTAATCGGCGACTGCTTGTGCAGTGAAGCTTTGCGTGACAGCGTGTTTGCTTTGTATGATATTGACGGTCAGCGTCTGGAAGAAAGCCGCACCATTTTAGAGGCTATGCGTCAGACCATGGGTGGCTACGGCAAAATTGAGTGCTATCTGGGGGTGGAAAACCGCAAAGAAGCCTTGCGGGGCGCAAACTTTGTGGTCAACGCCATTCAGGTTGGGCTTTATGATCCTTGCACCATCATTGACTTTGAGGTTCCTAAAAAATACGGTCTGCGCCAAACCATTGCCGACACCCTTGGCATTGGGGGCATTATGCGGGGACTGCGCACCATTCCCGTGATGGCGGATTTTGCCGCCGATATGGAAGAGGTCTGCCCCGATGCGCTGTTTTTAAACTACACCAATCCTATGGCAATTCTCAGCGGATATATGCAACGGTATACCGCCATTCAAACGGTAGGCTTGTGCCACAGCGTGCAGGTTTGCTCCGAAGATCTGCTCCGTCAGTTGGGAATGGAAGATAAAATTGAAGGTCGCAAAGAACTGATTGCCGGTATCAACCATATGGCTTGGCTGTTGGAACTGAAGGATAAAGACGGCAACGACCTGTATCCTGCTATTAAAGCCAAAATGGACGAAAAAATCGCCGATCCCAATTGCGATAACAAGGTGCGATTTGATTACGTTCGTCGGTTCGGCTATTATTGCACCGAATCCAGCGAGCATAATGCCGAGTATAATATGTTCTATATCAAGAGCAAATACCCCGAACTCATTGAAAAATTCAATATCCCGCTGGACGAATACCCCCGTCGGTGCATTGCCCAGATCGAGGGCTGGAAAAACGAATATGAACAACTGCTGAAAGACGGCGTAAAAGAGCATCACCGTACCCACGAATACGCCTCTCATATTATGGAGTCGGTGGTGACCGGTCGTCCCATGCAGATCGGCGGTAACGTGCTGAATAAAGGACATCTTATTACCAACTTGCCCGAAGACGCTTGCGTAGAAGTACCTTGTCTTGTGAACGGCTACGGGGTGCACCCCTGCCACGTGGGGGCTTTGCCCGTGCAGTGCGCCGCGATGAATATGACCAACGTAAACGTGCAGTTGCTTACCATTGAGGCTGCCCGCACCCGCAAAAAGGAGCACATTTATCAAGCGGCTATGCTGGATCCTCATACCGGTAGCGAGTTGGATATTGACACCATTGTAAAAATGGTGGACGATCTGATCGAAGCCCACGGCGATTATCTGCCGAAGTATCATTAAACTGTGATAATTAAAAATAACCATCGCAAGATATCGTTCTCTTGCGGTGGTTATTTTTGTAAAAGAAGCCAAAGTCGGTTCAACAAAAAAATGTTTTGAAAAAAGTGGTTCATAATTTCGATTTTTTCGATCAAACCGCTTGATTTTTTGGCGGTTTTTGCTATAATAAAATATGTGTAAGACTTAGTGGAGGGAATGAAATAGAATGAAAAAACAACTTCTTTCTTTGCTCCTTTGTTTAATAATGGTATTTGTAGCGGTGGTCGCTCCCCGAACACCGTTGCAGCAGACTGTACAGGCGGCTGTGGGCGATCAGGTTACAACGACCTTGCCTGATGGTTCCAGTTATACTTATATAGAAGATCCGCCTTTTATGACTTATGACGAAACTGATCCTCAGTCAATGATCCTGTTTTCCTCATCGCTCGTTAAAGACTGGTTGCCACAGGACACAAACAATGATGGCACCTACGATTATTGGAACTATAGCGGGAATCGCTGCTCGGCTGATTCTGTTACCGGTGGTACACCCGGGTCTTTTGATTTCAAGGCACAAAACAATACAATCGATTATAACGATTTGGATGTGTATGTTCGGTATAAAGAAGGAGACTTTTCCACCAACGGAACCGTAGCCTCTGATAGTGAACAACTGGTGCTGGATCACTGGGGAGTGACCCGTATGATTGGTGTTCAAATGGTGGATCCTACCCCCGGAGATGATAATTTTCCCGGAGTGGGCGGCGACGCGGCATATGATTATTACTACAACCTACAAATCAATTTGAAGAAATATGTTGATTTGACAAAATACACCCATTTGTATATCGACTTTTGGCTTTCTTCCGACTATACGATTCGCACACCGGGGCAACTGAATATAGTACTGTGTGATTCTGCCATCAGTAAAAACGACGGATTTGAATATAATTTGGATTTTAGTAAACTGAAACCGGATTCGGACGGAAAGATCAATACCAGCCATAGAATCCGTTGGGATCTAAGGAATTTATCTACCGGTGGCAGTGGTTTTGCCAATTTGAACATTAACCACATTGATACGATTACGTTCCGTTATATGACCCCTACTTCTGACAAAACCCAGTATAATTCCGGCAAAACGCCCAAGATTTGGTTTGGTAAGATCGTGGCTTATACCGAAAAAGACAACTTTCATCCCGGTTTTTCGTGGAGGAATTCTGCCGGTGTCAGTTACACCGAAGGAGCCAATAATAATAATCCGGAATCGCAACAGGCGACTCTGATGGCGATGGTGGGAGAAAACCGGTGGAACCAGACCACGAAGGTTGTGTTTCCTGCGTGGGCAGATTTTGACGGCTATCGTGTAATAGGATTGGATTGGGGCGACAGGAGCACGTCCACAAACGATTATTCTTACGGCTGTTTGGACCGTTACATGTGGCGATGGAAACGATACGAGGCGAGCAACGCGTCTCATACCGGTAGTATTTCCTTCCCGTCAAGCCCGGTGGCGGCCGGTGGCGGTGGTAACAAGTCCACGGATATTCGCCGTCAGCAAACTCAATGGTTAAGCGATACTACCCATGGTAGTTTTGTTGGTTAGGGGGAAGAAATCATGAACAATAAGATTTTTTCTCTGATCAAACGGATCTTGATCGTCTCCTTGCTTTGCGGGGTGTTGTCCTTCTCTTTTGTGGGAGAAACCAGTGCTTATCTCATTCATTCTGTCGGTACTGATCTTACCACGTTACAAAGTAATAATATCGACGTTGTGGTGGGCGGCAGCGGCAGTGCTGTCAATGCCTACGTACAAAACAACGGCAACATGCCCGCCTACGTGCGGGTGGTTGTGGCAGTTAACTGGGTCAACCAAGAGGCGAACAACTGGATCGCAACGGGCGGTGCCTTAGGAACGACTCGCCAAGTGCTGGCGAGAGCGCCGGTAAAAGGCGCCCAAAATGCCACCTATGCCAATGATGACGGCACTACTTCCAAGGCGGACTATAACTATACCGTCCGCTCGGCAGATTGGCTGGAAACCACCATTACCGAAACAGTAGGAAGCGGTTCGGTTTCCTATACGGTGCTGTATTATCGTAAACCCTTGGCGGCAGGTGCCAAAACCACTACCATGTTCAGTGCCTTCGATGTTTGGAACGGAACGACTAAAATATACAATGTGCAAAGTACTAATCGCACCTTTAACCTAACAACCGACTTTTTGGTGGATGCCATTCAATGTGAAACCGCATCTCGCTTTGCGGGCACCACGGCACAAACCGCTGTGGTACAAGAATGGAATGTAACCCTCAGCGGGGTGGGTGGCGATATTACGGCAGGTCCTACCACCGATGCCATTCCTTCGTTGTCATAGTGAATCCATTCGTCGTATTAAAAAAATCCGTAAGACCGATCGGTCTTACGGATTTTCCTTTGCTTTGGAATTAATACATTCCGCCTGCCCCTGCGGCGGCTGCGGCGGCTTCCGCATCTTCTTTGCGTTCAGCAATCAAAGATTCGGTAGTGAGCACCATAGCGGCAACCGATGCGGCGTTTTGCAAAGCCGAGCGGGTAACCTTGGTGGGGTCTACAATGCCGGCTTCCATCATATTGCCGTAGGTTTCTTTTTGTGCGTCAAAGCCGTAGTTGATGCCCTCATAAGTGCGAACGGCGTTGACGATTACGCTACCCTCCAAGCCTGCATTGGCGGCGATCTGACGAAGGGGTTCTTCCAGCACACGGCGAACAATGCCTGCGCCGGTTTTTTCGTCCCCATCCAGCGAAGCAACCAAGGCTTCTACTGCGGGAATGGTGTCAATGAGAGCAGTACCGCCCCCTGCTACAATGCCTTCTTCCACAGCGGCTTTGGTAGCGGCAAGAGCATCTTCGATCCGCAGTTTCTTTTCTTTCATTTCTACTTCGGTAGCGGCGCCAACCTTGATGACTGCTACACCGCCCGACAGTTTAGCCAACCGTTCTTGCAGTTTTTCGCGGTCAAAGTCGGAAGTAGTGGTTTCGATTTGATTTTTGATCTGACCGATGCGATCTTTAATAGCGTCGGGATTGCCTGCACCGTCCACAATAATGGTGTTTTCTTTGGAAACCTTCACCTGACGGGCGCGCCCCAGTTGCATTACGCTGGCTTCTTTCAATTCCAGACCCAGATCTTCGGTGATGACTTCACCACCGGTGAGAATGGCGATATCTTGCAGCATTTCTTTTCTGCGATCACCAAAACCGGGGGCTTTAATGCAAACGCAGGTAAAGGTGCCCCGGAGCTTATTCACCAGAATGGTAGCCAAGGCTTCGCCTTCTACGTCTTCGGCAATCAGCACCAGTTTTTTGCCTGCTTGCACGATTTGTTCCAAAAGGGGCAGGATCTCTTGGATGTTGGAGATCTTTTTGTCGGTGATGAGGATATAAGGATCGTCCAAAACAGCTTCCATTTTATCCGAATCGGTGGCCATATAGGGGGAAATGTAGCCACGGTCAAATTGCATGCCTTCTACCACTTCGCTGTAGGTTTCGGCAGTTTTGGATTCTTCCACGGTGATTACCCCGTCGGATGAAACTTTATCCATAGCCTCAGCGATCAGATTGCCCACAAATTCGTCTTGGGCAGATACGGTAGCAACACGGGCGATGTCGGTGGAGCAGGTAACCTTTTGGGAGTTAGCATGCAAGGCTTCCACAGCGGCATCCACCGCTTTTTGAATGCCCTTGCGCACGTCCATGGGATTGGCGCCTGCGGCTACGTTTTTCATCCCTTCCCGAATCAAGGCTTGGGCCAGCAGGGTAGCAGTAGTGGTACCGTCACCGGCAATGTCGTTGGTTTTGGTGGCAACTTCTTTTACCAATTGAGCACCCATATTTTCAAAAGGATCGGTCAGTTCCACTTCCTTGGCGATGGTTACACCGTCGTTGGTGATGAGGGGTGCGCCGAATTTCTTTTCAATTACTACGTTTCTGCCCTTGGGTCCCAAGGTGACTTTCACGGTGTTGGACAGTTGATCCACACCCGCTTGCAGGGCTTTTCTGGCGTCTTCGCCGAAAATAATGTTTTTAGCCATAATCAATCAGTCCTCCAATTACTCTACGATGGCAAGAATGTCGTCTTCGCGTACGATGGTGTATTCTTCACCGTCAACTTTGACCTCGGTGCCTGCATATTTGCCTGCCAGCACTTTGTCGCCCACTTTGATGGTCATGGGAATCACAACGCCGTCTTCATTTTTAGCGCCGGGACCCACCGCCACGACTTTGGCAACTTGGGGTTTTTCTTTGGCGGCACTGGTGAGAATAATG
Source organism: Clostridia bacterium (assembly GCA_017439545.1). GTDB lineage: Bacteria > Bacillota > Clostridia > Oscillospirales > Acutalibacteraceae > UMGS1484. The sequence continues at coordinate 44,504 of JAFSIW010000048.1, read as the reverse complement.
CCGCTTTTGGTGGTTTCTTCCGCTTCTACCATTTGCAGAACAACGCGGTCAGAAAGGGGTTTGATGTTCATTCTATATCCTCCTAAATAAGAAAAATGTACGAGTTTTAGCACTCTCGACTTTCAAGTGCTAAAACCATTATAGCAGGGTGCGGGAAAAAATCAAGGGGAAAAACGGAAAAAAGAGAAAATTTTTCCATTCCCTTATTAGTATGGGTCTTGCCCCTGCAACTATTCCCGCAAAAAAGCAAAGAGTTGCATTGATTTATGCAACTCTTCATCATTTTTTTAATAAACTACCTGAATTTTATACTTTTCAATGATCTGAACCAGTTCTTTCATATCCTCTTCGGGCAATTCCAGATATTTGCCCACCGCAGGATTAAGCGAGTAAAGGCAAACGAAGTTTGAACCGTCGTTGGCGGGGTAGACCTTAGTGGGGTCTCCCTCAGTAAAGGTGAAAGTAATGTAGCAAAGCCCAAAACTTTTTGTGTCGCAGGAGTCCAGCTTTTTGCCGCCGATGATGGTAACCAGACGGTTGAAGTCGGTGCCTTTGTTTTGCTCAATGGCGATTTCAACCCCCTCTGCGTTTTGCCCCGAAGCGTCCGGTCCGTGCAGGGTAATGCCGGATACCTTTTTTAACTTGAATTTGGATGAGGTGCTATTGGGGGTAAAGGTGTCGGACGAGCACCCCATCAACGTAAACAGCAGGGTCAGAATCAGCCCCACGCAAATCAGTTTTTTCATATTTTGTTTTCCTCCTTGGCGTGATTTTCGTATTCCATAACCACCTGAGCGGCAAGCCGTTGCAGGTCGTCCATACTTTCAATTTGTCCGCAGGCTTTGCGGAATCTTGCCGCACCGGGAAGCCCCTTAATGTACCAGGCGGCGTGCTTGCGGATCTGCAGCATGGCAAGATAGGGGTCTTTGTACTTGCACATCATTTCGCATTGTTTAATAAGCACCAGCATTTTTTGTGCAAGGGGGGGATCAGGGAGCAAAACGCCCTCATTATAATAGGCGTTGATCTGCTGAAAGATCCAAGGAGCGCCCATAGCGCCTCTGCCCACCATAACCATATCACAGCCGGTTTGTTCCAGCATTTTGGCAGCATCCACGGCGGTGTACACGTCGCCGTTGCCGATTACGGGAATGCTGACGGCATCCTTTACCTCTTTAATGCGTTGCCAATCGGCAGAGGGGGCATACATTTGCTCTCGCGTGCGTGCGTGTACCGTAATGGCGTCCACACCCGCCTGCTCCAACGTCTTGGCAAGCTCTACCGCCACAATATGGTCTTGGTCGTATCCCAGCCGAATCTTGGCGGTTACGGGAACGTCTACCGCCCGTTTTACTTCTTTTGCAATGCTTGCCGCTAAAGGGATATCTTTCAATAAAGCACTACCGCCACCACTGGCAATTACTTTGGGGGCGGGGCAACCCATATTGATGTCAATAAAATCGGGATGATATTCCATCGCCACCCGCGCGGCCTTCGCCATGATGTCGGGATCGCATCCGAATAATTGAGAAGCCATGGGTCGCTCGGCTTGTTCCACCGCCAGCAACTCACGAGATTTGTAACTGCCCAGCACAATGCCTTTGGCGGAGGTGAGTTCTCCTACGCAAAAGGCGGCGCCGTAGCCCATACACAGTTCCCGAAAAGCACGGTCGGCAACCCCCGCCATAGGAGCAAGCGCGGCAATGCCGTCGATTTGTAAATTACCTATTTTCATACGTTAAACTCGATTTCTGATTTTTTAACAGTATAGCACGAAACGGTTGGAAAATCAATTATAAAAAAAGATAGCAATCAAAGGGATTGTGTGGTATACTACTCTTGATAGAGGAGTGTGAGTTATGAAACTCTTGGTTTTAGACGGAAATAGCATTATCAACCGTGCCTTTTACGGGATTCGTGCCCTGACCACCAAGGACGGGGTGTTTACCAACGGCATTTACGGTTTTTTGAATATTCTGCTGAAATTAAAGGAGCAGGTGCATCCCGACGGCATTGCCGCCGCGTTTGACCTAAAAGCCCCCACCTTTCGCCATAAAATGTATGATGGGTATAAAGCGGGCCGCAAGGGAATGCCTGATGAACTTGCTATGCAAATGCCCCTGCTCAAGGAACTGTTGCCTTTGATGGGTGTCACCGTGTTGGAGCAGGAAGGTTATGAAGCTGACGATATTTTAGGTACGCTTGCCGCTAACTGTGTGGTCGCAGGCGTGGATTGCGTGCTGGCTACGGGAGACCGTGACAGCCTGCAACTGGTGAGCGAACACACTCACGTGTTGCTCGCTGCTACCAAGGCAGGGCAACCCCATCTGACCGAATATACGCCCGAATTGATACGGGAAGATAAGGGGGTTACGCCGTCTCAGCTCATCGACGTAAAAGCCTTGCAGGGAGATCCCTCCGATAACATCCCCGGTGTAGCAGGGGTAGGGGAGAAAACCGCCCTTTCTTTGATCGCCCAATTCGGAAGTGTGCAAAATCTGTATGAAAATATTGATTCTCCCGAAATTCGGGATACCCTGCGAAATAAACTGATTGCCGATAAAGATAACGCCCTGCTTAGTTACGAGTTGGGCAAGATCTGTTGCGATATGCCCTTGAACGTAACGGTGGAGCAATTGCTGAACGCACCCACCGATGATGCCGCGCTGGCCGGCAAATTGGCACGGTTGGAATTGTTTAAGATCATAGAACGGTTCAATCTGCAAGCCCAACCTGTGGCGGCAGAGCCGGAACAACATAAGGCAACGCCTGCGCTTACTTGTCAACCCTTTGGCAGTGTACCCACGCCGAAAGCCGATGAGGCGGTGTACCTGCTGGCAGGGGACAGTGCAGTGGCCGCCGTGGTAGAAAACGCCGTTTATATTTGGTCGGATGATGCCGCAACCAAGAGCCTGCTCGACAGCGGCGCCCCCGTTTATACCCACGATTTAAAAGCCTGGTATCACCGAGGCTTTGGAATTGCCAATCCTGTTTTTGATACCGCCCTTGCGGCTTATTTGTGCAATCCCTCTGCTTCTGATTACGGGGTTGCTCGTCTGATTACCGAATACGGTGCCGTAGGAAGTGTAGAGGCTACCCCACAAGAGGTTGCCGAATTGGTGGCAAACGTGGTGGCTTTCCCCGCCTTGTGTCGCATTTTGCAGGAAAAACTGCAAGCCGAAGGACAAGCGGAGTTGCTCACTCAGGTAGAAATCCCTCTGTCTCGCGTGTTAAACGATATGGAAACTGAAGGCTTTTTGGTGGATTGGGATGCTTTGACCGCCTACGGTAAGGTTTTAGATGAACAAATTGCCACTCTTATGCAAAGCATTTACGATTCGGTTGGCTATGAATTCAACCTCAATTCTCCCAAACAGTTGGGAGAGGCTTTGTTTGTAAAATTGGGTCTGCCTGCCAAAAAGAAGACCAAAAGCGGCTATTCCACCAATGCCGAAGTGTTGGAAGAATTGAAATATCAGCATCCTGCGGTGGCACAGCTGTTGGAATACCGTCAGCTCGCCAAACTGAAATCTACCTATGTGGACGGTCTTTTGGCGGTGCGTACCGACGACGATCGGGTGCACACTACCTTTAACCAGACCGAAACCCGCACGGGACGCATCAGCTCCTCCGAGCCCAATTTGCAAAACATTCCCGTACGGCGAGAAAACGGAAGAGAACTGCGCCGCTTTTTCACCGCAGGGGAGGGCAAGGTACTGATCGATGCCGACTATTCCCAAATCGAACTGCGGGTGCTGGCTCATATGGCAAACGACGAGGCCATGATTCAAACCTTTGCAAGCGGGGGAGACATTCATACCGCCACCGCCGCCAAAATTTCGGGTTTGCCGCCCGAATTGGTTACCCCCTTGCTGCGCTCCCGCGCCAAGGCGGTGAACTTCGGCATCGTGTACGGCATCGGACCGTACTCCTTATCTCAGGATCTGAATATTTCCTTTGGGGAAGCCAAACAGTATATTAACAGTTATATGACCACCTATCACGGGGTGGCAGACTATATGAAGCAGGTGGTGGAGACCGCCAAAGAAGACGGCTACGTTGCTACTCTTATGGGGCGTCGTCGGTGGTTGCCCGAACTGAAAGCATCCAATGCCGTTACCCGTTCCTTTGGCGAGCGGGTGGCACGGAATATGCCGGTTCAGGGTACGTCTGCCGATATTATTAAGGTGGCCATGATTCGGGTGGCCGATCGCCTGCAACAAGAAAACCTGCAAGCCAAGTTGATTCTGCAGGTGCACGACGAACTGATCGTAGAAGCCCCCGAGGCCGAAGCCGACCGTGTAAAGCGCATTCTGACCGAAGAAATGGAGCAGGCGGTTTCGTTGAAGGTGGCCATGCAGGTGGATGCCCACATCGGCAAGACCTGGTTTGATGCGAAAGGGTAAGGGAATCTATGAAAAAACGGATTTTGTTGGTAGGTACGGAGGATCTGGTGTATCTGCCCCTTTGCGTGGGGGTGTTGCGTTGCTTGTTCCGCCAAAAGGGATGGGACGATATTGAGGTGCGTTCCTGCGGCTTTTTTGCGGTGGAGGGACAGGTTTGCTCGCCCCAGCTGCAAACCGTGGCAGGAGAGATGGGCATTGACCTGTCTGCTCATCGGGCAACCCTTGTGTCGGAGGAACTGGTGCAGTGGGCAGATTGGCTCATTCCCCAAAACGAAATGGTGTTCCGCGGCTTGCGGCAATACGTAGATCGCGATCTGACCAACGTGGGCAAGCAAATGAAATTGAATCATGCTTACCGACCTTCGGTGGAGGAATATCGCCTCGCCCGAGATGAGGTGCTGGACTACTGCCGACGGCTGCTGCGAAAAATGATGACCATGCAACGGGAAGAACGGAAATTGCAAGAAGCCATTGTGGCTCGACTTGTAACCGAAAAAGACGTACCGCAGGTGCGGCGGCTGGAGGAACTTTGCTTTTCTCACCCGTGGACTGAGCAGTCTATTGCTGAGGAGTTGGCTAAAGAGGACGCTTGCTTTTACGGCTTGTTTTATCAAGAAAGATTGCTGGCATACGGCTCCTTGTGGCACGTGCTGGGGCAGGCGACCATCAATAATATTGCAGTGGATCCTCGGTATCGCAAGCAGGGCTTGGGCGAGCGGGTACTGGCTCAGTTAGAGGAGCATTGCCGTGCGCACCGCGTTGAAAGCATTACGCTGGAGGTGCGAAGCAAAAACCTGACGGCACAGCGGCTGTATTACAAAAACGGATATCAGGTGTGCGGGCGCCGCAAAGGCTTTTACCGTGACCCGCCTGATGATGGGCTGATTATGACCAAACTGATATAAAAAAAGCCGAACTGCTGTTGCGGTTCGGCTTTGCTGTTTGTGTTATTGGGATGCAAGCGGTAGTATTCCTTTGCCTGCCACGTAATGCAGACCTAAGGGAAGAAGCATCTGACAAAAACGAAAAACGGGGAATCCCACCACGTTAAAATAGTCCCCCTCAATACCTTCGATAAAGGAGGAGGCCATCCCTTGGATTCCGTACGAGCCTGCTTTGTCCATAGGCTCTTTGGTGGCAACGTACTCGTCGATCTGCTCCTTGGTCAGCGTGGCAAACCGTAGCTTGGTCAGTTCATTTTCGGTCACCGTCTGCCCGTGATACAGCAGGGTGACGCCTGTGGTAACAAAATGGGTGCGTCCGCTCAGACGTTGCAGCATCTCGGTGGCTTGCTTAACGGATCTGGGCTTGCCCAATATGGCAAGATCGCACACCACCGCGGTATCGGCGGCAATAATCAGGGTGTCGGTCAGATCCGCCCCTTCGGCCTGCAACAGCTTTTCGGCGGCCTGCGCCTTGCGAAGCGACAGCTCCTTTACCACGCGGTCGGCGGTGATCAGATCGGTCTGTTCATCTGTATCGGGACTCAGACAGGTAAAGTCTAATCCTAAGTTTTGTAAGATCTCTTTTCTGCGGGGGGAAGCAGATGCTAAAACAATATTCATAAGCGGCTCCTTTTTACTGCGTATGGAAATACACACTTATCATATCAAAAAAGAAAGGAAATTACAAGAGGAGACTTTTGATGGGTTGACAAGTCTGCGCTTTTCCCGTTATACTGAAACCATTCTGTAAGAAAGGGGGATTCTCGTGCAACTGACCTATCCCGTGTCGGCGGAATTTGATGGCAAGGAACTGCTGTGTCTGTTGCGACACTTAGGGCTTTCTGCCACCATGATCCGCCGTTTGAAGCATTCCGATGGGATTTGCATCGACGGTCACTCGGTTACGGTGCGGCATCGGCTGACAGCAGGGCAGATGGTTACCCTCACCTTGCCCGAACCCCCTTCAAACGTGCGCCCCGTGGCTATGGATTTGGAAATTGTTTGTGAAGACGATTGGCTGCTGGTGGTCAATAAGCCGTCGGGGATGCCCACCCATCCGTCGGCAGGACACCGTGAAGATACGCTGATAAACGGGCTCACCTATTATTTGCAAAACACCCCTTACACCGCCCATCCCATTACCCGATTGGATCGCTATACGGGAGGCTTGACCCTGTTTGCCAAAAACCCCGTGGCGGCGGCAGACCTTTGCCGTCAGGCAAAAGAGGGGCAAATCGAAAAAACCTATTACGCCATCACAAGCGGTATCCCCCATCCCCCCGTAGGCTCGGTGGACCGACCCATCGGCAGGGCAGAGGGGAGTGTCATTACCCGTAGGGTGCGGGAGGACGGCAGACCTGCCCTGACGTTATATGAAACGGTGGCAGTGAAAAACGGACAAGCTCTTGTGAAAGCCAAACCGGTCACCGGCCGTACCCATCAGATCCGTGTGCATATGGCGTCTATTGGTTGTCCGTTAACCGATGACTTTTTATACGGGCAGGAGCGAGCGGGCAAAATCTTCCGTTTGACCTGTTTTGAGTTGGGATTTGTGCATCCCTTGACAAAAAAGCGAATTACAATAAAAAATCCGTCAGAATTACCGAATTTTGATTGACTTTTTTACCATAGTATGGTACATTGCAAATGAAATACACACTATATTGTGTGAATTAGAGGAGGAGATCCTTATGTCAACCAAGCGTCTTACCGACACCCCCCGCACCGATGTTTCGGATGCGTATCAGATTCACAATGACCGTGGGATGATCTATAACCCCCTGTCCCGTGATCGACTGAAGACCGAATATAAATCCTATGCCAATGCCCCGAAATATGAAGGGAAATTGGAAATTCCCAGCGGTAGCATTGTATATTTCAATTTGCCTACCGAGTTTACCGCATACGATATGGTGCCCATTGAGTATTCGTTCTATAACCCCAGCTGCGTGGGACGGGAAAGCCGTGTCACTTACGACACACTGCATTTCTTGGCCACCGGTCTGGAAGATATGAACCGCAAACAAGGCAAAGAGTTTTACAGCAACATTTTGCCCGGCACCATCAAGGTGGATTTTGACTATTTGGGCTACGTGACTGCCGAAAATCACACCGAGCGTCGTGCTTTGCATCACGGCAACTTTGTAAACGACCGTAAGGCTACCAAGTATCCTCATTTTGATGCTTCTGAACTGATAAACAGCGGTGTTTTGCCCAATTCGGATTATTTCTGGCTGAAATTCCATTACAAAAACACCGGTGACACCATTTTGAGTGTGAACGGCAACGGTACCTTCTGCTTTGAGCCCATCCTGCAAAAATTGGATGAAAACGGCAATTGGGTACATCATCGTGCCCAAAACAACCTGTTCATTCGCTTGCTGGACGATTTGTATCCCGGTGAAGAAGGGGATATGTACGTCAGCTTTGACCATGCCGAAAACATCGGTGTGGGCAAATACCGTGTGATCATCAACTGCCTGGTGCGTAACGAAACCGCCAACCCCGAAAACTTTGTTACCAATATTTGGGGCGGTCGCACTTACGAAACTGCCTATTTTGAATTTGATATTGAAGATACCTTCCGTCAGGTTGATCCCAATGCAATCACTTATACCTACAAAGCAGAAACCCAACGGAACACTTGGTTGCATACCTATGAAGAGTTCCTTACTTCGTTCGACAGCTGGCTGAATCCTTTTGAAATTGATCCCATTCGCACCGGCAAACAGGTGATGTATCTCCAATGCGCTCCCTGGACCAACTGCATTACCTTGAAACTGATGAGCGGCAACGCCATGAATCAGGTTGCGATCACCATTCCTGTTAAGGTAGAAACCGATTCCATTAAGATCAAGCTGGATACCGAACACAAGAACTATATTATTGACAAAGACGGCAAGCGTCAACCTGCCATCATTGCCCAATCTATGTGTGACATGCGTGTGCACGTTGCTTTGGGACCCGAAGCCGATCAGACCTTGCTGAACGAATTGATGGATATGCGGGATTGCGGTGTCAACCTGATCTCTACCACTGCCGCTTTCGAAACCGTGATGACCCCTGCTGACGATGAGTTCATCACCCGCGATACGCCGCCCGTCTCCAACCACAATACCGATGCTCACTGGTTTATGTGTGAAGCCATTAAGCAAATGGGCATGAAGCTGGAAGGTTGGATCACCTATCCCTATGATTCCGCTGCCAACGTAGCCAAGGCCCGCTGGATCACCGGTGATGAAAAATTCGATCCCAAAAAGATCACCAGCGTAGACGATCCTCTGCTTGCCGAAGCCAACGGTGTCAAGACCGGCTATCAGTTCAAGCGCTGGGGCGACAACTACTACGTAATGGGCGACGGTAAAGTGCTTGTGGTAGCCGAAGATACCCGTGGTTGGCACCGTATTGACATTCAAAACCGCCATCATATGGATGCGCAAACCAAAGAACAGTTCCGTGATTTCGTGAAAGAAAAATACGGTACCATTGAAGATGTGAATGCGGTTTGGGGCACCGATTACGATAGTTTTGAAGCCATCGATCCCGAAGAAGGCACCTTTATTGACCACGGTCAACCCTCTTACACCACCGAAGATGCGGTATTCACCGAATGGTGCCGTGCGTTGGAGGATCTGGACGTATTCCGTACCGCTTCCCGTATGCACAACTACTTCACCATTCGTGATATGAATAAAGACCTGTTTGATGGCACGGTAGGTATGCGTACCGAGGGTGGCAACTGGACCGCCGAGGTTCCCTACAATTCGGGCAACCAACGGTATCGTCACGTGTACTATTCCCAACGTCGTGTGGCCGCAATGCCTCGTCCCATGGCCGAAACCGGCTTGATTTCGGTTCATTCCGACTACTGCACCCTGCCTTATTCTCCCGAAGAGGTAGCCGATCTGACCCGTCGTTCTATGGAAATGGGCATTATGCCTATGCATATGATCCAAGCCGACCGTATGCGTGACGTGGCCATCAACCCCCACTACGGACAGGACTACTCCATGCGGTACAATCTGGGCGACAAAGCCAATCGCGGCGCTTACATCAGCACGGTGATCTCCCTGTTTGGCTGGTTCAAAGCCACCTATGAAAACGGCGGTATTCCCGGCGTATTGTGGGAAGACTATCTGTGCGACGGTTACGTAACCACTGTACAGCAAAAAGAAATGAAGTTCTTCTATCAAAAACTGCAAGAAGCCCTGAATACGCCCGAAGGCAAAGCCTGGCAAGAAGCCAATACCGTAGACGCCAAAGCGGCGGTATCCAAAGCCATGGGTGTACAAAGCTTTGAGCCTGAATACGTTGCTTCGCTGATTGAAAAATGCGAAGCCAACCGTAAATAAACCGTTTTAATCCCTGTCAGAATTTTCTGACAGGGATTTTTTGTTTTTGGGGGTTGCATATTGCATTATGATATGTTAAAATAAGATAGATTATATTATCCGTTGGGAGGTATTAGTATGGCTTTAAAACGCGGTTTTATATTTTTTATGTGTCTGGTACTAACGGTAACGGCGTGTGTTTACCTGCCTGCCGATGATCAGATTCTCACAGCATCAGCCCTTTATAGCGATTCGGGCCATATCAACTTTACCCGTACCTGCCATGATAAAATTTTGATTACCCAACCCTTGGCGCAAACGGCGGTATTCCCCGCTGTCAGCAACAATGCCAGCTCCGGCTTTGAGGCCGGTCCCGGACTGACCTACGGTGGTCAGCTCCATAACTGTACAGCGAATATTGAAGTGGGTGGCGGTTACTTAACCCTGATTAATTATTCCTCAGCCACTGCTGCCGAAAAAGCGCTGTTAGACGTTTGGGGTAACAACCGTGGCGCCCATATTGAACAAGCTTTTAAAATTACCAGTGAAGTTCACGCTAACGGCTGGGGCTATGACACTTACATCACCTGGCCTACAGCTATGGATCTGTCCACTATGTCCCACATTTATCTGCAGTTTTGGATCACCGACTCCGGGACAACCTCTCAATACTCTTCTGATGCTGCCATCGCAAACAACCGCGGCAGATTGTGGTTTAATCTGATCGGGGATGATTCTGATTACTCGGTGGACGGTTGGAACTGGCCGGTAGATCTGAAGAATCTGGACCCGGATGCAGATGGGAAGATCAATACCGCCCATTATTACACCTTTCCCGTGTCTGCTGCCGAAGGTAAGTTCGGCACTTTAAAAAGTGTAAAGAAGATGGTAATTCGCTTTAATTCATTGGGTACCAGTGGTTCGGTGCAAAATACCTCATCTCCCGCTATCATTTTGGGTAAGTTTATGATGTATAACCCCAGCGATAACATTCAGGTGGGCGGTGCCATCAATAACAACGGTCTTGACGGACAACAGGCGATTATGTACCAATATACCGGCAAAAACGCTTACAACGCCTACAACAAGCTTCGGTGGCCCTATTATAAAGATTCCCGTTCAACCTTTATTGTGTATTTGCGATATGGAACCTTTGATCTCAAATCACTTGGCTTCTGGCCGTGGCGTTTTACCGGTACCTACAACATTACCGATGCCGTAGATGGCACCGGCGGTGCGTACGGGGGAACGTTTAACCGTACCAATACAAAATATCTCAGTTCTACCCGTCGGTTTACTTATACACCTTAGGCTTTCTCCATTACCTTGACCAAAGGATGTGACAGTATGAAAACAAAACTGAAAATTTTGGTCTGTATGGTTTGTATTGTGGCTATGATGATCCCCATGAACGGATCCATGGCGTATTTGGTGCACAATCCTAACGGGGGCGATCAAACCACCCTGCAGGGCGCGGTGGTCAGCGCCGAGGTGGTACAGTTTGAAAACCACGTTTTGCCCAATCAGTTGTCGGTAAAGAACACCGGTAACGTAACCTGCTGGGTACGGGTGATTATGGACGTAAACTGGGTGAATGTGGAAGATAACAACTGGTACTCGAATGGAAATTGGGAGGCGGACGGTCGCTTGATTTTGGGGGATCCCCCTCACGGCTCGGCGGGTACCTACCCCAACGGTATGCCCTACACGGCGGACTACACCATGACCGAGTATTCGGATCACTGGCTCAGAGGCAGCGAGCCCATGGTATACTACTATATGTACCGTATTGGTGCCGGCGGAACCGCAGCGCGGATCATCAATGCTTTTACGGTGCACAGACGAACCCGTGATGAAAGCATACAGGGTGTGAACCGCACCTTTACCTTAAACGTAGACGTGCAGGTGGATGCCATTCAAGCCGAAGAGCCCAGCCGTTTTGCCGGTGGCAAGCGTGCGGTAGAAGAAGCCTGGGGCGTAACGTTAAACGCCGAAGGTACCCAGATTATAGCGGTACCGTAACAATACAAACAACGGCACTGTGTTTACACAGTGCCGTTTCCCTTTTGTTTGCCGATTAAAACTTTACCTTGGGGTCTTCAAACTCTTTTAAACGAATCTCATAGGCTTTTTGCAGGTCTTCCTCAAAGGGCAGAGGACGGTCACAGCCCATCACACCAAGCAGCCAATGGGTAAAGGCGGGATTGACCACCAGAACGGGACCCAACAGGTAGGTGGCGATCAGATTGTGTACCCGAAAACCCTCCTTCTCCGCTTGGGGATTCAGTCCTGCTCCTCGCACCACCGTCAAAAAGCCGTGTTGGCTGTTGTCGCCGTAGCCAAAGGTAAATTGACTGCGAAATCCCAGCACCGTCATCCCTTCAAAGGTACCCATGGTCAAGCCGTTGTACCGCTTGATCATTTCTTGCTTGGCGGTGTAGGGGAGAATACCGAGCGCTTCTACAAATCCGTTGGGGGTTTCAATGCCGTTGCACAGCACCTCGCAGGCGTTGCCGATGAACAGCATAGGCAGGTCTTGCTCGGTCAACTCCTGCAACCGTTGCTTGTAGGGGGTCAAGGCGGCAATCACCTTGATTTGCGCCGATTCGCTCATCGGTCCCATATAGATCAGATCCACAGCCCTGCTTGCAAAAGCGGGCGTGTCGGTCAGCGCGGTTTCTACAAATTCCGCTTCGGGCAGACAGGCCTTTAAAAACCGCACGTTGCCCGTGTCACCAAACAGATTGCCCAGTTCGGGATACAGAATCTCAACGGTCATTGGACTGACCTCCTTCCATACGGCTCAATAGCCGTTGCTTTGCGCCGTTTGCCAGATGAATGGTGTATACGTCGTACAAAATAAAGATGGTGTCTGCCGCTTCAAAATCCACCAGATCAGCGGCGGGAATCTCTTTGGGGTAAGTGCCGATCTTCTCAGCAGGTACGCCCGCCAGCAACAGCCGTACCCGATAATCCTGACAGCGTACCCCACCTGCTACGATCTGCACAATATCGTCTTGATTCAAAAATTCAAAATCCGCTTCATGGATCCAGGCGATATTCTCCGAGGTGGTGGCGGCATCCCCTGCATCGTCCACCAAAATCAGTACCGCCTTTTTGCCGGGGGTCTTGCGGATATAATCAAATACCCGTGAGCAGGCAATGGGATTTTGCCCCTTGGCAAGGTTCATAATTACCTGCTTGTCGCCTACTTTTACACAGTCAAAACGGCTTTTCACAATGCCGCAACGGGTAAGAGAATCGGCAATCTGCTCCACCGTCAGACCCAGCTTGGTCAGCAGGGCAATGGCGGCGGTGGTGTTGTAAATATCGGTAATGTTGTCGCCGGTCAAGGGGAAGGAATGTACGGTATCTTCGATTCTTACTTGCAATACGCCATCACTTGCCCAAACCGCTTGCACGGCGGCGTGGGGAGAACGCAGTCCGCAATGATCGCAATGCACCTGTCCTACGTGGTTGTAGCGGCAAAAGTCGTAGGTGAGAGGATGCCCGCATTGCGGGCAGGCAGACACGTCACGAATAATATTTTCCGCTCCTGCTTCTTCATTGGGTAGGCGGGCTACACCAAAGTAAGAGCAGTCGTTATCGGTACGAATGCCGCAGGCGATCAGATCGTCGGCATTGAGAAGCAATTGAGATTTGGCGGGAATGCCTTTCTTAAGGATGGATTGGATGTATTCCGAATGGGCGTTTCGCTTAAAGGAATCCCGAAATAGGTTGGTGCACAGCAAATAGTCGGGCTGTACGTGGGGGAACACCAAACGAGAGGAACGCTCGTCCATCTCCAGCACCGCCATGGGATATTTGCAACCGCCGAACACGCCCACACCTCGTAACAGCACGGTGGTAATACCCCCTAAAATATTGCCGCCCAGCCGATTGGACAGTACCTTGTGTCCTTGGTCGGTGAGAATATCGGTCACCAGATTGGCAACGGTGGTTTTACCGTTGGTGCCGGTCACCCCGATGATGGTTTGCGGCTTTTTCAGCAGTTTGAGAAAATCGGGGCAGAGTTTCAGAGCAATCACCCCGGGATAGTGGGTGGCGTTACGCCGCAATAGCCGTAGGGCAAGAATGGCGCATTTTGCCGCCCACAGAGCAATGTAAAAACGGAGGGTCATCATTTGCCTTGTTCCTCCTCTGCCGACAGCCGATAGGCGGTATCTTCGCTGTGACGGTATAATTTACGGTCCAGCCCCCAAACCTTTGACGTGGTGGTACCCACCGCAACACCGCTCATAGCAGAGGTCATTTCAAACAGTTCAGCATCCAGCTTGTCAATGGTAGCAACCACTTGCGCTTCGGGGAACATGGGAGCGATGGGACTGCCGAATTCGGGCACACCGTGGTGGGACAGCACAATGTGTTGCAACAGCGTTACACACTCGTCGGTGATGTTCAACTCCTTGGCGGCCAGCGCAATGTCAATGGCGCCCCCCACCAAGTGACCGGTCATATTCCCCTTGGGGGTGTATTCCACCGCCAGACCCGTGGCGGCATAGTTGATTTCCTTCAGCTTACCCAAATCGTGCACAATGATACCGCCCAATACCAGATCCCGATTCAGGAAGGGATACACGTCGCACAGCGCGGCGGCGGCGTTCATCATAGAAAAGGTGTGATAGATCAACCCACCCCGCATGGTATGGTGCATCCGCACGGCGGCGGAATTGGTGAGGAAGCCGTCTCCTGCCTGCTCCAATAAAAAGCTGACCAGACGGGAAAGTTCCTTGTTTTCAAACTTATCAATGGTTTGGTGGATGATCGTGAGCATATCGGCAGGCGCAAGGGGTGTGCCGGCGATCAGATCTTCCATCGTAACGTCGTCGGTAGACATTTTGGAACGAATGCGCTCAATGCGCAGTTGAGGCGAGCCGTTCCACAAATCAACGGTGCCTTTGACCTTGATGATGTCACCCGCACCGAATTCTCCGTGGCGCTCGGGAGAATAATCCCACAACTTGGCGGAGATCTCACCGCCCTTGTCACTCAGTACCATATCCAGATACGGCAATTTTTTAGAGGACACTTTTTTATCACAGGTCTTGATCAGCATAAAGCCGACCACACTACCGCCTGCGGCATTTTGTTCCAGCATTGTACTCATATTGTTCCTACCCTTCAAAAAGCATATTTTCCATAAATAATTCATTAAAACGGGCATCACCCGATAATTCAAAATAGGTGACCCGATCACTCAACTCATCCAACCGCAAGCGGAAACCCTCTGAAAGAGAGGCTTTGGATGCACCCAATCCTGCGGTGTTGCCTACGGCCACACATTTTTGCGCCAACTCCTTGGGGATCAGCCCGATGGCAGCGGCGCTGTGAGGATTGATGTGAGAACCGAATCCTCCTGCAAAATACACCTGCGATACCTGCTGTGGCGTGATGCCTGCCAGCTCGCACAACCGCAGCACACCGGAGCAGATCGCAGATTTTGCCAATTGGATCTCCCGAATATCCTTGGGAGTGAGGACGAGTGGCGTTCCTTCTATCAAGGGGTAATCCTCTTCCAAATACCCTGTTTCGTCCAGCACCTCCTGCCGCAGCATCAGGGCAACGGCGTCCAAAAGGCCCGAGCCGCAAATGCCTGTGGGCGGAGCATCGTCTACCGTTTGGAAACCTTGTTCATCCATCCGACAGATCGCTCCCGGTATGCCGCCTACTCCGCAGTGAATGTGCGCTCCTTCAAAGGCGGGGCCCGCGGCGGTAGCAAGACAGTAGATGTGACCTTGGTGGCACAGCGCCATTTCACCGTTGGTGCCCACGTCAATAAGCAAACGGGTATCGTCGGTTTCATCCATGCCGCAAGCCACAATGCCTGCCGTAATGTCGCCCCCCACGTAGGCCGAGAGGCACGGTATCAGATAAACCTCACACCAAAGAGGCAGATTCAACTGTTCTCCCCGATACATGGTGCCGAACAGAGAAAGGGGGGTAAAAGGAGCGACCCCGATGGAGGTGGGGTCCAACCCTGTCAGCAGATGCAGCATTGTGGTGTTGGCGGCTACCGAGCAGGTGCAAATCTCCTCTGCGGCAATATTTGCCTTGCGGCAAACCGAATGAATGAGCTCTGTCAGTTGTTGGCAAACGCTTTGCTGTAAGCGGGGTAAGGCGTGGAGGGTGGTGACCGCGCCAATGCGGCTGATCACGTCGTCTCCCAATGCCGATTGGCGATTCTGGGCGGAAGCAACTGCCATTTGCACGCCGTTTTTGCGGGAGTACAAATATACCGCCAGTGTGGTGGTGCCAATGTCAATGCCCAACGCGTAACCTTGTTTTCCTTCAGTGGGTAAAGCGTTTTGCGTGGCAATGGGCTCCTGCCGTGTTAACCGATCAGAGGGCAGAGTAACCTGACAATCCCCCGTGGGAATGGCCATACAGCAAAACCGCACCCCCGCCAGCAATTCATCGTCGTTGAGATATTCGTATTCCTGTCGGGCGGGAGGAGTTACGTCGCCTTGTATGATCACCTTGCAATGCTTGCAAAGACCTTGCCCTCCGCAGGGAGCGGCGTGGTAAATACCGTAGCGAGACAAGGTCTCGTGCACCGTTTCTCCCATCCGATGGTGGAGTACCACAGGGGGAGAAGTACCTGTTAGGGTGATGCTGGCCATATGATCGCCTCCCAATGTCATAATCAATTCATTATACCATAGCCCCGATGCAAAAACAATAGCGACAAGGGAATAAATTGCAAAGAAAATTCCAATATAATGATGAGGTGAGGGAATGAAAGATCCTAAGTGGTCCTGGCAGGATTTTCGATACGGCTTTTGGGGAGCGGCTATCGTGCTGTTGGCGGTAGTTGCTTGTCTGTGGGGAATGGCGGTTGCTGAGAAAAACACAAGAGCCATCGGCTTCGGTGAGTCGATGGCTCTTGGCATTATTGAAATTCCGGTGGCTTACGCTCGGCTGATGCAGGGTGGTGTTTGCCTTTGACCTTTTGCGTCAGCTTGCAGGCGGTGGTGCAGGTGGTCTGCACCTTGCGGTCATTGCGGCAGATGCCGTCAGCAGGAGCAAAGGGTGGTTTTTGGGGTTGGTCGTTCACAGAGGATCCTCCTTATTTTTTGTTTTCGTCTACATAGTCCTTGGCTCGTTTTACGTTTTCCTCTCCGGGAATGGTCATTCCGCTTTTAGGGTCGTAAGCCACGGGGGTCACAATGGCTTCGCAAGGCCGATCCGGGGGGATCGCACGTTTCTTTTTCATAGTATTTTCACCTGTTTTCTTTTCTTTTTTACTTTGTTTTACGGGGAAGCAAGGATTTTGCTTCTTGTAAAATAATTATCAACCGATTTTGCGATTTTATGCTTTACAATTGACCAAAAATAAGGTAGAATAGGAGAGAGTATAAAAATAGGCGAGTTTCGTCTATTTTTGGAATAGGAGAGATCAATATGGAACAAACAACCCCCAAATATAAACGGATTTTATTAAAACTCAGTGGGGAAGTATTGGCCGGCGGCAAAGAGTCCGGTCTGGATTTTGACACCATTAACACCGTGTGCCAAAGCATTAAAAAATGTGTAGACCAAGGGGTGCAGATCGCCATTGTAATCGGCGGCGGCAACTTTTGGCGCGGCCGCAGCAGCGGCAATATGGATCGCACTCGTGCCGACCATATGGGTATGCTGGCAACGGTTATCAACTGTCTGGCGTTGGCCGACAGCTTAGAGCAACTGGGTGTAACCGCCCGTGTGCAGACCGCCATTGAAATGCCCAAGGTGGCAGAACCCTACATTCGTGGTAAAGCCATCCGTCATTTGGAAAAGGGTAGAGTGGTCATCTTTGGTTGCGGTACCGGCAATCCCTTCTTTTCTACCGATACGGGCGCATCCCTTCGCGCGGCGGAAATCAATGCCGACATCATTTTTAAAGCCACTAACGTGGACGGTGTGTATGACAGCGATCCCCGCAAGAATCCCGATGCCAAGTTGTTCAGCGAGCTGACCCATGCTCAGATTTTAGAGAATCATTTGTCGGTGATGGATATGACCGCCGCCGCCATGTGTCAGGACAATGAACTGCCCGTTCTGGTATTTAATCTGTCCGATCCCGAAAACATTTACCGTGCCGCAATGGGCGAGCCCATTGGTACGGTGGTAAAATAAAAATTGATATTGAATTTATAGGAGGCAACTAACATGGATGAACTGTATACCAAGACTCAAGAAAAAATGCAAAAAGCGATCAACGCAATGGAAAATGAATTCAAAGCCATTCGTGCGGGCCGCGCCAACGCCGCCGTGCTGGATCGTATTGTTGTAGATTACTACGGCACTCCCACTCCCATTAACCAAATGGCGGCTATTTCTACGCCCGAAGCAAGAATGCTGCAGATCCAACCCTACGATGCTTCTACCCTGAAATCCATCGAAAAAGCCATTCAGGCTTCCGATCTGGGCATCAATCCTTCCAATGACGGTCGCATCATCCGTCTGGTGTTCCCCCCTCTGACCGAAGAACGCCGTCGCGAACTGGTGAAAGAAGTAGCCAAGGTTTGCGAAGACGGTAAGGTAGCTATCCGTTCCATCCGTCGGGATGCCATTGACAAGTATAAGACCATGAAAAAGAACGGCGAATTGACCGAGGACGATCTGAAAAAAGCTGAAACTGACGTGCAAAAGCTCACCGATAAATTCTGCAAGAACGCGGATGATGCCGCTGCGGCAAAGTCCAAAGAGATCACCGAACTCTAATGGGTTGGTTTCGCAAAAAAACAACGGCGCCTGCTCTTGCCGTATTGCCCCGCCACATCGCCGTGGTGATGGACGGGAACGGCCGGTGGGCTACGGGGCGGGGACTGCCCCGCACCGCAGGGCATAAAGCCGGCGCCAAGGTGTTTGAAAATATTTGTCGCTACGCCAATTCCATTGGGGTAGAGACCATGACCTTTTACGCCTTTTCTACCGAAAATTGGAAGCGTCCGAAAGAAGAAGTGGACACCTTGATGAAACTGTTCGGCGACTACCTAAAGCAAGCCGATCAGTTTCAAAAGGAGCAGATCCGCATCCGCTTTGTGGGAGATCCCGCACCCTTGAGCGAGGAACTTCGGCAGTTGATGAAGCACGCCGAGGATTCCTCTGCCCACTTTACGGGACTCACGGTGAATCTTGCCATCAATTACGGCGGACGGGACGAGTTGGTTCACGCTTTTCGTAAGATCGCCGCAAAGGCAAAGGAGGAAGGCCTTGCGCCTGAAGCCATTACCGAGCAAACCGTTTCGGAGCATTTGTACGCCGACACCTGCGGTGATGTGGATCTGTTCATCCGCCCGGGCGGCGAGCATCGTATTTCCAATTTTTTGCTGTGGCAGGCGGCATACAGCGAGATTTATTTTTGTGATACCCTCTGGCCCGACTTTACTTCCAAGGATTTAGACGAGGCGATCGGATGGTATTCCGGCAGACAACGCCGTTTTGGAGGCATTTAGTATGTTTAAACGAATTATCAGCGCAACCGTGGGTGTCTTGTTAATGATCGCCGTGCTGTTTGTGAGCGACGAGTACAAGTATCTGTTCAACATTGTGGTCAGCCTGCTGGCGGCAGTGTCGGTGGGCGAGATCTTTATGGCCACCAAGTTTATTTCTCATAAACCGCTGACCATTACCAGTATTATATTCGCCGCTTTCATTCCGTTCACAACGGTGGGTTTCATCCGTCCTTATGCAGGTATCGTGATTTTTGCCTATGCGGTGTTTATGCTGTCGGTGATGCTCCATAAGCGTAAGGAAATCGCCTTGCGGGATATCAGCCTGCTGTTTATGCTCACTGTGCTGATTCCTTTCGCCTTTTCTATGCTCATTCGCCTGCGGGATTTGGGCTTGACCGACGCCTTTGGTCTTGCCAAGCGTGACGGAGTGTTTTTGTTGGTGACGGCATGTTGCTGTTCTTGGCTTGCTGATACCGGCGCCTATTTTACCGGTCGGTTTTTGGGCAAGCATAAGCTGTCTCCTGAGATCAGCCCGAAAAAGACGGTGGAAGGTTTTATCGGCGGCGTGGTGTTCAATATGCTGGGTATGTGGGGACTTTCGGCGGTGTATATGCTGCCTAAAATCTCAGCAGGCGCAACCATTAACATCCCTTTGATGCTGATTATTGCTTTTGTAGCGGCCTTTTTGGGTACTCTTGGCGATTTGTCTGCCTCTTACATCAAGCGTTCCTGCCACGTGAAGGACTTTGGCAACATTATGCCCGGTCACGGCGGGGTAATGGATCGGTTTGACAGTATTTTGTTGGTGGCACCTTTCGTGTATCTGGTGGTTTCTATGACCATGCAGGTGTGGCCGTTGATCATTCGGTGATAAGAATGGAAAAAAAGACCTTATGTATTTTGGGTTCCACCGGCTCCATCGGAACCCAATGTTTGGATATTATCGAACAAACCGATTTTCGGGTGTGCGCATTGGCAGCCGCCCGTAATATTGATTTGTTGGAGCAACAGATTCGCCGTTTCCACCCCGAATTTGCGGCGGTGGAAGACGAGCAAAAAGCCGCCGACTTAAAGGTGCGGGTAGCAGATACCGCCACCAAAGTACTGAGCGGTCGGCAAGGCGTGCTGGAACTGGCGGCAATGGGGCACCATACGGTGCTCAACGCCTTGGTGGGTATTGCAGGCTTGCTACCTACTCTCACAGCGCTTGAGGCCGGCTCTCATATCGCCCTTGCCAATAAAGAAACCTTGGTGACCGGCGGCGCTTTGGTGATGGATACCGCCCGAAAACTGGGACGGAATATTCTGCCGGTGGACAGCGAGCATTCCGCTGTTTTTCAATGTATACAAAATTCTCCCAAAGAGGATCTGCAAAGTGTGGTGCTTACGGCATCCGGCGGTCCGTTTTTGGGTAAAACAAGAGCAGAACTTGCTACGGTAACCAAGGAACAGGCTCTCAAGCACCCCAATTGGTCGATGGGGCAAAAAATTTCCATTGATTCCGCTACCATGATGAACAAGGGACTGGAGGTAATCGAAGCCCTCCATTTGTTTGACGTAACGCCCGATCAGATTCAGGTGGTCATCCATCCCGAGAGCATCGTGCACTCTTTGGTGGAATGGAAAGACGGGGCTATGCTTGCTCAATTGTCCCATCCCGATATGCGAGTGCCCATTCAGTATGCGCTGACCTATCCTCATCGTATTCCGTCGCCCATTAAGCGGCTGAGCTTGGGCGAGTTTGGTCGGTTGACCTTCTGTCAGCCCGATCGGGAGACCTTTGGGTGTCTTGCGGCGGCGGAAGAAGCCATTCGATTGGGCGGGTTGTTTCCTGCGGCGGTCAACGGCGCAAACGAGCAGGCCGTGGCAATGTTTTTAGGGGGAAAGATCGGCTTTTTGCAAATTGAAGAAGCCGTGCGTCTGGTACTTACCGCCTCCTTTGATCGGGACTATCAAACGGTAGAACAGGTCTTGCAGGCGGATGCAACAGCCAGAGAATTGGTGTTGCAACATTTTAATTGATTTAGGTGAAGTATATGATGGTAGCGTCGTTTACCGATGTGGTAGCAAAAATCTGGCATACAGCCTGGCCCATCGCCGTGGCGATCTTGCTGTTTGGTATTGTGGTGGTCATCCACGAATTCGGCCACTTCTTTTTTGCCAAGCTGTTCAAGGTGCAGGTCAATGAGTTTTCGGTAGGCTTCGGTCCCGCTTTGCTGAAAAAGCAGGGAAAAGACACTTTGTATGCTCTGCGGTTGGTTCCCTTTGGCGGCTATTGCGCCATGGAAGGGGAGGATACCGACAGCCAAAGTGACCGTTCTTTTCAAAAAAAGCGGGCGTGGCAACGTATGCTGATCATTGCGGCAGGGGCGATCAATAACCTGCTGTTGGGTCTGATTCTGGTAGGGATCATGCTGAGCATTCAAGGCAGTTTTTTCACCACTCAGATCTACGGCTTTGTGAAAGATGCGCCCAGCTACCAAAGCGGTCTGCGCCCCGGCGATACCATTGTGTCGGTGGACGGTCGACGGGTGTTCTGTGCTTCCGACCTATCTTATATGATGATGGCAAGCAAAGACAATACCCTTGCCATGGTGGTGGATCGGGACGGTGAAACCGTCAAGCTGGACGGTGTTACCTTTGCCACCCAAGAGGTAGACGGCAAAACCTACATTCAGGCTGATTTTGCGGTAATGAATGAAAAAATGTCTGTCAAAAAGCCTCTCACCTTTATCAAAAGCACCGTGATGGAGTCATTTTCGGTAGGGCGCGTGGTGTGGATGAGCCTCATCGACCTGATCGGCGGTCGGTTTGGTATGAATGAATTGATGGGTCCCGTTGGGGTGGTGTCCACCGTCAGCGAGACGGTCAGCAATGCCGTCAGCAAAGACAGCAACGTGGGACTGGATATGGTGTTCTACATTATGGCAATGATCACCATCAATTTGGGTATCGTCAACTTAATGCCCCTGCCCGCGTTAGACGGCGGTCGGCTGGTATTTTTATTGTTTGAAGTGATCTTTCGTCGTCCTGTACCTCAAAAGTATGAGGGCTGGGTGCACGGCGCGGGTCTCGTGCTGTTGCTGGGTCTGATTCTCGTTATTACCGGCAACGATATTATTCGATTGATTCGAGGAGGCTAATGGCATGCAAGGGCGTTTGTCAAAACAAGTTACGGTGGGTGGCGTTGCCATAGGCGGCGGTGCTCCCGTTACGGTGCAATCTATGCTCAATCGCCCTGCAGACGACATGGAAGGCAGCGTAAAACAAGCAATTGCCTTAGAGCAGGCGGGCTGCGAGATCATTCGCGCCGCCGTTCCCACGTTAGAGAACGTGCCGCTGATTGCCGCCTTAAAGCAAGCGGTTTCCTGCCCTATTGTAGCGGATATTCACTTTGATTATCGCATTGCCCTTGCCTGCGTTGGAGCGGGTGTGGATAAGATCCGCATCAATCCCGGCAACATTGGGGATGAAACGAAGGTCAAAGCGGTAGCGGATGCTTGCAAGAGCGCAGGGATTCCCATTCGTATCGGGGTAAATTCCGGCTCTACCGAAAAGCATTTGCTGGCAAAATACGGTGGACCTACTCCTGCCGCCTTGGCTGAAAGCGCCTTGTATCACGCTTCCCTTTTAGAAAAATTTGATTTTACCGATATTGTCATTTCCGCCAAATCGTCGGACGTGCAAAATACCTTTGAAACCTATCGCATTCTAAGCGAGAAATGCGATTATCCCCTCCATTTGGGGGTGACCGAAGCGGGCACCAAGCAAATGGGGATTATGAAATCGGCCGCAGGTATCGGTGGATTGCTTCTTTCGGGCATTGGGGATACCATTCGTATTTCCTTGACCGATGATCCTGTGGAAGAGGTGATCGCCGCGCGTCGCTTGCTCAAAGCCATCGGCTTGCGACGGGAAGGAGCAACCCTTGTGTCCTGTCCCACCTGCGGGCGGACTAAAATTGACCTGATCGGTCTGGCCGCTCAGGTAGAAGAACTGTTAGAAACGGTGGATCGCCCCATTAAGGTGGCGGTGATGGGCTGTGTGGTCAACGGCCCCGGTGAGGCCAAAGAAGCCGATATCGGCATTGCGGGCGGCGACGGTTGCGGTGTCATCTTCAAAAAAGGTGAGATCCTGCGCAAACTGCCCGAAGACCAATTGTTAAACGGACTAAAAGAAGAATTACATAATTTGATGAAGGACTGATTGAATAATGAATATGCGTTTTGTTGAATGCTTTGGCGCTGTATTTTCTCAAAACAACTGTCAACTACCGGCAGATACTACGGTGGAGCGGCTGGATTTTTCGGCCGAAGACCGTCGGGTGGATGCCGTTATTATAACAAGGCAATACGTTAGCCAACGAATCGTGGAGCAAACCGAGCAACAAGTGGCAAAGGCGCTGGCTTTGCGCTCTATGCGACTGATTCCCACTCCTAACGCCGCTTGGTACAACAGTGATTCGGTTGCGGATATGTTGTCATACATAAAAGAAAAAAAGCCTATGATCGTAGGCGTGTTAGAAAATGCCGCCGTATCAGTTGAGGCCAATCGGGTGACTGTGACCTTGGCTCACGGGGGAGCGGGGGTGTTAAAAACCGCCCACGTGGAGGAAGCCTTTTCTGCCCTTTGCCGCGGGTGGTTTGGTCGTGAGATCTCCCTTGTGATCGGGGGCGATATCCTGCTGGATCAGTCCGAAATGACCAAGCGGGAGGAAGCCATTCAAAAAAAGGCGGACGAGAAGCAGGAAAAACCCAAAGAGGTAAAGTTCTCGGGCCCTTCTGCTGACGGTTTACCTTATTATGCCGAATCGGCTAAGCTCATCTACGGCAATCGGATGCCTAAAAATCCCAAGCCCATCAAGGAAGTGTCTCCCGATGACGGTACTGCCTGCATTTGGGGCGAAATCTTCAGCGTAGACAGCCGAGACACCCGTGACGGTCGCACCTGTCGGTTTACCTTTATGCTCACCGACCAAACAGGATCGTATACTGCCAAAATCGCCGCCGAAAAGGCCAGTGCGCAATACGGCGTTTTTGAAGATAAGATCAAAAAAGGCACCTGCGTGATGATGTTCGGCAAGATCAATTATGACGAATATGCCAAAGAAGATATTTTTTACCCCTTTTCCATCGCCACGTTGCAAAAGGTCAAGGTGTTTGACGATGCCCTCGAAAAACGGGTAGAACTGCATTTGCATACCAATATGTCTGAAATGGACGGTATGTCTGCCGCCAAAGATCTGGTGATGAAAGCTTATAACTGCGGGCATCCCGCCATTGCCATTACCGACCACGGTGTGGTGCACGCCTTCCCCGAAGCGGCTGAAACCCGTCGCAACATTGTAAAAAGCGGCGGCAATATCAAGATCATTTACGGGGTTGAGGCATATATGATTCCCGATGCCCATCATCCCGATCTGATCGAAGACCGCAAAAATATCAAACGCTATCACTTTATCATTTTGGTAAAAGATGCGGTGGGGTTAAAGAATTTGTATAAACTCATTTCTAAATCCCACGTAGATCAGTTTCACGTGCGCCCGTTGCTGACCAAAAGCGACTTGATAAACCATCGCGAGGGATTGATCTTCGGCAGCGCTTGCGAACAAGGGGAATTGTTCCAAGCTATCATTGATAAAAAAAGCGATGAAGAATTAAAGCAGATCGCCGAGTTTTATGATTATTTAGAGATTCAGCCTACCGCCAACAACGCTTTTATGCTTCGTAAAGAAAACTACATCAAGCGGATCGAAGAAGCCAAAAAGCAAGCCGCGCGGGATAAGGCAGAAGCCACCTTAAAACGGTTTGAGCATTTGCTGACTGATAAAGACCTGCAAGACTTAAACCGCAAGGTGATCGACATTGCCGATCAATTGGGCAAACCGGTTTGCGCCACGGGGGACGTACATTTTCTCAATAAAGAAGATGCCATTTACCGCGCCATTATTATGGCGGCGCAAAAGTTTTCCGACGCCGACCAACAAGCCCCTCTGTATTATCGCACCACCGACGAAATGCTCAGCGAATTTGCCTATTTGGGTGAAGAACGGGCCAAAGAGGTGGTCATTACCAATCCCAATAAAATTGCGGATATGGTAGACGAAACGGTAGAACCGTTCCCCGTTGACAAAAGTTTTCCGCCCTCCATTGAAGGATCAGAGGATCTGCTGCGGGATATTACCTGGTCCAGAGCCAAAGAAATATACGGCGATCCTTTGCCGGAATTAGTACAAAACCGCCTGCAACGGGAGTTGGACGCCATTATTGGTAACGGCTTCTCGGTGATGTATATTTCCGCCCAAAAACTGGTAAAATATTCTAACGATAACGGCTATCTGGTTGGCTCCCGTGGGTCGGTTGGCTCCTCTTTTGCCGCCATTATGGCAGGCATTTCAGAGGTAAACCCCTTGCCGCCTCACTACATTTGCCCCAACTGTAAACATAGCGAGTTTATTGAAGACGGTTCCATCGGCTCGGGCTTTGACCTGCCCCCCAAGGATTGCCCCGAATGCGGTCAACCCATGAACCGTGACGGTCACGATATTCCTTTTGAAACCTTCCTTGGGTTTAAGGGGGATAAAGTTCCCGATATTGACTTGAACTTTGCAGGGGAAGTCCAATCCAAAGTTCATAAATATACCGAAACCCTGTTCGGTAGTGAAAACGTGTTTAAGGCAGGCACTATTTCGGGTGTTGCCGAAAAAACCGCTTTTGGTTATGTAAAGAAATACGAAGAAGAGCGGGGACTGATGTTCACCAAGGCCGAGGTGGCTCGTCTCGCCGCAGGCTGTGAAGGGGTAAAACGTACCACGGGACAACATCCCGGCGGGATGGTGGTGGTACCTGCCACCCACGAAATTTACGACTTTTGTCCCATTCAGCGCCCTGCCAATGACGTGAAGAGCACCACCCAGACCACTCACTTCGACTTCCGTTCTATGCACGACCTGCTGCTCAAACTGGATGAGTTGGGGCATGATGTTCCCACCATCTATAAATATTTAGAAGACTACACCGGCATTCCCGTGTCCACCGTGCCCATGAGCGATCCCGACGTTATGAGTCTGTTTGAGTCGCCTGCCGCATTGGGGGTCAGCCAGCAAGATATCGGTTGTCCTGTGGGCACCCTTTCTCTGCCGGAACTTGGAACCAGCTTTGTGGTGCAAATGATCGTGGACTCCAAGCCCAAAAACTTCACCGACCTGTTGCAGATTTCGGGGCTTTCCCACGGTACTGACGTGTGGCTGGGCAATGCGCAAGACCTGATTGCCAACGGCACTTGTACCATTTCCGAGGTTATCGGTACCCGTGACAGTATTATGGTGTATCTGATCCACAAAGGATTAGACCCTCAAATGGCGTTCAAAATTATGGAAATCGTCCGTAAAGGGAAGGCAACAAAACTGCTTACCGAAGAACACATCAATGCCATGAAAGAACATGATGTACCCCAATGGTATATTGATTCTTGCTTTAAGATCAAATATATGTTCCCCAAAGCCCACGCCGCCGCTTATATGATCGCGGCTTTGCGGCTTGGTTGGTATAAAGTTCATCGCCCGCTGGAATTCTACGCCGCATACTTTACGGTGCGGGGGGAGGATTGCGACGCAGTAATCATCAATCAGGGGCTTTCGGGTGTACGGGCAGAAATGCGGAAGATCGAAGCCAAAGAGCGGGATAAAACCGCATCTGCCAAAGAAAAAACCACCTACGTTACCTTGCAGATCATTAACGAAGCCATGTCCCGCGGGGTGCAGTTCCTGCCTGTGGATCTGCAAAAATCCGCCGCTACCCGCTACGTGGTAGAAGACGGGAAGATCCGCCTACCCTTCGGTTCTATTCAAGGGGTAGGGGACTCGGCCGCTTTCGGGCTGGAAGAAGCCGCCAAAGAAGGCAACTTTATGTGTTGGGATGATATTCAGTCCCGTGCAGGGGTGTCCAAAACCGTCATGGAAGCATTGGATTCCATGGGCGCGTTGGAGGGGATTCCCAAAAGCCTGCAAATCAGTTTCTTTTAGGAGGTCTTGCCGTGAAACGAGTGATTGCACTGCTGTGTGTCCTTGGTTTGTTATGGGTCGTGCCACCCGCTTTTGCGGAGGAACTCGATCCTTTAGAAGATGCCCTTCTTGGTACTGTTTCTCAAAAATACGAGTCCAACGGTGACCCCGGTCTGATTTCCGGCGGCATCGGCGATCTGGGAGGCGCTTCCTACGGCGCGTATCAGTTTGCCAGCAAATCGGGCGTTCCCTTCGTCTTCGCCAAATGGTGTGTGTCATCGGGATTGGGCGTGAGCGTGGGCAACCGATTGTGCGACGCCTATGCGAAAGATGGGGATTCCTACAGCACCAACTTCAATGCTCAATGGAAAGCCATTGCCGCCGAGGATGCAAGCGGTTTTTACCGCCTGCAACGGCTGTATACCCGCGAAAAATACTACTTGCCGGCGGTAAAGGCGTTTCAGGAGTATTTGAATCTGGATGTAAACCAATACGGTATCGCCTTGAAAAATGCAGTCTGGTCCCGCACCTTGCAACACGGGTTAGGCTCGTATACCAATCGCACCGGCTTTATGGGCATTATGCGACGGGTAGAAGAAGCCTTGCCTCAAGGTGCTTTGACCACCACGCCGGAGCAAACGCTGATCACCGCCATCTATGAAGAAAGCGGTGCCGTGGTGGAAAGCGGCACCAATCCAATGCTGGCGGCATCGGCAGGCAGTAACGCATGGATCATTGAGAAATATCAATTAGAAGGCAAATATATGAAATATTACAGCGGCAATTCCGCCGCTGTGCAAGCGGGTGTGTATCTGCGTTTGCGGGTGAACGAGCCGAAAGACCTGCTGGCAATGCTCGCTCAATACGGCGGCTATGGCGGCGCATCCAATTTCGGTGAGTTGATGCCCACCTTCCAATGGCCGATCCTCACCTTGACCGACGGCAGTCGCCTCAACGGCATTTATACCGATGCCAACACTGCTGTTACCGCCGAGAACATGGACGATAAATCAGTGATCGTGTTCAGCCCGAAAAACTACGACTCGTATGATGAGCCTGTGGTAATGAATCTGGGCGGCAGTTTGAAAATGCCCATCGAATGGAACGGTTCGGGATTCGCTTCTATACAAATGTCTTTGTGTCTGGAACTTCCCCAATCCGAAAACGCCGTTCTACAGCTTAATATGAACGAAGCCACGTTGCAGTATGATCTGACGGGACTTGCGGACGGCTGGCATACTCTCACGCTGCCTGTTCCCGCCCTGCAAACGGTAACACGAGTGCCCACCATCGAAATTGTTTTTACTTCATTGCTTGGTGCGGTTGCGATTGATTGTATACAAGCGGTAGCGCAACCGACAGCTACTTATACTGCCAAAATCAACACCAGTGATGATGATCTGAATTGCCGTACCAAGCCGACTACAAGCGGTGAACTGTTAGGTCGGTTCCCCAAAGGTTCAACCGTCACTCTGCTTGGGGGCGACGTAGACGGGTGGTTTATGTGCTACGGCACCAATACCGACGGTAGCGTGATGCTGGGCTGGTGTAGCGGCGATTATCTGTCTGATCGCAAACCCCTTGGCTTGCTTTCGGGAGACGTAAACGGTAACAACCAGATCGAAGCTACCGACGCTCTGTGGATTTTACAGCATACCGTAGGCAAACGGCAATTCACGCCCGATCAACTTACGGCGGGGGATCTGAATGATGACGGTAAGGCCGATGCTGCCGATGCCCTGCAGGTGCTTAGAATCGTGGTAGGCAAAGCATAAAACAGGAAACAAAGTGCATGGCACTTTCAATTTTAGGAGGAAGAAATTATGAACTTGATCAACCAAAGCCGCAGATGGATCGCATCCTTACTGGTGATGCTGACTCTGTTATGCGGCGCGGCTGTGGCGGCGCCTGCTGCTTCGGCAGACACCTATTACAATGGCTCAACCGCCATTGCGTGGGACCAACGCAACAGCGCTTGGGCCTGGTATTATTACGGCGGCGGCAGTATCTACGATACCGCTTGTGGTGTGCTGTCCAGCTGTAATGCCATCAACTACTTAACCGGCGCCTTTAATACCACCGACAAAGCCAAAACTTTTATTTTGGACTGGGCAAACTACGCCTACAATCTGGGCGCCTTTAACCCCAATGCGGACGGTATGTATCGGTATATGACCTTTGGTACCGACGTGTCCAATCCCCCTCCGCTCAAAACCCGTTACGGTTCCACCTACAATTTTGATATGCCCATTACCTGGACCGAAAACTGGAACAGTGCCAACTATTACAACGGCTATTATTACAATAATATTTACGTTAGCAGCCAAACCTCTTTGAAAAACTATCTGGCAGGGGATGCGGTAGCCATCGCTCACGTACCCGGTCACTTTATTTGCCTTGCTGACTATGATCCTGCAACCGACCGCTTCCTTGTGCTGGACTCTTATCCCACCAATGCCCGTGGCACGTTGGCTTACGGCGGTGTGGAATGGGTCAGTGCGTATAATCTTTCGGGCGGTCGTCCCTCTCTGACGGTTGGCGGTTACTGCGTATTGCGCTCTACCGCTCCCACCGTTACCTACCCTTACAAGAACAGCGACGGGAGCCTGACCTTGTACGACGGCGAATCCTTGTCCGGTATGAGTTCGGCTTATAACACCAATATTTACTACGATACCGGCACAAAGAAATCGGGCACCGGTAGTTTGCGTTTGAATTGTACCAACCCCAACGGTCAGTCCGCTTCCACCAAAATCGGCGGTATGGCCATTCAATCCTTGTCTTCTACCGCCAACCTGAGCGGATATACCCACGTGGAGTTTGACGTGCTGTTCGGTCGGGATATGACCGGTTCCAATGGGTTGCAGATTAACTTTGCTACCAGCGGACAAGACGGTTATAACCAAATGATCACCATTAACGATAAAACCGCCGCCAGCGGTTGGAATCACGTTTCCATTGATCTGTCTAAGGTTGGTAAAGCGGTATCTTCCGCCGATTGGAGCAAGATCAATACCATTCGGTATACTTGGTTCAACTATGTGGGCAGTACCAAAGAAACCAATATTTATATCGATAACGTAATCGCTACTACCAAGAGTGGCTCAACCACCCCCACTCCCACCGTAACTTACCCTTACACCAACGGTAATACTTTGGTGTTGCACGATGGGGAAGATATTTCCACCCTTTCCACCGACTTTAAGACCAACGTGTCCAAGAGCAGTGAAAAGACCCAAGGCTCGTACAGCATTAAAATGGCTTGCACCGACCCTGATTTGTATACCGATTCCAACAAGATCGGCGGTATGATGCACCACGTGTTCAACAAGTCTGCTGATATCAGCAAATACAATACCATTGCATTTGACCTGTATCTCACCGAAGATCTGATGGGCAGCAGTGGTCTGCAGATCAACTTCTGTACCGATTCGCAAGACGGGTTTAACCATATGTATCCGCTGAACGATAAAAAAGTCGGGTGGCATCATATCGAGTTAGACCGCGGCACCATTCCTAAGGTGAAAGATACTGCCGATTGGTCCAATATCAACCGCATTCGGTTTACCTGGTATAACTACAAGCCCTTTACCACCGAAACGGTATTCTACATTGACAATCTGTATGCCTATAACAGAAGCACCGTTGAGTATCCTTATCAAGTGGATGAAAACACCTTGATGGTATACGACGGGGAAGATCTGGCGGTTGCTTCCGGCAACTATGGCACCACGCCATCTTTGGATTCGGCTTTGAAAACCCAAGGTACCCACGGACTGAAAATGACCTACGGGGATCCTTTGGGTCAAGTGAACGGCGATAAAGTGGGCGGTATGACCTACCTTTCCTTGCCCAAGTCGGCGGATCTGAGCGGATATGACGTTCTTAAGTTCGACCTGTATGTGCCCATGGATCTGGATGCTTCCAACGGCTTCCAAATGAATCTGTGTACCCAAAAGAGTGACGGTTATAACTTTATGAAAGCCATGAACACCTTGACCAAGGGCTGGCATACCATCGAATTTGGCCTGAACGGGGCGTCGGTTGCCCCCGGTGTCACCTACGAGACCTCTCTTGATAACATCAATATCCTTCGCTTAAGCTGGTTTAACTATTCATCTACCACCATTCCTTATTTGGTCATTGATAATATTCAAGCGGTCAAAATCCCTGAAGTGGTGGTTGACACCCAGGTGGAAGCCGTGATTTCTGCCATCACCCAATTGCCCGAAGCCGATTACCTCACTAAAAACGACGGCGGCGACGTGCAAAACGTGGTGGATATGTATAACGAATTGACCGATGACCAAAAACTCAAGGTAACCAATCTGCAAAAACTCATCGACGTGGTGGATGCCTACAATCAACTGCGTGCCGACGAAGTGAATAACGCCATTGATGCGTTGCCCGATCCCGAAAACGTAGCCAAGAGCGATTTGGCGGCGGCAGAAGAGGCGCTGGCTCTGTATAATGAATTGGATAAAGAACAGGTAGCATTGGTCACCAATAAAGCCAAACTGGATGCTGTTCTGGAAGCCATCCGTAACCTGCCCGATGAAATTGACGTGCTTTACGGTGACGCAGACCAAAACGGTGTGGTTTCGGCCGCTGACGCGCTGGAAGTACTGAAATCTGTAGTAGGCAAAATCGAATTTACCTCCGAACAATTTATCGCCGCCGACGTGGATGGTAATCAAACCATTAGTGCCGCCGATGCTTTGCTGATTTTGCAAAAAGTGGTAGGCAAAATCGAAAAATTCCCGGTAGAAGCATAGGGTAGAGCGGCAAATCCGAACTCCGTTTTTATAGGCGGATTTGTCACTCTAGGGAACACACTTATTAAAGGAGTTGACCGAAGTGGTCACTTGGAAAAATTGCATTCGCGTAGCAGTTTGCGGATTTGCTTTGTTTTTAAGTATTTATTATTGGGATAGTGTATCTGCCTTTTTAGGGACACTGATAGGTGCCATTACACCGGTGCTCATTGGTCTCTCGGTGGCTTATGTAGTGAATATTATTATGAGCCGCTATGAAAAATGGTATTTCCCCAAATCTCAAAAAGCGTTTTTTGTTAAGACCCGTCGACCGATTTGCTTGATTGCCGCTCTTATCACCCTTGCGGCGGTATTTGGACTGTTGATCTGGCTGATCGTGCCCGAGCTTGTGGAGTGCGTCCGTTTTTTGGTGTCCGAAATTCCTCCCGCCATCGAAAAATTGTTGCAAACTCCTTGGGTAGCGCGGGTATTGCCCAAAGATTGGGTTGCCGCCTTGACCGCCATTGATTGGATGGAGTACTTCTCCAAGTTTGTCAATTTGGCGGGCGACGGACTCAGCTCGGCGGTTTCTACCGTGGTGGCTGTGGTAGCAAACGTGGTATCGGGCGTGGTTACCGTGTTCCTGAGCGTGGTTTTTTCCCTTTATATTCTGTTCTCTAAAGAGCGTCTGCAACGGCACTTTTTGCGCATCGGCAGAGGCTATTTGAAAGATAGTTGGTTCCAAAAGATCCGCCATGCCATAAAAACCTTGGATCAATGCTTCCATCGATATATTGTGGGTCAATGCACCGAAGCGGTGATTCTCGGCGTGCTGTGCCTGATCGGGATGTGGATTTTCCGTTTCCCTTATGCGACAATGATCAGTGTTCTGGTGGGCTTTACCGCCTTGATTCCCGTTGCAGGCTCTTATATCGGCGCTTGTGTGGGAGCGGTTATGATTCTGACCGAATCCCCCATCAAAGCCTTGCTGTTCCTCGTGTTTATTGTTGTGTTGCAGCAGTTAGAGGGTAATTTGATTTATCCCAAGGTTGTGGGTGATTCGATCGGTCTTCCTGCGTTTTACGTGCTGGCGGCCATTACCATCGGCGGCGCGCTGGGCGGCATAGTGGGGATGTTGCTTGGTGTTCCTATTACCGCAACCGTATACCGCTTGGTGAAAGAGAACCTGCGGGTGCGTGAAATGGAAAAGCAAACTCCGTCCACACCGGATCTGCCCGATATGCTTTAACAAAACAAAACAGCCTTTCTTACGGAACCGTACCACAAGAAAGGCTGTTTTTTTTATTCAAATTTTTTATGCATCTGCAGGGAATACCTTGATTTTGCCCACTACAAATTGCAAAATCAGCAACGCGTCGGCGGCGTTCACTTCATTGTCCTTGCTGCAACAAGCGGCCTGCTTTTGTTGTTCGTTCAGTTGCACCTTGCTGACCACCGATTGCAGTACCAGCAATGCGTCGGCGGCAGTAATTGCTCCGTCTTGATTGACGTCGCCCCGCAAAAAGGAGACGGTGTTTTGGTGCAAGGTTACCTCTTTGATCGCCATTGTACCGTTATAGGCTTCGATTTGTGCATAAAAATGCTCCATATAGGGATACTTGGCGGTGTTAAAGCCAATGCTCAGGGTGGCAAAGCCGTCGGCATCTTTAGGCGCGGTGGCGTAACTTACGTGGGTAGCGGCGGTGGTGTACAATAAATACCGTTCCCCGTCTTCAGCAATACCATACAGCTTCATCAGCATGCCGTCGGTTGCGTTGCTGACCGTATGCTTGTATTTGGCGCTGATAATATATTTTCCGCTTTCAATATCGTATTGAAAAAACTCCTGCGAGGTCGCCACTCGACGGTTGATGGGAGAGGGGTAGCGAATATACTTCCAACTCCATTGCCCGTTGCTTACGGTCACGTTGGCAGGGGCGATATCCTCACCGGTCAGCGTTTCAACAGGGGAGTAGAGCTGCCAAGGATGATAGCCATCGTTCCATTGACTGTCCAGCCAGTCAATCCGGCGAATCAGCCAATCCTTAAAGTATTCCACCTCTTCGTCGTAGGTGAAATAGGGTGTGCCTCCGGTGCCTTTGCCTTGATCTCGCACGTGGGTGACCATCATAGCGTCGGGCCAGCGTTGAGTCTCCATAAACTGACTGTCGCACAGTTCTACCGCCAAGGAGTCAATGCGATTGACCATTTGATCCAGATATCCTAACCGTTTGATCTCTGCCCAACGGGCTTTCAGCATCTTCACAAAGGTCTCATCCTGAAACAGTCCTAAATACCACGCGCCCTTGTCGGAACGGTAATTGTAATAATTCAGCCCGTTATCGTTGGTGTCGGGGTAGGTTACGTCCTGATTGCCAAAGCACACGTCCACATCCCACACAGGGCCCATGTGCAACACGCCCAGACTGTCTAAATAGCAATAACTGCTGGTAACAAAGGCGGCGTCGTAGTTTTTGGCAAGCTCATTCTGAATATACCAATCAATAAAAGAGGGCACGTCGATTACCTGCGAATAACTGTCATACCCGTCGGCAATAGCCTGCTCAATGGTGTTCAGACGGCTCAGCGTGGCGGATTTGGTGGCCTCCATTTGCTCCACGGTGTAGTTTTCGTCCTGCTCCGGTTCTTTGATAAGCACGTGCACCCCGTCATCGGTGATCACGCAAGCATCACAACCGTCGGCGGCGTGACGGTACTGTTGCTCCAGCTCCATCAAAACAGCGCCCGCGGCGGTATCTTCGTCAATGCGCTGACCGCCGAACTCAATTTTTTCGCACAGCAGATAGTTGCCTTGATACTGTCCGTTCATATAAACGTCCACGTGATGGAACTCTACCGAAAAAATGTTGTTCATTTTGTTGGCGAGCTCGTAGGTTACCGCATTGCGCATCAAGGTCTTGTCCCAATAGTTAGCGAGCAGGATCCATTTTTTGGAAGCGCCCATACCAAGCAGGTCGGTTTTGACCGAAAACTTGATCTGATAGGGCTTTTTGGGCAATTGCCAGGTGGAGTTGCCCCGTCCTTTAATGGTGATGGGTGCATCGGTAATGTCCTCAAAGCCCTCTGCCCGCATAGAAAAGGTGGCAGGCAGTTGAGTGGTTTTTGAGATTGTACCGATGGGCGCACCCCCGTCCAAGGTGATATACAGGGTAGGCAAATTGGTCACTTGGGTGGGCTGTGCCGCCAGCGCCAACAGATTGGCGGTGGGTAACAGCATACACAGGCACAGCATAAGTGCGGTGGCGTAACGAAGCCATTGTTTCATGGTCATCATCCTTTCGGGTGGATTGGTTTTATTGTACCTAAAATCGGCGGATCTGTCAAGGGGAAGGGAATAACATCTCTTGTGCAAAGGCAGTTGACGCACATATACATATGTATTATAATAAATATACAACAAAACAAAGAGGTGATACGTATGAAGAAACTATGGATCTACGGACTGATATTGTGTATGGTGTTGCTGTGTTTTTCCGCTTGCGGCAAGGGAGACGTTACCCCTACCGATGTGACACCGGTGGATACTGTCCTCTCAGGGATTCCTTCTGATCCGGCTGACAAGGACGTAGGGGATGGGAACGAGCAAACCGCTTCACAACCGAGTATATCTGCTTCTGAAAGCCAAAAAGAGCTGCAATCCGAAGTGTCCCAGGCACCGATCGATTCCTTGCATTTTGTGCAACACAAAGGAACCAACGAATCTGATGGCGTGTTTTGGGAACTTCCTTACGGTTCATTGGATGAAACCGGTACGACGGTTACCAAAGTAAGTTCGGCGGAACAATTGAAGCAGATTCTCACCGGTTATCAAATGAATTCGGATTCGATGCAGTCGGCGTTACGTCAATATTCTGCTGATTATTTTGAGCAAGCGGATTTGCTTTTGATTGCTTACAGCAAGCCGGAAACCTCTGCCTATCTGTTGGTGAAAGGAATGTCGGTTAACAACAATTGGCTAAATATGAACATTACCATAGAAGATAAACTTAATGGTCAGACTATGGTGACTCCCGTGTTGTATCCTGTGGAAGTGGAAGGCCTTCCCGATGATGTTACCACCGTCCGCTGTGACATCACCTATCAATTTCCTTCTAAAACCGAAGAAAAATCGGTTACGGTAACCTTATAATTTATTCGACCCGAAGGGAAATCCCTTCGGGTTTTTTGCCCACAAAATCCAACAGGATGCAAAAAAGCGGTTGTATCTTTCTTTTATTTATGCTATAATACCTTTGATTTTACAGAATGGGAGATATAGTATGAACATCCCACAAGAAAACATACGAAATTTTTGCATTATCGCCCATATTGACCACGGCAAATCCACCTTGGCCGACCGTATGCTGGAAATTACCGAAACGGTTGCCCTGCGGGATATGGAAGATCAGTTGTTGGACAGTATGGATTTAGAGCGGGAGCGGGGCATTACCATCAAGGCCCACGCGGTTACCCTCTATTATAAGGCGGACGACGGTCAGACTTATGAGCTCAACCTCATCGACACGCCGGGGCACGTGGACTTCCATTACGAGGTTTCCCGTTCCCTTGCGGCCTGCGAGGGCGCAGTGCTGGTGGTGGACGCTTCCCAAGGCATTGAAGCCCAAACCTTGGCCAATACCTACCTTGCGGTGGATCACGGGCTGGAGATCGTGCCGGTCATCAATAAGATCGACCTGCCTGCCGCCGAGCCCGAGCGGGTTGCCGCCGAAATCGAAGATATCATTGGCATTGAGGGTATGAGTGCCCCTCGCATTTCCGCCAAAAACGGCATCAATATTAAAGAGGTGCTGGAACGGGTGGTAAGAGATGTCCCTCCTCCCGTGGGCAGCTCCGATGATCCCCTGCAAGCCTTGATCTTTGACTCATATTACGATCCCTATAAAGGCGTTGTGACCTATTTTCGCGTAAAAAGCGGCTCCCTTTCGGTGGGAGATCAAATTAAAATGATGGCCACCGGCGCCACCTTTAACGTGGTGGAATTGGGGCGCAAGGGTGCTACCAGTCTGGTGCCCTGTCAGACCCTGAACGCAGGGGAGGTTGGTTACTTTACCGCCTCCATTAAAACCGTAGACGAGGCAAGAGTGGGGGACACCATCACCTTGGCAGAAACCCCCGCCCCCCAACCGCTGGACGGTTACCGCGCGGTCAGCCCCGTGGTGTTTTGCGGGGTGTATCCTGCTGACGGCGCTCAATATACCGACCTGCGGGAGGCTTTGGAAAAACTGCAACTGAACGATGCCGCTCTGCATTTTGAAGCTGAAACCTCGGCGGCATTGGGATTCGGTTTCCGTTGCGGCTTTTTGGGACTGCTCCATATGGAGATCATTCAGGAACGGCTGGAACGGGAGTATAATCTGGATCTGATCACCACCGCCCCCAGCGTAGTATATAAGTTTACCCTCAACGACGGTAGCGTGGTAGAGATCGACAATCCCACCAACTATCCTGATCCTGCTTCCATCACCTCGGCAGAAGAGCCGATGTGTGACGTGCACATCTACAGCCCCAGCGATTACGTGGGTACCATTATGGATCTGTGTCAGGAACGGCGAGGCATCTTTTTGGATATGCAATATCCCGCCGCCAATCGGGTGGATATTCATTATGAAATGCCGCTGAATGAAATTGTGTACGACTTCTTTGATGCGCTGAAATCCCGTACCCGCGGCTACGCTTCTTACGACTATGAGCCTAAACGATATATGGCTTCTAAATTGGCGAAGCTGGACGTGTTACTAAACGGCGAAATTGTGGATGCTCTTTCCTTTATCGTTCACAGCGATAATGCTTATAAACGGGCGCGCCGCATTGCCGAAAAACTGAAAGAGCACATTCCCCGTCAGTTATTCGAGATTCCCGTGCAGGTAGCCATCGGCGGCAAGGTCATCGCCCGTGAAACGGTGAAGGCGATGCGTAAAGACGTGCTTGCCAAGTGCTACGGCGGTGACATCACCCGCAAAAAGAAATTGCTTGAAAAGCAAAAAGAAGGTAAAAAACGAATGCGCAGTCTGGGCTCGGTGGAAGTTCCCCAAGAAGCCTTTATGGCCATTCTTAAATTGGACGAATAGGAGAAATAATTATGAAACGTGTATTGGCATTGGCAATGATTTTAACGCTGACTTTGTGGGTTGCCATCCCCGCTTCGG
This sequence comes from Clostridia bacterium, assembly GCA_017439545.1. Taxonomy (GTDB): domain Bacteria; phylum Bacillota; class Clostridia; order Oscillospirales; family Acutalibacteraceae; genus UMGS1484. Next base: position 6,442 of record JAFSIW010000048.1, on the reverse strand, counting down.
CGGCTTCTGCAACTCTGACGGCAACCGCCAAGGATTGCGCTCCCGGCTCTACCGTTCAGGTGGCCTTTGGTCTGAAGGCGGGCGCCAACATTGCGGCGGCTGACTTCCGCGTATCTTATGATACCGCTGCTTTTGAATTTGTGGAATATGAAGACGGTGACCTGATTCGCAATTGTATGGCTGTGGGCAACTGCAAAGACGGTAAGGTGCTGTACAGCCTGGCAGGCAACCAGCCTATTATGGATGAAGGCACCCTGTTTACCGTTACCTTTAAGGTGGACTCCAAAGCAAGCGGCACCCACGAGTTTCAGTTTTACACCGTTAGCTGTTGCGACTATGATACCAACAAGATCGACACCAACACAGCGGTAGCCAAGGTAACCGTATCGGGTAAAGCGGTTTCCGACGTAACCGTTACTCCCGTAACCTCGGTGGATGAAAACGGCTCGCAAGTGGTGGTTTCGGCGGTGGTAGATAAGACCGTTTCTACCATTGGCGGCGGCACTTCGTCCGACGGAAAGCAGGTAGAAACCGAAACACCCCTTTGGTTCTGGGCTGTATGCGGCGGTATTGTGGTGGTAGCCGGTGTAGCCACCCTGCTGTTTGTGTGGATTCGCCGCGCGAAAGCCAATAAACCGGTGGTTGAGCATACCGCCATCTTGGACGATGATGCCAAAGATATGCTGGATTTAGAAGTCCCGCAGGACGAAACCGAAGAATGATTCGTTAAAAACCGACAGAGCACAGACCGCTCTGTCGGTTTTGTTCTATTGTACAAAAGAGAGACGGAATCTTTGTTGTATTTGCCGATTGATTATGTATTGCTGATTATAGTATAATAAACAAAAATTATGGTTATTGTGAGATAAATACAACCGTTAATTGTTTAATAAGTGAAAGGAGATGGTTTATATGAAAAGATTCCTGTTGATTCTTGTTTGTTTATCGTTGTTGTTTACTTGTGTAGGATCCGTTACGGCGACAGCCGATATCAATCCGGACTACAAGCCGCCGGAGAAACCGAAAGAAGAGTACACCTACTCGGTTGCCAACGGCGAAGTTTCGCTGATGTATCGTTGCAGTTATTCTACCACGTTTGAAATTCCCGAAACCATTGAAGGGTATCCCGTTACCAAAGTGGAGTTCGGCAATGCCTTTGTGGATGACGTTTTGAGGGTGCTGTATATACCCAAAACCGTGAAGACGATCAGCAGCAGCATTAACTATGGTAACCGCGGACTGCAGACCATTGTGGTAGATGAGGAAAACCCCTATTTCAGCTCGGTGGATGGGGTACTTTATAACAAGGATAAAACCGTGTTATTCCATTATCCCGCTATGAAAAAAGGTGCTGTAAAGTTTGAATCTACCATGACCGAAATTGGGGAAAGTGCTTTTTATCTATGCAATGGCATTACCGCTGTTATCGTTCCCGATGGTATCACATCCATTAAGGAAAGCACCTTCTCCTACAATCATTCCTTGGTTTCGGTTGAGTTGCCCGATAGTTTGGAAAATATCGAACCCGGTGCGTTTGGCGGGTGTATCTCTCTTAAACAAATCAACCTTCCCGAGGGATTGAAAACCATCGGTTCCGGCGCCTTTCGTGGATGCATCAGCTTGCAAAATATTGTGTTCCCCGAAAGTTTGACCCATATAGCAGAAAGGGCATTTTTTCATTGCAAAAAACTCGATTCGGTAATTTTGCCCAAAGGATTGGTAGAAATCGGAGAGCTGGCATTCGGCTATATCGATTATTCCACCCTTTGTTGCATATATTGGGAAGCCAATCCCAATTTCACGATTTACGGTTATAAAAACACTTTGGCAATGGAATATGCCGAATGGGAAGAACCTGCATACACAGAATCGGGTGTGAGATTGCCTGTGTTTCCAAAGTTTAACTTTATTCCTTTAGACTATTTCACCGACCCCGATCACCCGCCGCTGGCAGGGGATGTGGATGCTGACGAAAATTGTTCGGCAACTGATGCGTTGTATGTGCTCAAAAACGTGGTAGGAAAACATTCGTTCCACCAATCGCAAATTCCTGTGGCTGATATGGATGGCGACGGAAATATTACAGCTGCTGATGCATTGGAGATTTTACGTAGTGTAGTAGGGAAAATACCGTCATTCCCTGAAAAGAGAGTGTGAACGAGCATTTAAAATTGTGGTGTTGCGCTTGAAACAATTCTGCCCGAGGGTTTTTCTCTCGGGCTTTTTCTTATGAAAAAATTGAAATTTTCTTGCCAAAAAGGGTAGATTTTAGGGTTTGAGTGTGATATACTAATGTGTCGAGAGTGTGCCTACTCTCCCGAATGATTTTTTTCTTCGCAAGGAGATGCACTATGAAGAAATTGATATATGCCGACAATGCGGCAACCACCGCACTTTCTCCTGCGGTGCTTACAAAAATGATGCCATATCTCACCACTCAATACGCCAATCCCTCCAGCTTGTATTCCTTTAGCGAAGAGGCGAAATCGGCGGTAGAAACCGCCCGTGAGCAGGTGGCAACCGCGCTGGGCGCTCGGGTGAACGAGATCTATTTTACCTCAGGCGGCAGCGAAAGCGACAACTGGGCCATCAAAGGCTTTGCACAGGCCATGAAGAAAAAGGGCAAGACCCACATTATTTCTTCCGCCTTTGAGCATCACGCAGTGCTTCACACCTTAAAGGCTTTGGAAAAACAAGGCTTTACGGTCACCCTGCTTCCCGTGCATGAAGACGGTTTGGTGCGGGTGGACGAGCTGAAAGCCGCCATCACCCCCGAAACGGGACTTGCCACCATTATGATGGCCAATAACGAGATCGGAACCATTCAGCCCATCAAAGAATTGGCGGCTGTTTGTAAAGAGAACGGTGTGGTGTTCCATACCGATGCGGTGCAGGCTGTGGGTCACATCCCCGTGAACGTGGACGAGCTTGGTGTGGATATGCTCTCCCTTTCGGCTCATAAATTCCACGGACCCAAAGGGGTAGGGGCTTTGTATATTCGCCGCGGCGTGTTGCCTGCGGTACTCATCGACGGCGGCGCACAAGAACGGGGACGCCGTGCCGGCACCGAAAACGTGGCAGGCATCGTTGGTCTTGGTGAAGCCATTACCTTGGCGGTGGCTACCATGGATGAAACCGCTTTGAAACTGCAAGAACTGCGGGATTACTTTATGGACCAAGCTTTGCAGATTGAACGCTCCCGTGTGAACGGTCACCGTGTGAATCGCTTGCCCGGCAATGTGAATATGTGCTTTGAGGGCATTGAAGGGGAATCCTTGTTGCTCATGCTGGATATGCACGGCATTTGCGCTTCTTCCGGCTCGGCTTGTACCTCCGGTTCTCTTGATCCCAGCCACGTGTTGCTTGCCATTGGTCTGCCTCACGAAATTGCCCACGGCTCTTTGCGGCTGTCTTTTGGTGAAGACACTACCAAAGAAGATGTGGATGCTATCTTACAAGCCCTGCCTCCCATTGTGGAGCGCCTGCGGGCTATGTCCCCCCTGTGGGAGAGAATTGTAAAGGAGAATGCCTGATGTATACCGAACAAGTAATGGAACATTTTGCCAATCCCCGTAACGTGGGCGAAATTGCCGACGCTGACGGAATCGGCGAAGTGGGTAACGCCAAATGCGGCGATATTATGAAAATGTATATTAAGGTGGAGGACGGTCGCATCAAAGACGTGAAGTTCAAAACCTACGGTTGTGGCTCGGCTATTGCCACCAGTTCTATCGCTACCGAAATGATTATGGGCAAAACCATTGAAGAGGCTCTCGCCCTTTCCAATAAAGCGGTGGTAGAAGCCTTGGGTGGATTGCCTGCTCATAAGATCCATTGCTCGGTGTTGGCAGAACAGTCTATCAAAGCCGCCATTGCCGACTACTACACCCGTCAGGGAATCGACCCCACTCCCATTGTGGGCAATATTTCAGAATGTGAACACTGCCACGACGGCGGTTGCTGCAATAATTAATGGAGGAATAAAATAATGTCCGGACATTCTAAATGGAACAATATTAAACGAAAAAAAGAAAAGACCGACGCCCAAAAGGCAAAGATCTTTACCAAGATCGGACGGGAAATGTCCATCATCGTGCGGGAGGGCGGTCCTGACCCCAACAACAATGCTCGCCTTCGTGACTGCATTGCCAAAGCTAAGGCAAACAACGTTCCCAACGATAATATTGAGCGCATCATCAAAAAAGCCTCGGGTGAATCGGGCGGCGCCGATTACGAAAGCCTGGTTTACGAAGGCTACGGTCCCAACGGTGTTGCTGTAATTGTAGAAACCTTGACCGACAACCGCAACCGCACCGCAGGGGATATGCGCCATTACTTTGACAAAAACGGCGGCAATCTGGGGCAATCCGGCTCGGTTATGTTTATGTTCAACCGCGTAGGTATGCTCCGCATTGAAGCCGAAGGCTTGGATGAAGACACCGTTATGGAAGATGCGCTGGAAGCAGGCGCCGAAGACTTTACCGCCACCGAAGACCTGTTCGAGATCGCTACCGATCCCAACGAATTGGGTGCCGTACGTGACGCATTGGATGCTAAAGGTTATTCCTTCGTATCTGCCGAAGTGGAATACATCGCCTCTACCGACACCGAGCTGACCGATGACGAATCGATCCAAAAAATGGAACGTCTCATCGATATGCTGGAAGAGAACGACGATGTGCAGGCAGTATGGCACAATTGGAGTAATTAAAATTGATATAATCGGCGAACTTGCCGTTTTTTCAGGACTCGACGTATTCACAATACGCCTTCGTCCGTGAAGAAAACGTCAATTTCATCCGATTTGCATCAATTTTGGTGCAGAAGATTGCATTCAAAAGATAAAAGCCCCCTTTACAAAAGGGGGCATATCATTTTACAGGAAGGAGCGTTCCGTTAATGAAGGTGTTTCGCAAAATCGCCGCTGTTTTTTGCCTGCTGTTGGCGGTTTGGTTTATGCTTCCTGTGTGCATCGGTATGATGCACATCGGAATGATCTATCCCACGGTACTGCTGCTTCTGCTTGCCGCTGTGTTATGGTTTTGGGAGAAGATCAAACCGACTCTTTCCCGCCATAAGGTGTGGGCATCCATCGGCTGTGTTGTATTGTCGGCTGTTTTGGCAATGGTGCTGGTCCCTGTGGGGATGATCGTGACTGCCAACGCCAATGATGCTCCGCCGGAAGATGCCACTGTGGTGCTGTTGGGTTGTCAGGTGGTGGGGGAGACTCCTTCTCTCATTCTTGCCGACCGATGTGATAAAGCGATCGAATATCTCAATACCCATCCCAATGCTAAATGCATCGCTACAGGGGGAGTGGGCAATCGGGCAACCATCAGCGAGGCACAGGCGGCGTTCAATTATATGACCGCCCGTGGGATTGCGCCTGAGCGGATTTTGCTGGAGGAGCAGGCCACCAACACCAGCGAAAATCTTTGCTTTTCCGCTGAAATTATAGAAGAACAAGGCTTGTCCAAAACGGTGGCAATCGTGTCGGATGACTTCCATCAGTGGCGAGGCGCATACTTTGCGGGGCAAAACGGACTGACTCCCTATGCCATCGGCTGTACCACCCGTCTTTCTATGGCACCCGGCTATTGGGCAAGAGAAGTAGCGGCGGTGTATAAAGCCTTGCTGCTGGGATACTAAAAAAAGTCGCCCTGTTTGATTGACAAACAGGGCGGTTTCTATTATAATGAAGTGCAGTTGCCTACATAGTTAAATGGATATAATAGTCCCCTCCTAAGTGGGTGTTTTAACGCTCGCCTTTGCCAAAAGGCAAATGGTCATTGGTTTGAATCGTATTGTATATGCCCTGATAGCTCAGTTGTATAGAGCGGCCGCCTCCTAAGCGGCAGGTCGGAGGTTAGAGTCCTCTTCAGGGTGCCAAAAAGTGCCGAGAAATCAAGGTTTCTCGGCACTTTTACTATTTATTGCTCACTCATTTTCTTGAGTGAGTTATTCATTTTTAGGGAATAATGCAGAATCAACCTTTCACCATATCCCAATTAGCAGGAAATTGGCAGAAAAACACCGTTTTGCTAATCGCCTGCTAATCGGATTTTTCGCAAAATCCTGCTAATTTGCGCAGGCGTATGTTCTATCTATATTTTTTTGCGAAATAGTCACGATTAATACAGCAGTGGGTATGATTTTTACTATCACTGACTTTTAATCCTTACGCATTATAGCAAAACAATATTTTTACAAGGTCGTACAAAGGACGTTTGTTTTTGAGGGGATGAACAAAGCCAATTGAATAAACGAAGGATACTGCATCTATGGTTGCTTTTGGGTTCCAAACTTTCTTAGTTGCAATATCGCCGTATTCACATTGCTCCGAATCGGCAATGTATTTTAAGTGTTTGTTGATTTCTTCAATTTGCGGATCGCTATCATAATTTTTTAACGAAACAATAGCAATGCGGCATTTTTTGTTTTG
>JAFSIW010000047.1 GCA_017439545.1 Clostridia bacterium | reverse complement strand
GTTTATCGTAGGGGCGGGCGTCCCCGACCGCCCGTGGGTTGCACACAAAACCAAGCTGTCATTGCGAGGCGAAGCCGTCGCAATCCGTAATACCCGTAAAAGAAAAATACGGATTCTTCACTCCGTTCAGAATGACACCTTGATTGCAAAACAAGCCTTTTTTGGAAAGACACCACCCATCGCCTCCCCTTGTCAGGGGAGGTGGCACGGCGATGCCGTGACGGAGGGGTAGTTTTTTCGGGATGTCGTGGGCGCCATCCCCTACAAATTCTAACGTAGGTGAATGCCCGATACGTCACATTAACGTAAACCACCGACAACCCACGATTACGATTTATCGCAACCACGAAACCTAAGGCTCTTTCGTAGGGGAGGGGCTCTGCCCCCTCTCGTTTGGGTTATCCTACCCCGTTTATCGTAGGGGCGGGCGTCCCCGACCGCCCGTGGGTTGCACACAAAACCAAGCTGTCATTGCGAGGCGAAGCCGTCGCAATCCGTAATACCCGTAAAAGAAAAATACGGATTCTTCACTCCGTTCAGAATGACTCCTTGGTTACCGAACAATCCCGATCCTTTGCATTTATTGTGAAATTTTGGGATAATCCCCATCCTTTGCTCCATACTATAGGTGTACCAACAACCAAGGAGGAATCAGGATGAAAAAAATACTGTATATTACCGCCAACACCAAGCCCGAGACCATTTCGTCCAGCCGCACGGTGGGGCGGATGATGGTCAATGCCTTGCAACAGCATTTGCCCGACGCCCAGATCGAAGAACTGGATCTGTACACCGCTTCGTTGCCCCCCTTAAAGCACCACTACTTTAACGGGCGCAATACCTTGATCGGCGCAGATGCGGTTGTTTCGCTTCCGCCGGAGGAGCAGGGACATTTAGCACAGATCGCCCGCTTGTGCGATCAGTTTATTGCCGCCGACGCCTACGTGCTTGCCGCCCCGATGTGGAGTTTGTCCTTTCCCGCGGTGGTGAAGGAATATCTGGATTGCATCATCATCGGGGGTAAGACCATCGGCTTTCAAAAAGAAAAGCCTTACGGTCTGCTGGATGATCGCAACCGCTCTTTTGTGTACGTGCAGTCGTCGGGCGCCGCCCTGCCCTGGATGCTTCGTCCCGTGCTCAATAAGGGGATGAGTTATTTTGAGGATATTATGAAATTTATCGGCATCGACGACTTTTATCCCCTGCTGGTAGACGGCACGGGCACCACCGAAGAGGAACGGCTGTGCGCCATTCGCAAGGCAGAAGAAAAGATTCCCTTGCTCACTGATCACATCTGCCAAAATCTGCTTTGTTAGGGTAGAGTGAAAATCCGCCTTTAAAAACCCAGTTTGAATTTGCCGCTCACCCTAACCGCAAAAAAGGTGTTTTACAGTTTCCTGTAAAACACCTTTTACTTTTATCATGCTTATGCTTCCAGCAGTTTTTTATACAGCTTAATATATTCCCCTGCCGAGGAGTTCCAGCTGTTGTCCTGCTGCATGGCGCGGGTTACCGCCGCCTGCCAGGCATCCTGATCCTGATACAAGGCCAAAGCACGGTGTACCGCATCTGCCATATCGTCACCGTTATAGGTCTTAAAGGTAAAGCCGTATCCGTCGGCTTCGCCGCAGTCCACAATGGTGTCCTTCAAACCGCCCGTTTCCCGCACGATGGGCAACGTGCCGTATCGCAGGGCAATGAGCTGTGCCAAACCGCAGGGCTCAAATTTTGAGGGCATTAAGAACAGGTCAGAGCCTGCATAGATCTGACGGGCAAGAGAGGGAACAAACCCGATCTTTACCGCGAATTTTTCGGGGTAGCGAGCGGCCATTTCGTCAAAATAACTCTCATAGGTCCAATCGCCCGAGCCCAGCACCACAAACTGTACGTCTTGTTTTAGCAGCCCTTCCATGGCGTATTTCACCAGATCCAGACCCTTTTGAGAAACCAGTCGGCTGACCAGACCCACCAGCGGCACGTCGGACCGCACGGGCAGACCCATCTGCTCTTGCAACGCCGCCTTGTTTTTGGCTTTGCCGCTACGGTCATCTACCGTAAAGGTGGCGGGAATCACCTTGTCGGTCTCGGGGTTGTATACCTCCACGTCGATGCCGTTGATAATGCCCGACAGCTTATAACTGCGTTCCTTCAAAATACTGTCCAGCCCGTAGGAGTACCAAGGATCCATAATCTCGGTGGCGTAGGTGGGGCTGACCGTGTTGACCGCGTGAGCCGTTTCAATGCCGCCCTTTAAAATGTTGGCGCAGCCGTCATAATCCAGCAGGGAGTGGGCGTAGGAGGGGATACCGAACACGTCCTCCAACACCTCGTAGCCGTATTTGCCCTGATACTGAATGTTGTGAATGGTCAGCAGAGTTTTGATGTTTTCATACCCCGGCTTGTGAGCGTAGATCAGCGAGTGATACACGGGAAGCAGAGCGGTCTGCCAATCGTTACAGTGGATCACGTCGGGATAATAGTCAACGGTGGGTAAAATCTCCAGCGCCGCCCTTGCCAAAAAGGCAAAGCGTTCGGCGTCGTCGTAATATCCGTATAGTCCCGCCCGCTTAAAATAATACTGATTGTCCAGCAAATAATAGGTAACCCCGTTATACTTGGCTTCAAAAATGCCGCAATACTGCCGCCGCCAGGCAACCGGTACCGAAATACTGCCGATAAAGGTCATTTGCTCCCGCAGTTCTTGAGAAATATCCTCATACAGCGGCATCACCACGCGGCAACCCACAAACCGCTTGCGCAGTGCGGCGGGCAGAGCCCCTGCCACATCACCCAATCCGCCGGACACGGCAAAGGGATAGGCTTCGCTGGTTACAAATAAAACTTTCATAAATGCGCCTCCTTTTTGAGGTGGTTACGGGTTATACCAAGGAGTTCTTGGTGATGTATGCGGGGTAGGAGTCAAACCCGATCAAGGTACGACCCGGTGAGATCTCGGTGTTTTTGTCGGTGATGACGTAAGACAGATTGGCCTTGTCACCAATGATGGTATCCTGCATGATCACGCAGTTGGAAAGGTTGGCTTCTTTGCCCACGTGCACACCACGGAACAAAATGCAGTTTTCTACCTTACCCGCAATCAGACAACCGTCAGCCACCAAGGAGTTCTTCACCTTGCCGCCCACGGCGTAGCGGGCGGGAGCATCGTCCCGCACCTTGGTGAGTACAGGGCGATCGGCGCAGAAAAGAGAATCCCGTACCTGCGCGTTCAGCAGATCCTCGTTGGCCGAAAGATAGGTAGACAAGCTGTCAATCACCCGCACGTAGCCGCTCAGCCGATAACCCCGCATATCCAGCGTAGAAAGACCCCGTTGATATACGTCACGGCTCAGTGTGGTATAGTTTCGGCTCATAGCATCCTTCACGGTTTTGATCAGCAGACTGCGGTTGTGAACCGAAATGTTGATGGCGTAATCGCAATCTTCAGTCTGTTCAGGATCAATGAGAATATCCTTGATCTTTTTGCTGTGATCCAGTTCAAATACCATACGACCGCCTGCGCCCCGAGGCTTTTTGCCCCGCACGTAGCCAAAGGTGATGTCAGCCCCCGAGCGGATATGCTCCTCGATCATCTGAGACAGATCAAAGTTGAACACAGTGTCACAGTCGCACAGCACCACGTAGTCTTCTTTGGAGTTTTCTAAGAAGGGCATCATAGCCGCCAACTCCAGCAGGCGGGTGGCGTTGGTGCTGCTTGCCATATTGCTGTAAGGCGGGAACAGATAAATACCGCCGTTTTTACGGGACAGATCCCAAGCTTTACCGCTGCCCAAATGGTCCATCAGCGAGCGGTAGTTGTAACGAGTAGAGATTCCTACCTTGGTAATGCCTGCGTGTACCATGGCCGACAGGGGAAAGTCGATCATCCGATACCGACCGCCGAAAGGAATGGAGCCGATGCACCGTTGCTCGGTCAGATCGCGCACCATATTGTCACCGATATTGGAAAAAATTACACCGATACAGTTGGTTTTCATATCTGTTGCCCCTCCTTAACGTTTTCTTCTACCATTTTGCCTGCGCCTACCACAGCTCCCTTGCCGATGGTCAGGTTTTCGCCCACCAGCGCAACGCCCCAATCGCTACGGTTTTCCATTTCTTCGGGAGCGCCACCGATGACCGCGCCTTCTTCAACCACGCAGTTTTCGGCAATCATAGCGTATTTCACGACAGCGCCCTTTTTGATTACCGCGCCGGGCATGATAATGGAGTATTGCACCTGTGCGCCTGCCTCTACCGTGGCGTGGGAGAACAATACCGAATAATCTACGTAACCACTGACCTGACAGCCGTTACTGATAAGGGAATTATGAATATCCGCCTCGGGTGAAACGTAGTGAGGCGGTGCGTTTTCGGTGCGGGAGTAGATCTTCCAGTTTTCGTCCAGCAGATCCAATTCCACCGAGGGGTTGAGCAGGTCTAAGTTGGCATCCCACAGGGATTCTACCGTACCTACGTCCTTCCAGTATCCGTCAAAAGAGTAGGCCATCATTTTGCACCCATTGCCCAGCATGGTGGGAATGATGTTTTTACCAAAGTCGTTGGAGGAGTTTTCATCGGCTTCGTCCTGCTCCAGATAGGCCCGCAGAATGTTCCAATTAAAAATGTATACCCCCATAGAGGCCTTCGTAGACTTCGGTACCTTGGGCTTTTCTTCGAACTCATAAATACTGCCGTCTTCACGGGTGTTCATAATGCCGAATCGGCTGGCTTCTTCCAGCGAAACGTCCAGCACCGCAATGGTACAGTCGGCTTTGCTTTGTTTGTGATAATCCAACATTTTGGCGTAATCCATTTTATAGATATGATCCCCCGAGAGCACCAGCACGTATTCAGGATGATACCGCTCAATAAAGGGGATGTTCTGATAAATGGCATTGGCTGTTCCTTTATACCAGTCTGCGCCTGCGCCCCGTTGATAGGGAGGCAACACGTGTACGCCGCCACCTCGTCGGTCTAAATCCCAAGGGGCACCGGTACCGATGTAGTCGTTGAGGATCAACGGCTGATATTGGGTCAGTACGCCTACCGTATCAATGCCGGAATTGATGCAGTTAGACATAGGGAAGTCGATAATGCGGTACTTGCCACCGTAGGGAACTGCCGGTTTGGCAATTTTTTTGGTCAGCACGCCAAGACGGCTTCCCTGACCACCGGCCAACAGCATGGCAACACATTCGGTTTTGTAAAACATAACGGTTCCACGATCCTTTCCTTTATACAAAGCTTTCGCTTATAATTACTCATTACTCAGTGTGGGGGTAGACACCTGAAAAGGGCATACTACCACGCCATACTATCTAAGTATTTCTATTGTAGCAAATATATGGGAAAACTGCAACCCTTTTTATGAAAATTGTGCATATGTATGAATAAATAGTGATCTGTTTTGTGAATAATTTACAAATAAATTGGCGGTTGAAGGATGATTGACAAAAAAATAAGCACGAATCTGAAGCAAAGAGACGCTTTTGGTACAGCATTGGCAGGGCATCTTGCATTTTTCGGCGGAGCGTGGTAGTATAAAAGACAGAATGATCCATAGGGTAGAGTGACAAATCCGAACCCGCCTCAATGCGGTATATTTCGGGTCTTTCTTCCCCAATCGTTCTTGAAAGTGGCGCCTTTCAAAAATGAACACAAAATCCTACGGATAAAGGCGGCGAGCGAAATCGTGACAGGTTCGAGTCCTGTCAACTTAGGCAAAAAACGCCAAAAGGAGAAGCAATATGCTGCATTTCATCTACGGTCGGGCCGGCTTTGGCAAGACCCATCAAATTTTTCAAATATTAGGGCAACTGCCTGCCCACGCCAACGCCATTTTGTTGGTGCCGGAGCAATACTCTTTTGAAAGCGAGCGGGCAATGCTGGATCTGCCGGTGGAACAACGGGCGGAGGTGTTTTCCTTTTCCCGCTTGTGTCAGCAGGTGTTCCGTCAATACGGCGGCGGTGCGGGTATTCCGTTGGGGCCGGTAGAAAAGCAGTTGCTGACTGCACGGGCCATTGCGCAAGTGACCGATCGGTTAAAGATCTACCGCCGTCAGGCGGGACACAGCGAGTTTGCCTCCCACGTTTCGGCGGTGTTGCAGGAGTTGTCTTACGCAGGGGTTTCGGCACAGCAGTTGAGCCTCACCGCCCGACGGTTACCCCAATCGGTACTGCGGAGCAAAATGGAAGAGATCGCCCTGATCGCGTCGGTGTACGAGCAACTAAAGGGGGATTCCTATCTGGATCCCGACGGGGAGATGGAACGCCTGCAGCAGGTGCTGGCACAGCACAATTATTGGCAGGATAAAACCGTGCTCATCGACGCCTTTAAAGGCTTTACCGTGCCCCAGATGAATCTCATCAAGCAAATGGTAGCATCGGCAAAAGAGGTGTATCTCACGGTGTGTGCCGACTCTCCCGATGAGCGGTATCAATTGGACGTGTTTGCCAATACTAAGCAGTTGGCGCAATCCCTGCGCCGTTTTGTCAAGGAGGAAGGGTTTGCTCTTGCCCCCTCCACCCATTTGTATCGGAATCATCGGGCGGCAAACGAAAGTATTCTTGCCATGGAGCAGGTGCTGTCCGACTGTCGGGAGGAGGGTATCCAAAAAGGGGATTCCCTTACTATATGCGAATGCCGCGATATTTATGACGAAGTGGAATTTGTAGCCGGTGCCATTTGCCGTTTGGTGCGGGAGGAAGGATACCGTTATCGGGATATTGCGGTGATGTCTCGCGACGACGAAACCTACTGCGATGCCATTGAAGATACCTTTGCCCGCTACGGCATTCCCTGCTTTACCGACCGCCGACGTCCCATTGCCTATCAGCCTGTGGCGGCGTTTTTGTGCAAGGGCTTGGAGCAGGCGGTAGGCAGTTTGGATACCGACGGGATTCTTTCTTACTTAAAAACGGGATTGGCAGGTCTTGCTACCAAAGAGATCGCCGATCTGGAGAATTACTCCTTTGTGTGGGGGGTAAAGGGACAGGGATGGTTGCGTCCCTTTGACCGTCATCCCGACGGTACCACCAACGAGGAACCCGATCCCAAGGTGATAGAAGAACTGAACAACCTGCGGCGTAAAGCCATTCTCCCTCTGGAGCGACTGAAAAAACAGGTGGCTGAATGTAATACCGTAAAGGATTACTGCCGCGCCGCCTATGAATTTTTAGATCAAAACGGCGTTTATGCACGGTTGCAAACGGTATCCCAACAATTGGCGAGCGCAGGACAGGCCTTTGAAGCCGAAGACGTTTTGCGCTGCTTTGAGATCGTCGTAGGCTTATTGGACAGCATGGTAGCGACGGTCGGGGATCTGGCGGTAAGTCCCAAGGATTTTTACGGGATGCTCAACCATGCCGTGCAGTCGGCGGATATGGGCAAGATTCCCCAAGGCATCGATCAGGTGGCGGTGGGCAGTGCCGACCGCATGCGTCCCGCAGGACCGAAAGCGGTCTTTTTGCTGGGCACCAATCAAGGGGTGTTTCCCGCTACTCCCGCCTCCGGTGGTTTGCTGACCGATCGGGAGCGTTCCACCCTGCGGCAAAACGATATTCCTATATCGGACCATACGCTGTTTGATGCGGTGGAGGAGCGGTATTTGTTTTATGCCGCCGCTTGCAGTGCATCCCATCAGGTGTTTTTCTCCTACCTTACCTCCGACGGGGAAAAGGAACTGTCGGTGTGCAGTGAGGTGGAGCAATTGAAACAACAACTCTCCTGTCGGTTTTTAAAAGCAGGGGAGTGGGAAACGGTTTATCCCTTGTCTCGCACAGCGGCGGTCATGCCGGCTTTCGATCTGCTGTCTGCCCGCTACGGTGACGGCTCGGCGCTCAGCGCAGGTCTGCAACGGTACTTTGAGGAATATGAGCCTCAGCGATTGCAGATTTTGCAACAACTGACCCATACCCCCGATTGCCGCTTACAGCCCGAGACCGCCAAAGAACTGTTCGGCGAAAATATTACCATCTCCCCCAGCGGGGTGGAGGTGTATCATAAGTGCGCCTTTTCTTACTTCTGTCAATACGGATTGCGGGTGTCACCCCGTAAGCCGGTGGCATTGGACGTATTGTCTCGCGGGACGATGGTACACTACGTGCTGGAGCATATGATGCTGAATCACGGCAGTAAGGGGCTGCACACATTGGAGGAGGATCAACTGCAAAGCAACGTGCATCAACTGCTTTACGCTTACGTAGAAGAATATATGGGCGGTCTGACCGACAAAGCAGGTACCTTCCGTTTTCAATTGGATCGGATGGAGCTGTTGTTGCTTACCCTGTTGCGGCATATGGCTGACGAGATGAAGGACAGCTACTTTGAAACCGTAGCCTGCGAATGTGAGATCAAACGGGACGGCGACGTTCCCCCGTTGACGGTGGCATTACCCCACGGGGGCAGTTTGACCGTACGGGGCACGGTAGACCGCATTGATACCTATGAAAAAGAGGGAGTCACCTACTTTAGAGTGGTGGACTACAAAACGGGTAATAAGAAATTCAAGTTGGACGATCTGTATCACGGCATCGGTCTGCAAATGCTTATCTACCTGTTTGCCGTAGAAAAGAACGGGCAACGCTGTGGGGAGCATCTGGTTCCCTCGGGCGTGCTGTATATGCCTGCCCGTCGGGTGAGCTTGCGTACCGACGGCGAAACCGAAGATTTAGAAAAACAACTGGCCAAGGAATTGAAAATGCGGGGTCTGGTTATGGATGATCCCGTGGTGCTCAAAGCGATGGACCCCAATGCCACCGGTATTTATATGCCCTTCTATTTTAAAAAGAACGGGGAGGTCTCGGGTTCGCTGGCATCGTTAGAGTTTTTCGGCAAGATCCGTAAGCAAATTGAGGATCTGCTGTATCAAATGGGAGAAAACCTGCAACAGGGCAACATTGCCTGCGACCCGTTGGATCCCGTGGGGGGCGACGCCTGCGGCTACTGCGGATATCGGGCGGTGTGTCCGTTAACAAGCGGTCAGCCCCATCGGCAGGTGCCCGCCCTTTCTGCCGCTCAGGAAAAAGAATTGTTGCAAGGAGGCGATTACCATGAGCTTTCCCACTGAAATACAAAAAAAGGCGATCGATAATCGCGGGGCTATGCTGGTGTCTGCCGCCGCAGGCTCGGGTAAGACTGCCGTGCTGGTGGAACGGGTGGTACAATGTATTACCGATCCTTGTAACCCTACCGACATTGATAAGATGCTGGTGGTGACCTTCACCAATGCGGCTGCCGCCGAAATGAAAGAGCGCATCCGCAAGCGGTTGGGAGAGGAGTATCAGAAGAGCCCCGACAATCACCATTTGCTGACCCAGCAGATCCTGCTGGGAAAGGCGGATATTTCTACCATCGACTCCTTTTGTAAGAATCTGGTGGTCCGCCATTTTGACCGGTTGGATATTTCTCCCGATTTCAAATTGGTTTCGGGTAATCGGCTGAAGCTGATGCAAAAGGCCGCTATGGATGAAACCTTAGACCATTATTTTGCCGCTAAGCCGGAGGAGTTTTTGCAATTGGCTAAAACCGTGGGAGCCGACAACGGTACCGCCAATCTGCAAGGGGCGGTAGAAACGGTGTATACCTATCTGCGGTCGTTGCCTTTTCCTCAGCTTTGGATGGACGAGGTGAAAGCCCAATACCATTCCTTCACCACCGTAGAGCAGTCGCCTTGGGGCAAAACCCTGCTTTTGCGGGCAGAGCGGATCCTGACCCGCGGGATTGCTTTTATGAAGCAAACTCTGATTGACATACAAAACGACCCCGTGGTAACCGAAAAACGGGGAGAACGTCTGTCGGAAGGGCTGATGGGGATGGAACTTGCCCTTCAGGCGGTGGAAAGCGGCAACTGGGATGAAGCGGTATTCGCCTGCCGCAGTTTGGAAAAGGTTAGTTTTTCGGGCAAAAATTTGCCCAAAGGACACGAAAGCCGCGAAAAGGCCTTATCTGCCGCCGCACAAGAGGTAAGCGCATCGGTAGCAAAAGAAATGAAAAAGATGTTCTTTATGACCGCTCGGCAATGTAATCAGCAATGCAAGCAGTTGATTCCCGTTATTGACCTGTTGTTAGAGGTGGTAGAAGATTACAGCCGCCGCATTGATGAGAAAAAGCAGGCAGAGGGGTGTATGGACTTTTCTGACGTGGAATACGCTGCCCTCTCCTTGCTGGTCACCTTGCAAAACGGTCAGGTGGTACCCACCCCTCTTGCCAAAACCATATGCGAAGAATACGATTACGTAATGGTGGACGAATATCAGGACGTGAACAATCTGCAATCTACCATTTTTACAGCCTTGTCCGACGGGGGCAAAAACCTGTTCACCGTGGGGGACGTGAAGCAAAGTATTTATCGGTTCCGCAAGGCCAATCCCCGCAACTTTTTAAATATGCTGGAGGATTACCCCGATTACGACGGGCAAAACAGCCCCGCCAGACTGGTGCTGGCAGGGAACTTCCGTAGCCGTCCTCAGGTTTGTCGGACGGTCAACGGATTGTTTTCCTTGATTATGTCGGAGGTGGCGGGGGAGATCCGTTACGATGAAAATCATATCCTCACCCCTTTGCGGGATTTTCCTAAAACGGAGGGGGCGATCAGTCGGTATGAGTTTTTGTCGGCGGACGACGAACGCACTGCTGTGGAACTGGAAGCCGACCGAATCGCTGAGCTGATCGAAGAATACCGTGCCACGCCTTGCGTGACCACCAAAGACGAAACTCTGCGCCCTGCCACCTACGGCGATTGCGTGATCTTACTGCGAGGGGTTAAGGGACGGGGCGAGCAATATGCCAAGCGTCTGCGGGAGCACGGAATTCCTGCGGTGACCGAACAGGCGAGCGGGTTCTTTGAACGCCCCGAGATCGCCCGTATTTTAGGGGTGCTTCGGGCGGTGGACAATCCCACCGACGACGTGGCGCTGCTGTCTTGCCTTATGTCCCCTCTGTTTGGCTTTACCGCCCAGGAGGTTGCCCACATACGGGGCAAAGAAAAATGGGTGCCGCTGTACCATTCGGTGGAGCGCGCCGCCCGTGAGGGCAACCAAAAAGCACAGCACATTCTTGCGGTGTTGCAGGATCTGCGGGTGGTGGCATCTACCTTATCTGCTCCCCGTCTGCTCACCCGTTTGTATGAAACCTACGGTTATCTGTCGGCGGTACAGGTGATGGAAAACGGCGGACAAAGCCGTCGTAATCTGTTGTATCTGCGGGAGATGGCCACCGAGTGCGCCGAAAACGGATTCGATCGGCTGGACGGCTTTTTGCGGTATACCGACCGCCTGCAGGCCGAAGAGGTCGCTGTTGATCCTCCAACAGGCTCAGCGGACTCAGATGCGGTGCGGATCATGACCATTCACCACTCCAAGGGCTTGCAGTTCCCCATCTGTTTTGTGGCGGGATGCGGTGTGCGGTTTAATCAGACCGACGGGCACGCCCCATTGCTGTTGGATGAAAAACTGGGTATCGGGCTGACCGTCACCGACGACGAGCGGCAATGCCGTAGCGTCAGCTGTATGCGATTGGGTATCCAATATCGGAATAAGCAGGCAGAAATGTCGGAGGAATTGCGGGTGTTGTACGTGGCAATGACCCGCGCCATAGACCGTTTGGTGATGCTGACCACCTATTCCAATATGCCTGATGCCGCGACCAAGGCCGCAACCACCCTGACCGGTGGCGTGCAGGACGGCTTGTTGGATCCGGAACTGGTGTTATCCGCCGCCGATTACGGACGACTGCTGTTGTATTATTGCCTGCTTCATCCGTCGGGACATTCGTTGCGCACTGCACAGGTGAACGATCCGGAATGGCTGGAGCGGGAAGAGGACGAGTGCGAGATTTCTTTGCGGATGTGCTCTGACGTGCCTCCGCCCCGTGCCGACGAGCAAGAAACAGAGGCAGAGCCCTTTGATGAGCGATTGTATGAACAGATTTGTCAGAATCTCACCTATCGGGATCCTTATCTGCCGTTGCAGGAGCTATTTTCCAAACGAAGCGTATCACAGCTCAGCCACGATGGACCGATGGTGCCTTACGATCAGGCGCCCCGCCCCTCCTTTATGCAAAAGGACGGGATGTCAGCCACCGCCAAGGGTACAGCGTTGCACACCTTTATGCAGTATGCCGATTACCGGGCGGCCGCCGAGGACACGGCGGCGGAGATCGAGCGTTTGGTGCAGGGACGGTTCATTACCCGTCAACAAGGGGACGGGGTGGATCAAAAGCGTCTGCAAGCCTTTTTTGAAGGCAAACTGTACGCCCGTATGGACGCCTCTCCCAAGGTGATGCGGGAGCATCGGTTTATGAGCGCTCTGCCTGCCCGATTGCTGGATCCTTCTTTGTCAGAGCAGTTTGCCGAGGAACGGGTAGTAGTGCAGGGTATCACTGACTGCGTTTTTTATGAAGACGACGGTCTGGTGGTGGTGGACTACAAGACCGATCGGGTCAAAACCGCGGACGAGCTTGTGGAGCGGTACGCCGAACAACTGAGGCTGTATGCCCGTATGCTCGCCGACACCTATCATTTGCCCGTGAAGGAACTGATTTTGTATTCCTTCCATTTGAATGAGCAGGTAACGGTAGCACAATAATCTTATATGCCCATTGGTTTTTGGCCGATGGGCATTGTTTTTGACACCACTTGATTTACCGTTCATAAAGTGGTATGATACTAATAGTAAGCTACATCAAGGAGGATGACCGATGGAAACCGTGTATGCCCTGTATCTGGCAATATCTCGTTGGGTATTGCCCCTGCTTTCCTGCCTTTTGGTGTTTTTATGGATTCGGTATTTCCGTTTGTCCCGTCCTCCCAGACAGACCGTTGCCCGTTTTGTCACCCGTGAGGGTGATCCTTCCAATCTGTACGCTCAGGAAGGCCTCATCGGGCGGAGCAAGCATTGCGACATCCTGTTACCCCTGCCTACCGTGGAAAAACGTCACGCGGTGGTGTATCAAAAAAAGGGGAATTGGTGGATCGCTTCTCTTGGGGGCGAGGTCTGGGTCAACGAAGAATATATCGAAGAAGAAACGATCCTGCTCCACGGCGATATGGTTGCCATCGCCGAGCAGGAGCTGATGTTTGAATGTAACGATTTAGAAGAAGAGGACGTGTACTCTTACCGAATGCCAAGCGGCGCTTTGTCGTTGATTGTGCTGACCGTGTTTCAGTTGGTGATGGGCGGTCAGATTTGCCTGCGATTTTTGGATGCCCTTCCCACCATGCTGCCCATCTGCTTTGGCGCGCTGGTGGTGGGGCAGTGGATCTATTTTGCCGCCACCCGATTGATG
The DNA here is from genome assembly GCA_017439545.1 of Clostridia bacterium. Classification (GTDB taxonomy): domain Bacteria; phylum Bacillota; class Clostridia; order Oscillospirales; family Acutalibacteraceae; genus UMGS1484. The sequence goes on along the minus strand of JAFSIW010000047.1, from coordinate 27,493 downwards.
CATCGTCCTATGCTATTGGCAGAACTGCCGATTTTGTATCTGGTCACCCTGGGCACGGCGGTGTGCGCCTGCGCTACTCCCGACGTTTTGCTCAAGCAACTGTTTTGCATCGGTGTTGGGGTAGTTGGCTGTTTGTGTCTTGCCTTTTTGCTTCGGTATCACGAGTTTTGTTACGGCGCGCGGTACGTATTTGCTCTCATCACCGTGGGGGTGATGGCGGTTACCGTGGTGTTTGGTACACGCATCTACGGCGCTCGCAACTGGCTGAGTATCGGCTCTTATTCCTTCCAGCCCTCTGAGTTTGCCAAGGTGGCGTTGCTGTTGGTGGGGGGATGCTGTTTATACGTATCCCTGACCAAGTGGAAAAACCGATGGTTTTTCCTGTTCTTTTGCGCCGCCGTGATGGGAACGCTGGTGCTGATGGTGGACTTTGGGGCAATCGCCATCTTTTTTGTTACCATGCTGGTGATCTTGCTGATGCGTATGACCGACTGGCGGTTGGTGACTGCCATCGGCTTGGGTGCGGTGGCGGCAGGTACGGTGGTTTTACTGCTGTATCCCCATATTGCCGACCGCTTCAGCGTGTGGACCAACGTGTGGCAATACGCATCCTCTACGGGATATCAACAGACTCGCACCATGATTGCCGCCGCCAGCGGCGGTCTGCTTGGGGTGGGAGGGGGCAATGGCACGTTATTGAGCGTAGCCGCCGCCGATACCGATCTGGTGTTTGGGGTGCTGTGTGAAGAATGGGGCGGCATCATCGCCTTGTGTGCCGCTATGTGCTTTGTGGCGTTGGGTTTTTACGCCGTGCGATTAGCTCGCTTTGCCGCTTGCGGCTTTTACGCCACCACCGTGTGCGGCGCCGCCGTTATGATGCTGTTTCAGACTGCTCTGAATATTTTCGGCTCCACCGATCTGCTTCCTTTAACAGGGGTTACGATGATGTTCGTCAGCCGAGGCGGTACCAGTCTGATTGCCGCCTTTTTATTGCTTGCCTTTTTTAAGGCAGCCGAGCGACCCGCTTGTGGGTTGGAAACCGAAAGAAGGCGATATTATTGAAACGAATTTCTTTTCACTCTCTTGCCGTGATCGTGGTAGCCTTGCTGTTTTGCGCAGGATTGGGTTTGTTTTACGGTCGGCTGGCATTGGTGGGGGATGCCTGGGCAACCTATCCCACCAACCGTCATTTGTATAAAGACGGGCATCTGGTGAAGGCGGGGGAGATCACCGACCGTGACGGTACGGTGCTGGCCTATACCCGCAAGGGAACCCGTTATTTTCACGAGGATATCCGTATTCGCCAAGCCACCGCCCACACGGTGGGGGATTTAGATGGCTTTGTGTCTACGGGGGTGCATTCCGCTTTTTTGAACGAGCTGACCGGCTACGATCTGATCAACGGCACCTATAATATGTCGGGAGAAGGGCACGATATGCGTCTGACCGTTGATGCCGATTTGTCGGTGACTGCCTGTCAGGCGTTAGGCAATCGGGCAGGTACGGTGGGCATATACAATTATAAAACCGGCGAGATTTTGTGTATGGTCAGCACCCCTACCTTTGATCCTGCCTCCGAGACCGGTCTGGCAGAAGAAAAAGGGGTATACGTCAACCGCCTGCTGTCGGGAAGCTACGCCCCGGGCTCTATCTTTAAATTGGTAACGGCGCTGTCGGCGCTGGAAAATCTGGATGACGTGGCATCCCATCGGTATACCTGCGCAAGAGGTGTAACCATCGGTGGGGAATGGCTCAGTTGTCTGGGTAACCACGGCAAGGTGGATCTGGAATCGGCGCTGGTCAAATCCTGCAATGCGGCCTTTGCCCAGTTTGCCCTCACCTTGGGCCGAAGCCGTCTGACCAAAACCGCCGAGAAGGTGGGCTTTAATCAGACCCTCACCATGGACGGGATCGCTTGCACCCAAAGCTGTTATCAGGTCGAAAAGTCCAATGATATCGACTTTGGCTGGTCGGGCATCGGTCAGCATAACGATACGGTCAATCCCTTTCAGTTTCTCACCTTTATGGGAGGCATTGCAGGGGGCGGCACTTGCGTGTGGCCCTATCTTGTGGAGGATATTTCCTCCTTTTCGGGCACGGTCAAAACCATGAGCAACGGCAAACGGGTGTCTATGATGAGCAAGGATGCGGCTGCGACTCTGTCGGATATGATGCGTAAGGACGTGACCGATCATTACGGCGACGGCAACTTTGCGGGACTGGAGCTGTGCGCCAAAACCGGTACTGCCGAAATCGGCGACCAAAGCACGCCCCACTCCTGGTTTGTGGGCTTTTGCCGTGCACCCGATAAACCCTACGCCTTTGTGGTGGTGGTAGAAAATGCAGGGGCAGGGTTGGGTGTTGCCTCTCATATTGCGGCAAGAGTGCTGAAAGCCGCTCCTAAGTGGTCATAAATATGGTGCCCCGCAAGGACGAATAACACAAGATATTCGACTTCAAAAAAAATTCAAAAAAACCATAAAATTTTTCTTGCATTTTGTAGCATGATATGGTATGATACTTGTCGATGGTTTTAACGAAAGAGGTGACAGGAATGAAACAGGGAATTCATCCGAATTACGAAACGACCACCATTAAATGTGCTTGCGGTAACGTGATCGAAACCCGCTCTACCAAAAAAGATATCCGTGTTGACATCTGCTCCAGCTGCCACCCCTTCTTTACCGGCAGACAGAAATTGGTTGACACCGGCGGTCGTGTAGAACGCTTCAACAAGCGTTTTAATCTGGACAAATAAGAATGCAAATGACGATGCCCCAGGGCATCGTTTTTTGTTTCAAAGGATTTGTGTGATATGGCTATGGAACAGTACACCACCCTTGCCCGTAAGGGAGAAGGGGAATACGTTGAAAAACGCTCCCGTTTTATCGGGGTGGCGGCCCCTGTGTCTACCCCCGAAGAAGCGGCGGCTTTGGTGAGCGAAGTGAAGGCGAAGTATTATGACGCCCGTCACCATTGCTATGCTTACCGTCTGCGAAACGGCGTACAACGGTATGCCGACGACGGCGAGCCCCAAGGCACGGCAGGCTTGCCTATTTTGGATATTCTGGAACGGCGGGATCTGACCGATTGCATCATTATCGTCACCCGCTATTTCGGCGGCACCCTGCTTGGCACGGGGGGACTGGTGCGGTCGTATTCGGCGGCGGGCAACGCGGCGCTGGACAATGCCGCCCTGCTTGTGATGCAACCCTATATTAAGGGCAGTTTTTCCTGCCAATACAATCAGCAAGGGCGATTGCAACCCTTGGTGGAGCAGTTTGACGGTCTGATGCAACAGATCGAATACAGTCATCAGGTGGATTTTTCCTTTTTGTTGCCCGTTGCAAGTCGGGAGGAATTTGCCGCTCAGCTCATTGAAAAAAGTTATGGTGAAGTGACGCCTGTTTTTGGTGAAACGATTTACGGCGGTGCGGCGGAGGGACAATGGTTTTCGGCAGAATGAAGCAACGGCGTGGGATTTGTTAAAACTCACAAAATTTCTGTTTACAAATAGAAAAAAATGTGATACAATACTCTTGATTCTAATTCAAGGAGGAATTTGTATGAAAAAATCCATTTCTTGGTTGTGTGTGTTCGCTTTGATACTCAGTTTGTTTGTTGGTGGAACCACCACGGCAATTGCTGCTGAAGGCGACATTTTAATGCTGTATGACGGTGAAGGGGATGCCGGTAACGGCGCGCAGGAACCGTGGGGTAGTTTGGCCGGTTTTGACGAGGACTATTTTACGGAAGGCACCTGTGCTTATGCTGTACAAGCCTTCTATAACGGCGTTTATTTCTTCCAAAATACAGCTACCTATCTTGAAACTGCGCCGGACATTTCGGGATATGATTATATCGAATTTGATATTTTGAGCTGGTATGATATCGTGTGTGATCTGGAACTGTCGGTGGTCAGAAACATGACTGCTCACCATGGCAGTGACTACGAAATGTATGAAGTCTATCTGCCGGCCGAAACGTTTGTGCACGTAAAAATGCCCATTAAGGATTTTATTACCCGCGATATGGATCATCGGGATAAATGGGATACTGAAACTCCCTTTGACCCCAATGATACCGCCCACTTTTCCGGTTATTCTTTAGACCATGTAGAGCGCCTTCGTTTTCAGCTTACCTATTGCAAGTATTTAGACGGTAACGATTGCGATGATATCTATGTGCTGTTTGACAACGTGTGCGCCACGAAAAACGGGGCAACCCATACCCATGACGGCTCTCAAACTGAGGTAAAAGACATTCAATATTATGCCGACGTGAACTTTGATCAGATGGCTGCTGACGTAGTGATTGACATGATCGACGCCCTCACCGGTGAAGATAAGAACGCTGTGGAAAAAGCCCGTGATGCATACGAAAAACTGACCGACGCTCAAAAAGCCTTGGTAACCAATCTTGCCAAACTGGAAGAAATGGAAGAGGCGGTAAAACCCCCGGTCATCCATTACGGTGACGTGGACGGTGACGGCAAGGTTTCTGCTACCGATGCGCTGGAGATACTGAAGAGCGTAGTAGGCAAAGTCACCTTGACGGAAGAACAGACTTTGGCAGCTGATGTTGACGGAAATGAGAATGTCAATGCCGCCGACGCTTTGACCATTCTCAAAAAGGTCGTTGGCATGATCGATGTTTTCCCTGCAGAAACATTGGGCTGATCTAACATTGCTTTTTTCGGTCGCTCGGAACACCGGGCGACCGTTTTCGTTTTTCATGGAATCGGTGGTGCGAAAATGGCGTATTTTGGAGCAAATAATGGGACAGACCCTTCTGTTTTATGAAATAAGTGGAGGAAATTTCCCGTGAAATCTCTTTTTTCGGTGATTTTGTGGAAATTTTAGTTTCAATTTCACGGTTTGTTTTCTTCCAAAAAGAGGAAAAAATACAAAAAAAGTTACACGGTTTGTGATAATTGCTAAAAAAACCGTTCAAAAGCCAAGGATTATATGACATATTTATTGTTAACAAAAAAATGACAAACGAGAAAATAAGAAAAATAAAAAGAAAAATAAAGAAAACGAAAGAAAACAATGGATTTTAAAACTCGAAATCATTCAAAGGTTTTCTTCGGTCAAAATGCCAAAAGGCTTGTGGTTTGTAATTTTTGAACCACAATATGTAGAAAAGGTTACAACTTTGTAACCTTTTATTTTCTTTTTTAGCAAAAATAATTTGTGAAAACCCACGAAATTTAAATTTCATAAAACGGTTGACAAATCAAAATCCCCTGCATATAATTCCCAATGTTCGGCAAAACTGACAATAGAAAGGCATTGCCTTTGTGAAATCTTACCAAAAACAGAGCCGAACAAAATAAGAAAGGTGATTTTCGTTTATGCGACTTTTGAACCATTTTATGTGGGGAGAACAAATTGGCAGAAATAAAAAAACCGCTTTGCTTAGTGCTGTTATTTTCGTAATTGCAATTCTGGGTGTGCTGTGTAACGGCACCTCCCGTACCGTAACGGTGTTTTATAACAATCAATGTACGGTGGTAAGCTCCTACTTTACCACACCCGGTATCATTCTGCAAAAGGCAGGAATCCTTCTCGGTGACCACGGCTACGATATGCTGGATACCGAAAACGGTCTGATTATGCGTGTGGGTCCTGCGTTTTCGGTGCAGGTTACCGCCGACGGTCAAACCGTGACCGCCGATACCCGTGTTGATCGGGTAGGCAATCTGCTGACCCGTATGGGAATCGAGTGGGATCAGGATGATATTGTTACCCCCTCGGCCGATACCATTGTCAGCACGGCTACCGCTATCACCCTGCAACGAGTCAACTGTGTGACCGCCGTGCGGGAAGAAGCGGTTGCTCCCGATGTGATTTATGAAGATACCGATACCCTGCCCGTAGGTACCCAATCGGTAAAGATTCCCGGTGTGGCCGGTCTGTCTCAGGTGACCTATACCGATCGCTATGTAGACGGTGTGCTGACCGACAGCACGCCCGTGTCCACCGTGGTGCTTGAGCCTTCTTCTCCCGCAACCGTATACCGTGGTATCGGTGCGCCCGAAAAGTTTGCTCCCGTGGTAACCAACGACGCCAAGCTGAATACCCAACTGATCTCTAAATTGCAAACCAACAATCCCATTGCCGTAAATGCTCAGGGGCAACCCTTGCAGTTCAAAAAATGCATCAAGGGTAAAGCCACGGCCTATACCGCCGCCGCAGGCAAGCACACCGCCACCGGTGACGTGGCACAGGTGGGCTACATTGCGGTGGATCCCAAGGAGATTCCCTACGGCACCATGATGTTTATCAAAACCGTAGACGGCAGTTATATGTATGGCGTTGCTAAGGCTTCCGACACCGGCGGATTTATTTCCGGCCCTGTGGACGTTGACCTGTTCTTCAACACCGAAGCAGAGTGTGTGCAATTCGGCGTGCGCAACGTAGAGATTTATATTCTGTAATCCAAAAGACCTTTGTCACGGGACAAAGGTCTTTGCTTTTGTAAAAAAATCTTTCCTTTTTTGTCGGATTATGGTATACTACTTTCAATATCAATCAAAAGAGGGCCAATATGACCAAATTGCAATTTTGCGCCCCCTGCCTGTTTGGGTTAGAGGGGTTGCTTTCGGATGAACTGCGAAAAATAGAAGCGCAGGACGTGCGCGCCGAAAATGGACGGGTGCTGTTTGCAGGGGATTTTCATACCTTGGCGCGAGCCAATCTTTGCCTGCGCACCGCAGAACGGGTAGAGCTGCTGTTGGGTAGCTTTGTTGCCAAAACCTTTGAGGATCTGTTTCAAGGGGTCAAGGCGCTCCCTTGGGAGGAATGGATCGGCAAGCAGGATGCCTTTCCCGTGAAGGGATGGTCGCTGAACTCTGCCTTGCACAGCATTCCCGACTGTCAGTCTATTATCAAAAAAGCGGTGGTGGATCGGCTGAGCGCCCATTACGGCATCGGCTGGTTTGAAGAGATCGGCGCTACGGTGCCTATCCGCTTTTCTATATTAAAGGACGAGGTTTCGGTGATGATCGACACCTCGGGAGTAGGGCTTCATAAGCGGGGTTACCGCGCCAACGCATCGGAAGCACCCATTAAAGAAACGCTGGCGGCGGCCATGGTGATGCTCACCCGCCCTTACGACGATTCGGTGCTGTACGATCCCTTTTGCGGCTCGGGTACGTTGCTCATTGAAGGGGCGTTGCACGCATTAAACGTCGCCCCCGGTCTGAAACGACGGTTTATGGCAGAGGGGTGGAATTTGATTCCCGCCGCCGTGTGGCAACAAGAGCGTACCCGTGCCATGGACGCCATCCGTCGGGAGGTCACCTTCCGCTGTGTGGGCAGTGACTTGAATCCCGCCATGGGGGAGCTGGCACTTGCCAATGCCAAAAAGGCAGGTGTGGCAAACCGTCTGCAGATGACCACCGCCGATATCGTCGATTTTGCACCCGATACCCCTCGGGGCATCGTGGTGACCAATCCCCCTTACGGGGAACGGCTGTTGGATATTGAGCAAGCCCGCACGCTGTATCGGCAGATGGGCAGGGTAATGGAGCAAAAGCCGGGCTGGCGGTATGGGATCATCAGTCCCGATGAGGAGTTCCAAAAGCATTTCGGCAGAGATGCGGACAAAAAGCGCAAGCTGTATAACGGAATGCTCAAATGCAATTTGTATTTGTATTTTAAATAAAGTAGGGAAACCAAATGAAAAACGTTTTTCTCATCAACCCCACCGCAGGTAAGGCGGCGGCAAGAAAAAAACTGATTGCCAATATCGAAGCCTACGTGGCTGAGCACGCCGATACCTGTCAGATTTGCTACACCACCTGTAAGTCAGACGGTACCCGCATCGCCCGTGAACTTGCCCAAAGCGGGGAGCAACTGCGCATTTTCTCCTGCGGCGGAGACGGCAGTGCCTTTGACGTGCTCAACGGCATCATCGGTTACGATAACGTGGTGTTGGGCATTATGCCTGCGGGCACGGGCAATGATTTTTTGAAATCCTTTACCCACAATCAGCATTTTTTTGATTTAGAAGATCAGATCCATGGCACCGAATGTCGTCTGGATATCATTCGAGCGGGGGACTTTGTGTGTTTGAATCAGGCTACTATGGGCTTTGATGCTCAGGTGGGCGCCAATAAAGATAAATTCAGCCGACTGCCTTTGATCGGCGGTCAGCTTGCCTACATACTATCGGTGTTGTATTGCTTTTTGTCGGCGATCAAGAATCGGATGACCGTGCAAGTGGACGATAATACACCGGTGGAAAAGGAATTCTTATTCGCCGTGGCGGCCAACGGTCGGTTTTACGGCGGCGGCTTTCAAAGCGCGCCGCTGGCATTGGTAGAGGATGGGTTGCTGGACTGTATGACCATTGACACGGTCTCTCGTCTTCGCATTTTGTCGTTGCTTGGCAAATACACCCGTGGGGAGCATGTGGATCTGCCCATTTGCAACTACCGTCGGGGCAAGACCATGCGGGTGATCGCCCACAAAGATACCATCGTGAATCTGGATGGTGAAATTCTGCCCGCCCGTGATATTCGGTTTGAGATCGTGCCTCGTGCCGTTCGGTTTTCTCTTCCCCGGGGGAGCGACTTGCCCAATGAGCCTTCGGTTTGTGTCAACGAAAAAGAACCCGCAACCGTACAATAAAAAGGAACCCTCGATATGCATTCGCATAATCGAGGGTTTTTGTTAAAACTTGGCAATGACTTCGGCCTTGTAGCCCCGCATCCATACGCCGGGGGTGATGAGCATGGTGTAGCCGTGACCGGGAGCGCAGATCCAATCGCTGGGGGTGCGCTCGGGAATGCCGCACTGTGCTAAGATGGACATGATCGATCCTCCGTGGCAGACCACTGCGATTTCGGTTTGTCCGTTTTTCATGGCTTCTTCCACAATTTTGGCAAAAGCCACCACACTGCGTTTAAAAAAACGCTCTCCCGATTCGCCTCCCGGCGGAGTGCCGCCCGATAACCACTGGGCGTAACGGGGGTCATCCTTCAGTTCCTCGGGGGTCTTGTCTTCAAACTCCCCAAAATGACATTCGGTCAGTCCTTGTTCCACAACGGGGATGTGCTCGGGGTACAAAATATCGGCGGTCTGGCGGCAACGGAGCAGGGGACTGCAGTAAACCGCATCCACCGTGGGAAAGGGCTCTTCCTCCACCATAGCGATCAGCTCCTGCCGACCCTTGGCGGTCAGGGGCAGGTCGGTTTGCCCGATATAGCGGATCACTCCTTGGGCGCTTTCGCGACCATGGCGGATGAGATGAACTCGATAGGTCTTCATATGGAAAAGTTCCCCTTTACAAATATTCTTATTCATATTATAATATACTATAAGTATAAATACAAGCAATTTCTTTTAAAGGAGGGGAAAGGAATGGTCCACGTGTTTGCCAAACGGATGACCGAACTGCGTCGTAAAAAGGGGATCACCCAAAAGCAGGCGGCACTGAGTCTTGGTATTTCTCAGGCGCTTTTATCCCACTATGAAAACGGGGTGCGGGAATGCGGTCTGGATTTCTTGGCGAAAGCGGCATCCTTTTACGAGGTGAGTTGTGACTATTTGTTGGGACGGGAGAAAAAAGAGTCTCGCGCCGCTACCCCCATCGCCAAAGAAAAACAACGGCTGAAGGCCACCGAATATATTTTATTTGATATGCTGGAAAAAACCGGTAGCAATCAGTTGGTGGAGCAGGCCTCCGATTTTTTGGCGCTGGCCTATTATCGGTTGTATCGTCGGCTGTATTGCGGAGGACATCCCACACCCGGCGAGTTCAAGGTATCGGACTACACCTATCGGGCGCTGGCAGATGCGGCTATGCAGGTGTCGGAAGCCCAATTGCGGTGTGTGCTGGCGGGAATAGACATTGGCAATCTGCACGGGATCGACACCACTCCTCTGATGACCGACCGCGCTACCTTGCGCACGGTGTACGGCAACGATTATCTGCTGCTGGAACAACTGATGAAAAAAGCCGAAAAGCAATTTAAGGAATAGGAGAGATCACTATGAAAGAACAAACGGTTGCTGCCGAATTAAAAGAAAAACTGATGCACAAACCCACCAACGGATGGACACGGCTTACCCCTCAACAGCAAGAGGAGGTTATGCGTTTTGCCGAGGGCTATACCGACTTTTTGGGAAAAGCCAAGACTGAGCGGGAAGCGGTTATCCTTTCGGTAGCGATGCTGGAAAAAGCAAACTTCCGCCCTTTTGATCCTGCCGCCTCCTATCAGGCAGGTGATCGGGTGTATACCGTCAATCGCAATAAAGCCATCATCGCCGCAGTTATTGGGCAACAGCCCTTGGAGCAGGGGGTACGCATTGTGGCGGCTCATATTGATGCGCCCCGTTTGGACTTAAAGCAACATCCCCTGTATGAAGCGGATGAGCTGGCATATTTTAAGACTCACTACTACGGCGGTATCCGCAAATACCAATGGGCTACCGTGCCGCTGTCCTTACACGGCGTGGTGGTACGGGCTGACGGTGCCTCGGTTACGGTGAATATCGGCGAGGATGCGGGCGATCCCCAATTTGTGATCACCGACCTGTTGCCCCATTTAAGCGCCGAACAAAACAAACGGACGCTGGCTGACGGCATCCGCGGGGAAGAACTGAACGTGCTCATTGGCAGCCGCCCCTTCAATAACGACGAGGAAGCAGAATCGGTCAAACTGCAGGTGATGAACATTCTCAATGAAAAATACGGCATCACCGAAGCGGACTTTATGTCCGCCGAACTGGAGATCGTGCCTGCCGCCAAACCGGTGGATATCGGTCTGGACCGCTCTATGATCGGCGCTTATGCCCACGATGATCGGGTTTGCGCCTACCCTGCGCTGATGGCAACGCTTGCTTTGGATGTACCCGAAAAAACCGTGGTCACCGTGCTGGCCGACAAAGAAGAGACCGGATCCGATGGGAATACCGGACTCAACTCCTCCTTTTTGCGCTATTTTGTGGAGGATCTGGCAGAGTGTATGGGCGCCAAGGTGCGTCGCGTGCTGTCTGCCTCTCAATGCTTGTCGGCAGACGTGAACGGCGCGTTTGACCCCACTTTTTCCGATCCCTATGAAAAACGGAACTCCTGCTATCTCAATTACGGCGCAGTGCTTACCAAATATACCGGTGGCAGAGGAAAGTACGATACCTCGGATGCTTCGGCGGAATTTACGGGTGCTATCCGCAACAAGATGGATGAAGCCGGCGTGATCTGGCAAACAGGCGAGCTGGGCAAGGTAGATGCAGGCGGCGGCGGTACGGTTGCCAAGTATATTGCCAACCTGAACGTAGACGTGATCGACCTTGGGGTGCCGGTGCTGTGTATGCACGCTCCCTTTGAAGTGATTGCAAAACTGGATCTGTATATGGCCTACCGTGCCATTCAGACCTTTTATTGTTAGGAGGATTGCTTTATGGCCAATAAGATTCGTTTGACCGTGGGCGGGATCGAGTATATGGTCACGTCGGAGGAGGACGAGGTTTTTGTTCGTCGGCTGGGTGAAGAGCTGAATGAAAAACTGGATGAGATCAAAAAGAAAAGCCGTTGTCTTTCCACTACTATGGTAGCGGTACTGGCGGCGCTGGATTACAGCGAACAGCTGGCCAAAAGCCGTTTGGAGTGTGATCAACTGCACTTGCAGCTGAAAAATGCGGTTGAGGATGCCGCTTGTGCCCGACTCAATGCTGAAGAGGCGCAAAAAGAGATCGGTCGACTGTCAGAAGAAATCAAAAAACTGCGAAATTCCCAATAATTCGAGGAAAATTGACAGAGATTTCTATGGTTTTTCGGTGGAATGACGAAAAAAGAAAATAAAATTTGGTTACTTTTCACAAAAAACAGAAAGAATTCTTGTGGATATCGTGGAATCAAAGTCACAAAAATAGATTTGTATTGACTTTTGAATCGGTTTTTTGTAATATATATGTGTGTTAAATGTGCCAAAATGCGCGGGTTTGTTTTGTATAACTTGCCCATATGATTGTGAATTTTGCACAGAACGCACAAATATTTTTATTGCTGAATCGCCAAACAAGAAATTGTTTGGTCGGTTTTGTTGTCTGTATTTTGTATCCGGAAAGGGCGATGAACAAATGAAAATCGTAAAACGCTATCTGGCAATGCTCTTGGCTTTGGTCATGCTGTTGTCGGTAGCAGGCAGTGCCGCATTGGCTGTGGAATCGCAAGAGGGGACGGCAGATCCCTCTGTGACTACTCCCACCGATCAATCGGCTCCAACGCTGGAGGAAACACCCCAAAAGGTAGAAAAATTCTCCAAATATAAGTATTCTGAGTATTTCGACGATCACGCTCAGACACCTTTTGCTACGGGTAGCTTTACCGTTGCTGCCAACACCTATTTGCCGGAACAATCATCTGCAAACGTGAAGGTGGACACTCAATATGATTCTCAGGATGCGGAAGCCTTTAAAGCCTTGAATGGTTTGGCAGGCGCCTCCATCCGTACCGAGGAAGATTCAACCGTTGTCTGGAATTTTACCGTTCCTGCCGACGGGCTTTATGCTATCAATGTATTGTATTATACCGTTCCCGGCAAAAAGTCGGATATTGAACGGGCACTGACCATTGACGGCGAGCAACCCTTTACCGAAGCGGGCGCACTTATCTTCCCTCGTACTTGGATCGACAACCCCGAGGATTTTAAAAAGGACGATAACGGCGACTTTGTGCTGGATGCAGCCGGCAGCAAGGTGTTTAAGACTGACGTGCACGACAACCAGATCCGTCCCAGTTCGATTGAAAAGAACGGCTGGTACGATATCAACTGCCGTGATGCCAGCGGTAACTACGGCGATCACCTGTATTTCTATCTGACGGCAGGTGCTCACACCCTGGCTCTTACCTCTGAGCGCGAGCCTATGGTCATTAACCGACTGACCTTTGCTGTGCCCGGTGAACTGCCCACGTATGCACAACTGCAAGAAGAATATAAAGCCAAAGGCTACCAAAACGGCACAGATGCTTCCGTAGAAGACGGCAGCGTCTCTATTAAGGTGCAAGCTGAACGCCCCAGCCAAAAGTCCTCTACTACGTTGTATGCAGAGTACGACCGCACCAACCCCGCTATGGAGCCCTATTCTTACGATACGATTGCCCTGAACGAAATTGACGGCGGCAAATTTACCTCTCCCTATCAATGGTTGACTTGGGAGATGGACGTGAAAGAAGCCGGTCTTTATAAAATTGTTACCCGTTTCCAACAATCCACAAAAGACGGTACCTTCTGCAACCGTATTTTGTACGTAAACGGTGAGGTTCCCTGCCAAGAAGCCAAGCACGTACGCTTTAACTACGACAACGGCTGGCAGGTAGAAACCATTTGCGCCCCCAACGGCGAAGAAATGTACTTCTATTTTAACGAAGGCATCAATACCATCACGCTGGAGGTTTCTCTGGGCGAATTCGGTGACATCCTTGACCGTGTAGACAGTGTGGTTTACGAATTGAACGAATGCTATCGTGATATTCTGATGATTACCGGCTCTACTCCTGACGCCTACCGCGACTATGCCTTTGACGATCTGATTCCCGAAACGCTGAAGACCATGGAAGAAAATTCCGTTGAGATCAAGCAAATCGTGGAAGACATTGAGACTTTGGTAGGGGACTCCGGTTCCTTTACCAGTAGCTTTAAGACCTTGGTACAAGACATTGACACGATGACCGAGACTCCTCGTGTTATCGCCAAGCGTCTGCAAAACTTTAAATCCAATCTGGGTACCATTTCTACCTGGTTGCTCAACGCCACCTCCCAACCGGTCAGCTTGGACTGGGTGATGCTCTCTCCTGTAGAAGCGAAGAACCCCAAGTCCGGTAAAGGCTTCTTTGCCGGCGTAAAGCATCAGCTTATGATGTTCCTCGCTTCCTTCTATATGGATTATGACGATGTAGGTCGTATGAGCGAATATGCCGACGGCGAAAAAGAAGAGATCAAGGTTTGGGTTACCACCAGTTTGGACCAATCCCAGATCCTTCGTTCGCTGATCGACAATAACCAAAACGATCTGCCCTGTAAGGTAAACCTGCAGTTGGTTTCGGCAGCCACCGTACTGCCCTCCATTGCAGCCGGCACCGGCCCCGATATCGTTTTGGGCGTAGGCGCCAGCGATCCTATCAACTACGCCATCCGTGGCGCGGTTATGGATATGAGCCAATTTGATACATACGACCAAGTGCTCAAACGCTTTAATGAAAATGCAATTATTCCTTATCAATACGAAAAGAACGGCGTAAAGCGCACCTACGGCTTGCCCGAAACCTTCGCTTTCCCCATGCTGTTCTATCGTAAGGACGTTCTTTCCGAACTGGAGATCGAAATCCCCAAAACCTGGGAAGACGTATATAACTGCATCATCAAACTGAATATGAACTCGATGCAGTTCGGTGTTCCCGGTACCATCAATACCTACGGTACGCTGCTGTATCAAAACGGCGGTCAATTCTACGAAGATAAGGGTAACGGTGAGGCCATTTCGGCTTTGGATACCGCCCAATCCATCCAACTCTTCCAAAAATGGACCGAATTCTTCACCGCTTACGATTGCTTGGTCACCTATGACTTTGCTAACCGCTTCCGTACCGGTGAAACTCCCATCGGTATTGCCGATTACACCCAATATAACCAGCTGAGCGTTTTCGCTCCCGAAATCAAAGGTCTGTGGGGCTTCACCAACGTGCCCGGCACCGTACAAAAAGACGGCACCATCGACCACAAGACTTTGGCTTCCGGTACCGCATCGGTTATTCTGAACACCTCTAAACACCCCGAAGAAGCATGGGCTTTCCTTGATTGGTGGACCAGCACCCAGATTCAATATGAATACGGTCTGGAAATTGAAAGTATTTTGGGTACTGCATCCCGTTACAACACCGCTAACCTTGAAGCTGCTTCTCAGCTCCCCTGGAGCACCGCCGACTTTAAGGCGATTGAAGAAGCCTGGGGTTATGCCACTGCGTTGCCCGAATATCCCGGTAGTTACATCCTCGGTCGTTACATCAACTTCGCTTTCCTCGAAGTAGTAAACAATGAGGCTGACCCGGGTGAACAACTTCTTGATTATGTAAAAATGATCAACGAAGAATTGGTCAGAAAACAAGCAGAATTTGCAGAGATCCAATAATTTTTCATTGTAACACGAATCGAGGGAAATAAAATGAAGTTTAAGCTGAAACGTGATCGGGATCAAGAACCCCGTCGCAAGCTGACAAAGAAAGAAATAGCCACTCGAATCTGGAATGATCGGGTCGCCTATTTGATGGTGTTGCCTTATTTCGCTTTGTTTGTTTGCTTTACGGTTATTCCTGTGTTGATTTCTATCTTCTACAGTTTTACCGACTTTAACATGATCCAAACTCCCAACTTTGTTTGGTTTGAAAACTATACCAGACTGTTCTTGCGTGACGATATCTTTTTGATCGCCATTCGCAATACGGTCATTTTGGCCGGTGTTACCGGTCCTATCGGGTACCTGCTGTGCTTCTTCTTTGCTTGGGCGCTCAACGAGTTCACTCCCAAGGTCCGCGCAGTGCTTACCCTGATGTTCTATGCCCCCTCCATTTCGGGTAACGCCTTCTTGGTATTTACCCTGCTGTTCTCGGGGGACAGTTACGGTTTTATCAACGCCTGGCTGATCAAATTAGGGGTTATCAACTCTCCTATTTTGTGGTTCCAAAACACCCAATATATGATGCCTCTGGTTATCGTGGTTCTGCTGTGGACCAGTCTCGGTACCTCCTTCCTGAACTTCATTGCAGGTTTCCAAGGGGTTGACCGCACTTACTACGAAGCTGCCGCGGTGGACGGGATCCGCAACCGTTGGCAAGAACTGTGGTACGTTACCCTGCCGCTGATGAAAGAGTCCTTGATGTTCTCGGCTGTTATGAGCATCACCGGCGCTTTCAGTATCGGACCTACCATCGACGGTCTGGTTGGCTTCCCCAGTACGGGCTATGCGGTACATACCATTATGCACCACTTGAACGACTACGGCGGACAACGCTTTGAAATGGGTTATGCTTCCGCCATTGCAACCCTTCTGTTTGTTCTGATGGTTGTTTGCAATAAGGTGATTCAGAAATTGATCAGAAAGGTGGGTAACTAATCATGGCAAGAGTTAAAAAATCCCGTGTAAACCGGTCTGCCGGCGGTGACATCTCCTTGCTGTTGGTCGTGTTGCTGTTCGCCTTTTTGATGGTCATCCCCATGTACTACGCCATCATTCAATCCTTGAAGCCTTTGGATGAATTGTGGATCTTCCCCCCTCGCTTCTGGGTGGCCAATCCTACCTTTAAAAACTTCCAGGATCTGTTCCAGAACCTGAACGATTCCTGGGTACCCTTCTCCCGATACATTTTCAACACCTTGTTCGTGTCTATCGTGGGTACCTTCGGTCACGTGATCATCGCCTCTATGGCCGCCTATTCTTTGTCCAAAAAGCGTTTCATGGGATCCAACTTTGTGTTCAGCATCATCGTGCTGTCCCTGATGTTTACCACTGCGGTAACCGGTATTCCCACCTTTATGGTTATGAAGAATATGCACTTCATTGATACCTATTGGTCCATTATTTTGCCCGCTTTCTCTTCTTCACTGGGTCTGTACCTGATGAAGCAACATATGGAAGCGATGGTTAAAGATGCCATTATCGAAGCCGCCAAGATCGACGGTGCCGGCGAAATGCGTATCTTCTGGACCATTGTTATGCCTATGGTTAAACCCGCTTGGCTGACCTTGATCGTGTTCTCCTTCCAAGGCTTGTGGAACGCTACCGGCGCTACCTACATTTACAGTGAGGATCTAAAGAGTCTGAACTACGCTGTTTCCCAAATTGTTTCGGCAGGTATTGCCCGTGCCGGTACTGCGGCAGCATCCATCGTATTTATGATGATCTTGCCCATCGCAGTATTTGTGTTCTCCCAGAGCAGCATTGTGGAAACGATGTCCTCTGCCGGTATTAAAGAATAATTCGGCGTGATTATAATCTGATAGGGGAGAAAAAATATGCGAAGATTGAAACAATACCTTTTTATAATCCTTGCGGTTACCCTGCTGATGTCGGTGTGTGCTATGCCGGCTACCGCAGCAGTAGATGAAGTTGTATCCGCATCCATTCCGTACGGCACCTACGTGTACGACTATAATGGAAACCCCGTGGTTACCCCCCACGCTTATATTCCTACCGCGACCATCAGCGGTGAGGATATCGGGGTAGGGGAGTTGACTCGTCCTTCTGATATGGAAGTTGACAAAGATGGTAACATCTACATTCTGGATCGCGACTATACGGTGGATATGTCTGCTCTCACTAACGTGGCAGACGGAGTCGTGTCGGAAACTCCCGCCGAGGAACCTGACACCGCTACCGAAGAGCCCGCTGCCACAGAGGCTACCACTGATGATACCGCAACGGATGATACCGCCGCTGAAGACACGGCAGAGGATACAACCGATACGGAAAGCGAATCGGTAGATACCAGCGGCTTCCATGGTCGTCTGATCATCTTGGATGCAGACTACAATGTAAAAATGGTTCTGTCTACCTTTATGAACAATGGCAAGACCGATGGTTTTGCTTATCCCGAAGGGGTTACCATTGCTCACGACGGCACCATTTACGTAGCCGATACCAAGCACAACCGTATCGTTCGGTTCAAGCAAGACGGTACCATGATCCGTACCTTTGTTGATCCCGAACTTGCCTACGTGAGCGAAGACTTTACCTACCTGCCTACCAAATTGGCGGTTGACGGCTCCAACAATATGTTCGTAGTAGCCGAAGGTGCTAAAGAAGGTCTGATTTTGCTGGATGAACAAGGCGAATTCAACGGCTTCGTTGGTGCGCAGCAGGTAACCTACAGCGTGGTAGAATATGCCTGGAAGAATATTCTGACCGACGCACAGGGCGACCGTATGGAAAGCTTTGTGCCTACCGAATACAACAACATCGTCATTGACGATTCCGGATTCCTTTACGTGACCACCAGCGCAGTTGAGGAAGAAGACATTGCCGCTGCCGCTATGTCCGGCGCGGCTGACAGTAAGTCCTCTCCCGTAAAACGGCTGAATCCCACCGGTAATGACGTTTTGATCCGTAAGGGTTATTTCTCCACCATCGGTGACATCTCTTTCGGTTACGACTCCTTGGGTAAACCCGAAACCTCGGTCATTGAAGACGTAGCGTTAGGACCCAACGGTCGTTACACCTTGCTTGACAGCCGTAACAATCGCCTGTTCACCTACTCTTCGGACGGTGAATTGCTGTATGCCTTCAGTGGCGACGGCTATCAGATCGGTAACTCCAAGATTCCCGTGTCCATCACCTATCGCGGTGACGATCTGCTGATGTTGGATCAAGGCACCGGTTATGTTACCATTTTTGAGCCCACCAAATACGGCACTCTGATCGACGAAGCATACTATTATTACAAACAGTATGATTATCAGAACAGCGTAGCCAAGTGGGATCAGGTATTGGAAGAAAACGCCAACTTTGACATTGCTTACGACGGGAAAGGTAACGCCTGTATGCAAGAAGAAAAGTATGACGAGGCAGTAAAATACTTCCGCTACTCCAATAACAAAGAACGGTATTCTACCGCTTTGGGTCAGCAACGCGCCGCTTTGATTGAAAATTATCTGCTGGTGATTGCCGCGGTTGTTATCGTGGTGCTGTTCCTGCTGGTGAAGCTTTGGGGCTGGATCCACAAGCGGAATACCGATCCCAAATATGCCGATAAACAAGGCACCTTCTTGAATAAAGTACTGTACGGTTTTTACATTATGATCCATCCCTTCGATGGCTTCTGGGATGTAAAACACGAAAAACGTGGTAGCGCGGCCGCCGCTTCGGTGATTGCTCTGTTCCTGATCGTGGCCCGTATCATTTCCAAATTCTTTACCAACTACTTATTCAACGCAGCCTACGGTACCAAAATTTCCATTATGAGCGAAATTCTGCTCGTAGCAATGCCCTTACTGCTGTGGACACTCTCTAACTGGTGCGTGACCACACTGGCCGACGGCGAAGGCAGCATCAAAGACGTATACGTGTTTACCAGCTACGCTTTGTTGCCCATGGCGCTGTTTACCATTCTCAACACCATATTGTCTCACTTTATTGTGTTGGATGAAGCAATGTACATCACGTTCTTCTCGTCCTTGAGTGTGATCTGGAGCGGATTCCTGATCTTCTCCGGTAATACTCAGACCCATCGTTACTCTGTACTGAAGAGTGTGATCTCCATCTTGCTGGCCGTAATCGGTATGGCAATTATCGTGTTCCTTGCTCTGGTTGTCTTTACCACCTATCAACAAATCTACTCCTTTGGTGATAGCATTGTAAAAGAATTGACCTACCGCATTTAGGAATCGAATCAGAACGAATGACACTCACACTTTGTGCCGCATAGCGGCGGAACGGATGGGAATTTATGAAGACCTATATTTATAAATCAATTTTAGTTCTTCTTTGCCTGGCTATGATGTTCAGCATCGCAGGCTGTTCCAAACAACAAGGACCCGTTGTGGATACGGAAACCGAAGAAGAACTGACTCCCATTGAGCTTTTGAGCACCGGGAGTGACTTTACTCCCCTGAGCACCTTCACCGAAGAAGGCCCGCTTCAAGGGATGCAAGTGGTAGCCGAAAATGATCGGTATCAGCTGTTGCTGGATCCTGCTACCGCTACGGTTGCGGTTTTGGTGAAAGCCACCGGTTACGTGTGGCGCTCCAATTTGGACGAAAAAACCGCCGAAACCATCTCCAACGAAGACGTTATGTACGAATATCTCTCTCAGTTGATCATTTCGTACTATAACTCTCAAAACACCAAAGTTAAATACAATAGCTATCAATACGGTGTTCTGGAAAACGACAGCTCCATGCCCACCTTGAAATACTACAAGCTGGACAATGGCCTGCGTGTTGCCTACACCATCGGTCAAAGCATTGACTACTTCTATACGCCGGTTATTCTGACTGAGAAGTATTACAACGATCTGATCGGTCAAATGTCTGCCGAGGATGCCGAGAGTTTCTCTTTCTTGTACGAGCCGCTGGTGTACGATGAGGTCTCGGAGGAAATGATCGACAGCTACAAGCTGACCTATAAGACCTTCTCCAAGGGCGATACCTTCTATATGCTGGATACCAACTCCCGTATGGTGAAGAGCGAGACCTATCAGTTGTATCTGAAGGGCATTGTGGATGACGACTATATTGACAAGGCCTACGAAGCGGCCGGTTACAGCTACACCCGTCCCGATACCCCCCAATTTACGCTGGCTATGGACTATACGCTGTCTGACAGCGGTCTGAAGGTCAACGTACCTATGGATGAGGTTGTGTACGATGAAAACAACTTCCGTCTGCACTCTATTCAGGTCCTGCCCTTCTTCGGTTCGGTGACTGACGGTGCGGCCGGTGAAATGCTCCTGCCCGACGGCAGCGGTGCTTTGGTAGACACTTCTATCCACTCCGAATCGCCCATTTCCTTGCCCTTCTACGACACGGACGAAAGCGTTTGGACGGTGGAAAATGCCGAGAATATGCAACTGGCAGCATTGCCTGCTTACGGCATCAATCGGGGAACCGATGCTTTCGTAGCATACGTTTCAGACGGTGAAGCCTTGGGCTCGGTAGAATGCCACCCCAAAACCAAGGTTTATCCCTACGCCTATATCGGCTCTACCTTCACCACTCACCCCTTTGAAACCTTTGCTTCTAACGGCGCTTCTGCTTCGGCAGTTCTGCAAAAATACGCTTCCGACGGTTATCTCGGCAACATTACCATTGACTATATGTTCGCAAGCGGTCAGGGTCTGACCTACGTGGATATGGCTAAACTGGTGCAAAATTATCTGTTTGGCGGGAAAGAAAAGTTGACCGACGAAAACCTGCGGTTCTATCTGGATACCTACGGTACCGTATTGCGCAAAGAAAACTTCCTTGGCTATGCCTATAACAAAGACGTGGCGCTGACCACCTTTGAACAAGCTAAGCTGATCTACGACTACCTGAACGAAAAGCAGATCAACAACATTTCGGTTCGCTATAACAACTGGTATTGCGATAAATATGTGAATAAGATCTCCAAGATCGGTAAGGTAGAAGGCGCCGTGGGCAGTAAGGGCGAAATGAAAGACTTTATTGCTTACGTCAACGAAAAGGGCGGCACGGTGTACCCCAACATCGAACTGGTTATGGAAAAATATTCCAGAAGTCTGGCTGACGCTACCTGGCACTCCAAGTTCATTGAAGGTACTATGATCTCCTACTCGGATAACGAACTGTATTCCTTAGGGGTGACCGCCGACTTTGAACGTCTGGTAGTTAAGAGTAACGTGATCGTAGAAAAGATCAACGGCATTCTCAAAAAGCTGAATAAGCTGGACGTTAACGCCGTAGCCCTTTCCACCGTGGGGAATCGGATGTTCTCAGACTTTACCGAAGATAAGGTTCGGTACCGCGACGGCGTGCAAGACGATATGATCAAGGTGCTGGAAACCATCGGCCAGAACAATAAGGTAATGGTTGACGGCGGTAACGCTTACACTCTGCCTTATGCCGACGACGTAATGAATCTGTCTATGGGCTGCAGCAACCTTTCCTTTGAAAAGGCTGAAGTACCCTTTATGCAGATCGTTCTGCACGGTTATGTGTCTTATGCAGGTAATTCTATGAACCTGTCTGACGATTATCAAATGCAACTGCTGAAGAGCGTAGAATACGGTGCCAATATGGCGTACACCTTGAACTACGCTACCGCAGAAATGGTGAAAAACACCAACTACTCTGAGCTGTACTCCACCAACTTTGACCACTGGAAAGAAAAGGCTGCCGCCGACTTCAACGCTGTGGCCCAAGTACTTAACGGTTGCCAAAACAGCACCATCACCCAACACAAACAATTGGCTAAAGATGTGTATATGACCGAGTATGACAATGGCGTTGCCGTAGTGGTTAACTATGGTACCACCGCTTACGTTCATAACGGTACGCAAATTGATGCACAAGGCTTTGCCCGTGTTAACAACACCGTAGTAAAGGAGGGATAACCAATGGCAGATACCACCACTAAAACTGCTTTGAGCGATAAGGAAGCGCTGAATCACAGCCAAACCAAAAAGATCCGCAAGAACCGTGGTCTGGATCTGACCACCCGTCGGAATCTGATGGGCTATTGGTTTGTTCTTCCCTTCATCATCGGTTTGTTCTTTATTTACATTCCCGCTTTGGTTGAAGCCTTCCGCTTCAGTATGAGCACCATCGTAATGGAAGAAGGTACCTACCGTCTGGAATCGGTAGGTTGGGCGCTGTATCACGAATCCTTGTTCGTTGACCCCGACTTCTTCCGCGGCATTGTTGAATCCATCGGTAGTATGTTCCTGAACGTAGTCATCATTATCATTTACGCTCTGATCATGGCTACCATTCTGAACCGTAACCTGGCGGCAAAAGGCTTCTATCGCGCTATTTTGTTCCTGCCGGTTATCGTAGCCACCGGTATCGTTGCCAATGCCGAAAACTTCACCATTACCACCAGCGGCGTTTCCGATATCGAATCCGGCTCGGCGGCCATTGCAGGCGGCGTGTTCTCGGAATTTGATATTGAATTGCTGCTAATGTCGCTGAACTTCAACGACACTCTGACCGGTATCGTGGTCTCGGCCATCGGTAACTTGTACAGCATCGTTACCTGCTCCGGTGTACAGTTGATCATCTTCTTGGCCGGTCTGCAATCCATCTCTCCTGCTATTTACGAGTCGGCTACCGTAGAGGGCGCCACTTGGTGGGAAAGCTTCTGGAAGATCACCATTCCCATGATCAGCCCTCTGATTCTGGTAAACGCCGTATACACCATCGTAGACTCCTTCACCCAATACGGCAACCAAGTTATGGATGGAATCTACAAGCTGATCAGCGCAGGTGACTACGCGATCGCATCGGCTCAATCCTTTGTATATTTGGCGGTTGTAGGTGTGTTCATCGCAATCGTTGTACCGATTATCAACAAGTTTGTTTTCTATGAAAACAAGTAGTCTCACGAATGGAGGTGTCAAAATGGAAGCTGTAGAAAAAATGCCGGTTATGAATGGACCGAAAAAACCCAACAAATTTGTTCGCACCTTTAACAAAGCAAGAATGATTCAGTTGGTCAGCAACGGCTTTTGCCACATTATTCTGATCGGTATCATCTTTTTGATTCTGTTTCCGTTTATCGAAAAACTTTGCACCATGTTCTTAAGTTATGAGGACCTTGCTGATACTACGGTAAAGTATGTTCCCAAAACATGGTCTTTGAATACTCTGGTTCGTACCATGGGTATTATGGATTACTGGACTTCGCTGGGCAGTACCGCCATTCTCAGTACTGTTTGCGCGGTGTTGCAAACCCTGAGCTGCACCTTGGTTGCTTATGGCTTTGCCCGTTATAAGTTCCCCGGCCGCGGTCTGCTGTTTGCCGGCGTATTGATGGTCTTGCTGATTCCCCCTCAGGTTATTATGACCTCGCTGTATATGAACTTTACCTTCTTTGACTTCTTCGGAATCCTGGGGCTGTTCACCAAGCAGACCATAGACATAACCGACGGTATATGGCCCTTCCTGTTGCTGTCGGTAACGTCCATCGGCTTTAAAAACTCGTTGTACATTTATATGCTGCGGCAGTTCTTCCGTGGCTTGCCCACCGAGATTGAAGAAGCCGGTATGATCGACGGCTCCGGTCACTTCGGTGTGTTCTTCCGCCTGATGCTGCCCAACGCCGTACCTATGATGGTTACCATCGTACTGTTTGCCTTCTCTTGGCAATGGACCGATAACTATTACGCATCCCTGTTCCTGCAACGCAGCTCCTTCCAACCCCTGTCGTTGCAATTGAATCTGTTGCAGGTATACGGTGAAGGTCACTTGTACTACACCGGTAACTTCCGTCAAGCCATGGTTGGCACCGGTATTTTGCTGGTAGTAGCCCCCTTGTTCATCATTTACCTGTTCGGTCAAAAGTTCTTTGTACAAGGTATTTCGCAAAGTGGTATCGTTGGCTAAAAATACTACTTGTGTTTTGTGTTCACTTGTGTTATAATGAACTTGCCCAAGGAATGTACTTTTTGTTGAGAATTCCCAAAAAGGGATTTTCATAAAATTTTAAAGGAGATGTATTCAAAATGAAAACAAACGTGACAAGAATTCTCTGTCTTGCTCTGGTTTTGTTGATGTCTGTTGCCGTTTTCGTTGGTTGCAGTAAAGATCCTGTTACCGAAACCGACGTTACCAACACCGATGTTACTTCCGTTCCCGAAGACATCATCGTTGACATTACCGACAAAGCCTATGAAATCGTGAAAGATGCCAATGGCAAAGACATTGTTATTCTGACCAAAGACGGCTTTAACGTTGCCGAAAACACCACTCTGGAAGCTTTCCTGGCTTGCGTTGTGGCAGAAGAAGGCTACAGCATTAAGGTTTTGGACGCTCAAGGCAAAGAATTGACCGACACCAAGGCTATCGTTGCCAACGGTATGGTCTTTGAACTGTACAAAGACGGTGTTGCCGAAGCAGAAGAAAAACAAAACATCATCGTTGTTGCAGCTTCCGTGATCGAATCTGCTATCCAAGAGCAATCCAAGATCGACCAAGAAAAGTCTGAGATCTTGAATCCTTCCAAAGACGATTCTAAAGATGAAAGCAAAGATAAGACCCCCACTAAGGCTTTCGATATCGTGCTGAACACCGTTTATCACGGTAGCTACACCGGTTCTGATGCAACCAGCAAGGCATATCAAAATGCTATGGCTGCTATGAAGAAAAAGGGCATCAACACTACCATCAATCCTTTGGATGCTGCTTCTGCTACCGATACCCTTGTAAAAGAAAACATGGCCGGTAAGCCCAGCGCTGACATTTACGAAATTTCTCAGGTTATGTGCCGCAACGTTGCCAAAAAAGGCGCTGCCGTTAACCTGTACTCCTCTTCTACTTTGAACAAATCCTTGTTCAAATGCGCCGGTACCGAATGCGTTACCTTCAACGGTAAAGCCTACGGTGTTACTTGGGCTTCCAAATCCGTAAGCCCCATGGGCGTTATTTACAACAAAGATCTGGTTGCTAAATACGCTCCTACTTATGACATTGTAAAACTGTACAATGACAAAAAATGGAACTTCGACAACTTCCAAGCTATCGCGAAAGCTTGCACCGTTGACACCGACGGTAACGGTAAATCCGACATCTACGGCTTTACCTCCAACACCAACGTTATTGGTATGGCTCTGACCTCCAATGCCGGTGGTACCGCTCTGAAAGTGAACGAAAAAGTTGAAGCTACCATGTGCAACGAAGCCGGTATCAAAGCTCTTGAATGGTGCAAAGAAATGTTCAAGACCGACAAATCCTGGCTGTACAAAGCTGACATCAACCAATGCGTAACCGAGTTCTGCGGTGGTAAGGCTGCTATGTTCGTTTCTTACTTCCACTACTATGGTAACATTGCTGCTCAAGCTAACTTCAAACTGGGCTTCGTTCTGATGCCCATGGGTCCTGCCCAATCCAGCTACTGCAACGGCGTTTATGACAACGCTTACTATGTAGTTCCCACCCACAAAGCCAACCGCTTGGACGATATCGGTACCTGGTTGAACAACGTTGCCAGCAGCACCAGCTCTGTGTTCCTGAACAACAAGGTAAAAGACGTTGCTAAGAACGGCTTCGATTCTACCTCTCAAGCAGTTTTCAAATGGGTAGTTAACAACATGACTCCCGAATTCTCTTCCGGTGTATTCTCTTCCGCTATCTCTTCCGAAGTTGACAGCTCCGTAACTTCTGCTGCAAAACAACCTGCTAAAGTTATGGCTTCTATCAAAACTAAGGCCCAAAAAGAATGCGATGACTACTATGCCGAAATCTATGATTTGAGCAAAGCAAAATAGTTTGTTCATAATATATCTTGTGCCGGGGTTTCCTCGGCACAAGATTATTTTCAATCAGGAGGAAGTAATGATGAAACGATTTTTAAGCGCATTGCTGGTTGCTTCCCTTCTTTGCTCCATGTTTGTGATGGGCGTAGTTGCTGAATCCAACTCCATGATCTCTATCCCCGCCAGCCAACTGGAGAAGAAGTTTGTAGTAGACGGCAACCTGGATATTTGGTATTTGAATGAAAACGATGCCACGGCAGATGGCGACGGGAACTACTATCAATACGTTGCCTTGAGCCCCACCGAAAAGTCCGACGGTGTTTCTTATTATTCTGACCCCGTTACTTTTGCTCAAGCTTGGACCGCTTGGGATGATAACTATGTGTACATCTATATGAAGGTTTGGGATGATGAATTGGTAGCATGGGATCCCGATGGCAAGCACGCCGGCGGAAACTCCTCTGCTGCTGACTCCTTGGAAATCTGGTTTGATCCCGATCCCAATAGTCAAACCCATACCTACACCTATGATGCGGATGGCAAAATTATCGCCGAAACCCCCAAAGCGAAAGAAGATATTAAAGATAATTTCTGCAATCAAACCAGCGACGAAGCACAGGGCGACGTGCAGGTTCGCTTGCTGGCTGCCAATATGCAACGTCACGACTATCATGACAAGGTAAAACCCAATTACGGTGGTGTTACCTTTGGTCAATGGGTTGCCAATCCTCAAAACTTCTGCACCTTCACCTTTGAAAACGAACCCATTACCGTAGAAGAAACCGGTACCGAAGTTTCTTCCGGTTACGGTGTGGAAGCTCGCTTCCCCCGTCATAACGATTCTTCCAATCACTATCGGTTCCACTTGTGCGCCAACAACTCCGCTGACGAAGTTTGGGAACACTATGCTTTGGCTACTGGGAATGCTTGGTGGATGAGTTACGATACTGCTTGGAGCGTTACCTATATTAAGGATGCTCCTTTCTTTACCCAAAGTGATGAACAACTTGCCTCCAAAGGCGTTGTTTATACTGATTCCGAAATTAACAAAGCCGGTGCCGGCGGTGCTCTTGTAAATAAGATTGCTGCGCTGGGTACCGTAACCGCTGCTGACAGGGCTAAGGTTGAAGCTTTGATGAATGAATACAAAGGCCTCACCGTTTTGGAACAAGGCTACGTTCAATATAAGAACTATGCTGTGCTGGAAGAAGCTTGGGCAACCGTAAACGGTGGCGAGATCCCCGTGGATCCCGATCAAGAAGCCGCTGACAAAGTGATTGCTATGATCGATGCTCTGACCGCAGGCGATGCCGAAGCCATCACAGCCGCTCGTGCCGCATACGACGCTTTGACCGATGCCCAAAAAGGCAAGGTTACCAACCTGGCTAAATTGGAAGAACTGGAAGCCGGCTTGGTCGGGCCCGCTGTAAAATACGGTGACGTAAACGGCGACGGCAAGGATGACGCTGCCGATGCGCTGGAAGTGCTGAAAAGTGTAGTTGGTAAAGTGAAACTTACCGATGCACAACTGTTGGCCGGTGACGTAAACGGCGATAAAGCT
>JAFSIW010000046.1 GCA_017439545.1 Clostridia bacterium | reverse complement strand
GATTATCCCTCCACCGCCTAACGGCGGTCCCCCTCCCTCTAGGCGAGGGAGGCTTTTTTGGGCGGCAGGTTGCCGCCCCCTACGGGCTATCGCTTTTTACCGGATCAGCAGGGAAAGGGCTTCGGAACGCGTGCGCGGATCGGAGCGCATCGTACCGCGCAGAGCGGACGTTTGGGTCTTCGCACCGGCGGCGCGCGCACCGCGCATGGTCATACACAAGTGTTCCGCTTCCACCACCACGGCAACGCCTTTGGGGGATAATTCGGTAAACAGAAAATCCGCGATCTGATCGGTCAGCCGCTCTTGTAATTGGGGGCGGCGGGCGAAGGAATTGACGATACGCGCCAATTTCGACAGACCGATCACCTGCCCGTCGCCGGGGATGTACGCCACGTGCGCCACCCCCACAAACGGCAACAGATGATGCTCGCAGACCGAGTACAGCGGGATATCGCGCACCGTCACCATATCATCGGAATGCTCGTCAAACAGTTTCAGATGCTTGTGCGGATCTTCTTCCAGACCGGCGAAAATCTCTTCGCACATCTGCGCGATACGGCGGGGTGTTTCCACCAAGCCTTCGCGGTCGGGATCTTCGCCGATGGCGGCAAGCAGTTCGCGCACAGCGGCTTCAATACGGGGTTTATCCATGGTTATTCCTCTGTTTTCTTCGGATTATAATCTTTGTCGTTGAGCGTGACCGTCACCGGAATCTCCCGCAGTTCGGAATCTCCTTCCACCGTGACCGCTTCCGGCAACAGCAGGTTATCGGTCAGCGCATACAGCCCGTCTTCGCCCTTGGCGAGTTTGGCAAAATCCACCGTCAGCGTGAAGGCTTGGGCAATGGATTCGTTGTTGAGCGCCGCTTCCGGACCGATGACCGTCACTTCGGAGACCGACACCGTGAAATTCTCGGGCGTGTACTTGGCGGGGTTATTTTTCAGTTCCAATAAGACGGGGAAGGTGTGCTTTTTAAGCACCTGAACCCCCACCGTCAGCGCCTGCGTGCTCAATTTATCAAAGGTACAGCCGGAGATATCCACTTCGGCGCCCTTATCGTCGTACGCCTTGATCGGCACTTCCGAAAAACTGGTGGTCTCGGACAGCGGACGGTTAGACTCCACCGCCGCCACCAACCGCTTGACCTTGTAAACGGTGGTCTGCGGACCGGTGAGGGTCAATTGGGTCAATTGCACGCCGCTGTCGCTGAAGGTGGTCTGCCCAAACACGGTGGCGTTCGGGTCGGCAAGCGTCAGTTTGGAAACGTCCGCTTCCAACTGGAACACCTGCTTGGCGACGTAGTCACAGTTGATCTCGATCTCCATCGGTGACCACGAAATGATCTCGTAATCGCTGACCGAACTGTTACGCAACACGTCCAATACGACCTTCTGTTTGCCGGATTTGACCACGGTATCCACCTTGGCGTGGATGCGCAGATCGTCAGCGGTCAACTGGGAGACCACCGACCACGGCCCTTCCACCGTGATCTTAACGTCGGTCTCCGCTTCTTCTACCAACTGCAGTTTATATTGGTTGGCGGCCACCGTATCGGTCAGATCGACCGCGTATTCGATGGTGATCTCACGCGGGACCGCCTCCATCGAGGTGGACATCACCGACCACCATACTGCCACCGCCAACAACAGCGATACGATCAGCAGGAATTTGCGGCTCTGCATCAGTACCGAGAAGGAAAAACGGCGGGATTTTTTCTTTTTAGCCATTGTTTTTACCTCCCTTGCTGATGTTTTTGATATGCTTAAACAGTTTTGCCGGCGTTGTCTGCTCGCCGTCTTGCGGAAGCAGATACACCTCAAGCGCCGCCTGCAACGACTCCGGCGTGTAATCACGGCGGAGGGTGCCGGCTACTGCCAGCGAAAGCGCGCCGGTCTCTTCCGAGATCACCACGACCACCGCATCGGAATTTTCGCTGATGCCGACCGCCGCCCGATGGCGGGTACCCAGTTCACTGCTCAAAGCGAGGTTATCGGTCAACGGCAGGATACAACCGGCCGATAACACGCGGCCTTCGCGGATAATGACCGCGCCGTCGTGCAGTGGTGCTTTATTGAAAAACAGATTGCCCACCAGTTCGGGGGAACAATCCGCATCCAGCACCGTACCGGTGGCGGCCACGTCCCCCAGCATCGTCTTGCGTTCAAACACGATCAGCGCGCCCATCTTCTTGGATTGCAACGTTTTTCCGGCTTCGCATACCGCGTCGATGGCTTTTTTGGTGTTGCGGATGGTCTCTTCCTGCGCGTTGAGCGGAGAGAAGCGGATGCGGGAATGACCCATTCGCTCTAAAATACGGCGCAGTTCCGGCTGGAAAATGACCACCAGCAAGATCAGCGCGTTGCCGAACAACAACTGCAACACGAACGAAACGGCCTTGAGGTTGAGCAGTAAGGCCACCATATACCCCAAAAACAGGAAGAGCAAGCCCTTGAGCAACTGCTCGGCGCGGGAATCCCGCACCAACCGCAACACCGCGTAGAAAAGCAGAGCCAACAAAGCGACGTCCAGAATACTGGAAAACACGTTGATGGTCTCGAATACGCCGACGATGCGACTCCATGTACTGATAAAAAATTCACCGATCGCTTCAAACATAACCGTAAGTACCCCTCGGCAAAGCCGAGGCTCCTTTCTTTTTATTATATAAAAAGATAATTATACATAATAATTATACCACGCAAAACCCGTCTGTGCAACGGTTTTTGAAAGAAAACTTTAACTTTCTCCGCAAAAACAGCAGAAACCGTCGGCTACCGCAAGGCCCCCTTGCCTAAAGGGAGCTGGCAACCGCAGGTTGACTGGGGGATACTGTCGCTTTGCGACAGATCGCCCAACGGGCGATTATCCCTCCACCGCCTAACGGCGGTCCCCCTCCCTCTAGGCGAGGGAGGCAAGAGCATTTGTGAAAACCACCGGCAACCGCCTTGCCCTCCTCCGAGAGGAGGGTGGCACGCGAAGCGTGACGGGAGGAGCCTGCGGAAGTTTTGGCTTTATCAAACTGACGATTGCCGCTTGCTCCCTCCGACCTCGCATACGCTCGACCGTTCTCCCCAAAGGGAGAGTCAAGAAAAATATATGCAAGCCGTTGGTTACCACAAGGCCCCCTTGCCTAAAGGGGGCTGGCAGCCGTAGGCTGACTGGGGGATACTGCCGCTTTGCGGCAGATCGCCCAGAGGGCGATTATCCCTCCGACCTCGCTAACGCTCGGCCACCTCCCTCTAGGCGAGGGAGGCTTTCGGGCGGCCGGTTGCCACCCCTACGGATTTTGCGGAAATTGCTGAAAACCAACCAACCGCCACTACCGCCAAGGATGATATCAAGATATAATGATATAATGATATAATGATATCAAGATATCTTGATATCATTATATCATCGGATATAGGTGGGGAGTGGTTGTGAGGGAAATTGCCACAGAAAAAGGGGTTTTCTCGCTGTTTTGGTGGGAAATTGGTTTACTTACAGAATAATACAATAAATAAAATACAAATCGTATTATCAAAAATCTACCCCTGCTTGACAAATTGCCGCGAGGGGTGTATACTGGCTGTTGCCACAAAAAGCGGTCAGTTCGAAACCATCCTGACCTAAAACAAAACTACGGGAGTGACAAACGAATGAACAAACAAACGAGTCTCCGTCGGTTGACGGAGACGGGGGTGATCGCGGCGCTGTACGTCGCGCTGACCCTCTTGGTCGCACCGCTTTCTTACGGGGCGGTGCAGGTACGGGTATCCGAACTGTTGACCGTTCTGCCGGTGTTTACGGCGGCGGCGGTGCCGGGATTGACGGTGGGGTGCCTGTTGGCTAACCTGCTCGGGATGAGCGCCGGTCTGACCGGCGGGTGGGACGTGCTGTTCGGCACGGCGGCAACCCTGCTGGCATCGATGCTCACTTACCGATTGCGGAACGTGCGGGTTAAAAATCTGCCGGTCCTTTCGGCGCTGATGCCGGTGGTGTGCAACGCCGTCATCGTGGGATTGGAATTGGCGCTGTTTTTCTCCGCCTCGGCGTTTACCGCCGAGTTGTACGCCGTCACCGCGCTTTGGGTGGGACTCGACGAACTGCTCTCCGCCTTTGTCGGCGGGTTGCTGTTGTTCCTCGCCTTACGCAAGACGAAATTGTTTTAACTGAAAAAACGCACCTCGGTGGAAATACCGAGGTGCGTTTTGTTATGCCTCCCTCTGACGAGGGAGGTGGATTTTTGCCAAGCAAAAAGACGGAGGGAGAGAAAAAACTACCCCTCAGTCGGCTGCCGCCGACAGCTCCCCTGACAAGGGGAGCCAAGAGGGTGATTGGCACCAACTGCCGCCCCTACAAGGCCCCCTTGCCTAAAGGGGCTCTATTCTACTTTAGGAGACCTACTGTGCAGTTTACACAAACGGCGCAACCGAGCCATTTTCTACAGAAAAAGAGGTATCATTTGTCAAATCAATTTCTCGAAAATGAAAAAAATTCTTTCCGGCTATTCTGAGGGGCGTTTTTTGATGGGAATGCAGCCATCGTCCTTATACTTGCAAGGGAAATTTAAAAAAATATTTTTTCTTATTTTAAAAACCCGCACAACTGTGCGGGTTTTTCTTTTTTGTAGCGAACACGCGACAATGCGTGTGACGCATCCGCCACAATATATGTGGCAACTACGCCACTTTTTTTACATTTTCCATTGCTTTTCCCAAAAACATATGGTAAAATATAGATGTCGTTTTAGACAGGAGGTTTTTATGAGAGCAAGATTGGTTTTTACGCTGGATGAATACAGACTTCTTTTGTT
Organism: Clostridia bacterium; assembly: GCA_017439545.1. Classification (GTDB taxonomy): domain Bacteria; phylum Bacillota; class Clostridia; order Oscillospirales; family Acutalibacteraceae; genus UMGS1484. The sequence goes on along the minus strand of JAFSIW010000046.1, from coordinate 5,009 downwards.
TACTGGTGATATTCACACGGTTTCCCCTATGGAGGCGTGCAAATTCATTTTAAATTACGATGACAGAAATTATTATGTTGGCCTCGGCTGTTGGGATTATGAGGATAGTACACTTGAATCGTATCCTGGTGAAACGATTGCCTTTGTCGATGATAAAGGCAAATTGCACATTGTAAATTCTCAACTTTTCCGCAATCTGTTTTCCGCTTATGTAACTGACCGGCTCTTAACCGTAGGCGAGTATGCCGAATTACACGGCAAGGGGATTAGCATCGTTCGTCGCCTTTGCGATGAAGGCCGATTGATGGGAGCGTTTTATAAGGGAAGACAATGGTTGATTCCTGAATCAACTCCGTACCCTTCTGACGCGCGTTTAAAAGACGAAAAATGATAACTGCCCCAAGCTACCGTTTTTGCGGTGTCTTGGGGCAGTTATATTTTTAATAAATTTGAAAGGAGTATCAACTATGGATCATTACCTTACGGAGCGTGTCTGGGATGCCATGGATGAAGCCCGAAAACTGGCCGCACGTTCCACCCAACCCTTGTCAACTCTCGATGCTGTTCGTCGTCACCTACGAATTAAGCGAAAATACTTTCTTGGCACCCACATATCTCTCGAACAGGTCGTATCTCCCAAAGGGGAGATAGACTATTCACTCGCAAACGATCTCAGTAATTACTTAGCCCAAAAAGCGTCTGCATTATGGAACTTCCCTCCAAAAGGCAGTCTTGACTTTTGTACGCAATTCTTTTCTCTGGCTATCTCTGCGGTTGCGAGTGGAGGAGTAGGAAACGAAAGCATTGATGATATTATTCAACTCGCTGAGTGCTTGGTTCGTGACAGAGAAACCTTCACAATCGTTATGAAACCTCTTATCCCGGAAGATCGTGTTGCAGAACTGTACGCTTTTGTGGACGATTACGAGAGCGATTATTTTTTACCTACATTTGAAGATGCGGTAATGGGCGCAGTAGCTGTATTTATGGGCGCTCTGGAAGATCCTGACGAGGCAAAAAAGGAGGGAAATAAATGAACTCGGAAAATTTGTTAGTACGGGTTCTTCTGCGACCGAACGGGAATGTACATATTGCTTTTCGCGACAGAGAAACCATCTTCGCAACCCCCAAAAATCTTTTTGAGCTATTATCTGATCCTATTGATTTTATTGAAGAAAGACGGCATACATATGAAACCTCCATTACAGAGGGCAACCGACGAAGCTGTTCTCTGGATCGGATTCCCGGGCTAACACTGGCCGCTATAACAACAGACAAGCGTCTTGTTTGCGATTTCCCTGAATTGTTTCGATATGTTTTTTCTTCTGACCTTTCCGCTGAAGATAAAACAACAAAACTCAATATGCAAAATTTTGAGTTTGAGGAAATTCTTTCGGACGAGAAGTCCTATTTGTTGCGATATTATCTGGAATTTACCAATAGTTTTGTGAATACCACAAAAATTAGACATAATATCCACTTGCGCAATGATGTTCAAAGCGCAATTGTTGGTGAAATTCTGAATACCTTTTTTGAGGATGCCGTTCCCACGGCTGCAAAAGCGGATCTCGCCGTAAAGATAGAAGAATCCTCTGGGCTTAAGGTTTACAATCGCCAAGAGGAGGATCAGTGGGTATCTCCTGCCCGGTACGGCCAGATGTATAACAATCTCACGCGCCATACAATAATGAAATACATAAAAAAGAACGCCGTGGAGTATAAATGCACCTCAAGTGGGCGCTATTTGGTAAACGCTTCTATTCCGCCAGCGTTCACAGACCTTCGTAAAGGCAGAAAGACCGGTGTAAATGTTCCAGAAGTGATGTCTTTGTACAAGCCCGGAACCAGCGCGAAAGAAGTGGAAGAATATATCCTTGAAAAAGGCTATTTCTCTAAAAAAATTGCCGAATGGATCCAAACAAAGAAAGAATTGGATTTTTATATTAAAAACCATTACCGCGAAATCGTTTTACGTGGGCGGAACACGCTTGTTATTGATGTAAATCCAGACTATATAGGTTCAAGCAAGCTCTCTAACAGAGAACTGATGAAAAAAGGTCACGCGCCCGTCATCTTTGACAAAGAAAAGGGTGAAGATCTTAGTTATCATTTACACCATGTTGGTCAGCGCAGAAACTCTCCGTTAGCCATCATCTCTGATTATGATCATCTTCGCGGAGAGTATTCTTCCTATTTCCATCAAACGCGCAGCGCTCCCGATGGCAACTTGCACGACGCTCAATTCAAAACAGATTCCGCCAACTATTGGAAAGCTTATATTGAGGAGTATGACAAAGCAGAGGGCTTTTATAAAATCAAAACAGTAAAAACGTCTCCCGCGAAAAGCAAAAACAAGGAGTGATTTGTACGCCAAAACAGAAAAAGAAGTTGGGACTCCTTTTTGAGGAAAGAAAACAAATCTTCCTTGATGCCTTTGCTAAAGAAGCTCCCGAAATCCGTGCTTCCATTGCAGACGATCTTCCGTCTTATAATGCCTTGTTATCGTTGAAAGCGTTAACTTTTGAAGAATTTGCGCTGCAGGGAATCGCGTTGGAACGGAAAATTCCATACGACAAAGACAACCCTCCGACTCCGGCCTGCCCAACCTGTGGCACAGAAAAAAGGGTTGGTAGAAAAGGGACCGGTCAGTATCAATGCCGTTCGTGTGGCCAAAAATTTACCGCACACCACAAGAGCATTGCACACGGAAGCAAAGAAGAACCACTGGTATGGATGAAACTTTTTTACTGTCTTTTGGACGGATGTGGCGTTTCCGAAACTTGCAAAAGGTGCAAAATTGCCCCGAATACATATTATCATATCCGCAACCGCCTATTTTATGCGATGCAACTCATGATGGATGAAGTTAAACTGTATGGCGTTATTCAAGTCGACAACGCGTTCGTACGAGTGAGTTATAAAGGAAGCGATCTGTGCGAAAGCCCATATGACGAAGACAGCGTATTTTTTGATCCAACCTTCCGCCCGCCGCGCGGTAAAAGAGTGCGTGGAGGCCCCAATACGATGGCAGAAAGAAACATCAATAGCATTTGTATCTTTTCTGCCATTGACGATCGAGGGCACGTCCTAACCAGATATGCAGGTGTTGGAGCCGCCACTTGTGGCAAACTGCAGCATTATATTCCCTCAGAAAAGTTTTTGCTGAAAGTTGCAGGTTGGGATCCCTTTTCTAAATTGCTCAAAGAACAAACCAAGAATAAACTTTCTCAAACCGGGGAGAACAGTTTGATTGTAGCAGACAAAGAAAAGGCCATTCAAACATATGCGAAAAGCCTGAACATCGATTTTGAGGCTCATGTATTTCGACGCGCCGGCGTTCAAGTTCAACTTCCTCCAGGAGCCCATAATATACAACGGGTTAATGCGTTACATAAACGCCTCAAAGAATTCCTTTCCAAACACCACGACGTCTCCTCTAAATATCTGCCCGGATATTTGATTTTCTTTGAATTTATCGAAAACACCGGAGCAAGCCAACGAGCAATTGAGCATTTGTTTCAAATCATTGCTCGCCCGGGAGTGGTCGAGCACACTTCCATTTTGGACAACCTATATACCATACCTAATTATTTAGAAGATTTCTTACATGGTAGCAATCCCTTAGGAAAACAACGGTATGAAAAACTGTTGGGCTTTTATCTGTATGATCATATCAAACATCCGGACGATCACCCCGACAGCATTCCGCTGACTATGGAATGGATCGAAAATGAAGTGGGGTTTACGGCGCCAACTATTCGCAAACATTATCGTGAACTGTTCAATGCAGGGTATCGAAGCGAAATCCTCGATTATTTTAACAAATCCATCCACTTGCCCAAGCCCAAAGCTGCAAAGCAACCGACGGTGGCGGAGGACCCCCTCACGCTGGTTTTATTCGAAGAGTACAACAAAATGCGAAGCCTCCCGCGTCACGAACAAATCTCGTTCGATGAATTTATGGCAAAAGCGAAAGAGAAATACGGGCAAGAATTTAAAAGAACCACGCTTCTTATGCGCTTTTCAAAAATTCGTGAAGAACGCGGTATTGCAAAGCCCCTACCACAGCATGTGACACTCCCCAAAAAACTGCCCCGCAAAGCTTTTCTTGCCCGCGAGGATTATTTAAGATTAATAAAACACTATCGAGAAAAGGGAATGGAAATTCCCAAAAGAGACCTTTTATACGCAGAGGTTGGCAAGAAATACGGAATTAACACCGAAACTGCAAGAAGCCATATAACACACGCCGGCACTTTTCTTCGTCGACAAAAAGAAGCTGAAGAGAAGAAGCGTTAGTGGTATAGTGAACTTTTTCTTGACAATACCGCGTGCGGTATAGTATACTGTATGTACAAATCCCGAGTATCCACCGCCGAGTAGAATAGCAGGGACGGCCTGCCGGAGAGGGGATATGATGAAGGGCATAAGTGGGGGCCGCGATGCGCGGATAGGTATCCTTTCTTTGTCTGTTGCCGGAGGGTAGGTCGAGCCGGCCACACGGACGCGTGTGACATACCGTAGGGGATATCAGCATCAACAGGGACGGATGCGGAAGAGTGCTCCAGCTTTTCTGCTAAGCATTGTTTTTTAAAGACGTGCTTTACTGCCTGTCAAAAAAAGTTTCTTTTTTTGACGGGGGTAAGTGCGTCTTTTTTTGTTTTCTTTTTTTCGAATTTTAAGGAAAGTGAGGCATTAGAATGGAAACCAAACACAACAAAGCACGGCTTAAAATGGCGGCAACATATTTGGAATATGAGGCTCAATATCAACAATGGGCGCGAGAAAGAACGCATTATCACGATTGCCATAAGCCGTTTCCGCTTTGCGGTAAAAATGCATCTCGTGAAAAAGTTTGGGTGGCCACTAAAAAGTTGTTGGCGGTTTTCCCGAAAGTGTCATTCAATGAAGCGCACGAACGGATCGGTGGAGATCGAGAAGTCTTGTGGAGCTTCGGCCTGTGGAAGTCTCCGCACGATCCGTACTGGACTGAAAGCATCGAAAAGTGG
>JAFSIW010000045.1 GCA_017439545.1 Clostridia bacterium | reverse complement strand
GGGCTGGAAGGTCTGCACTCCTGTATTTGACGGGGCTCACGAAGAAGATATCCGTGAATGCTTAAAGCAGGCAGGTCTCGCCGAAGACGGTAAAACCGATCTGTATGACGGTCGTACCGGTCGCAAGTTTGATAACCGCGTTACCGTTGGTGTAATGTACTTCTTAAAACTGCACCACTTGGTTGACGATAAGATCCACGCCCGTTCCACCGGTCCCTACTCGCTGGTTACCCAACAGCCCTTGGGTGGTAAAGCCCAATTCGGCGGTCAGCGTTTCGGTGAAATGGAAGTTTGGGCGCTGGAAGCTTACGGCGCTGCTTATACCCTGCAAGAGATCTTGACTGTTAAGTCCGACGATATTGTTTGTCGTGTCAAGACTTACGAAGCCATCGTAAAGGGTCAAAACGTTCCTAAGCCCGGTGTACCCGAATCCTTCAAGGTTCTGATTAAAGAACTGCAATCCTTGGGTCTGGACGTGAAGGTGCTTGACCACGAGGGTGAAGAGATCGATCTGAAGCAAACCTTTGAAGATGATGACGATCTGGTAGGCATCCCCGTACAGTTGGATGAAGAAATGGTTGCCGACACCTTGGAAGGTTATTCGGTAGAAGACGATGAGGGTAACCCCATCACCGAAGACGACGCCGACGATTTCGCAATGGACGATTACGCCGACGACCAAGACGAACAGTATTAAGGAGGGTGTTTTGATGCAAGCAGAAACCAAAAAAGAATTGGAATTTGAATCCATTAAAATCGGTCTTGCTTCTCCCGAACAGATCCGTAGCTGGTCTTACGGCGAAGTGACCAAACCCGAAACCATCAACTACCGTTCCTTAAAGCCGGAACGGGATGGCTTGTTCTGTGAAAGAATCTTTGGACCTACCAAAGACTGGGAATGCCATTGCGGCAAGTATAAACGGATTCGGTATAAGGGTCGGGTATGCGACCGTTGCGGTGTTGAGATCACCCGTGCCAAGGTTCGTCGTGAACGGATGGGCTCCATTGAATTGGCTGCTCCCGTTTCTCACATCTGGTACTTTAAGGGAATCCCTTCCCGTATGGGTCTTATTCTCGATATTTCTCCCCGTATGCTGGAACAAGTCCTTTATTTCTCTCAATATATTGTAACCGATCCCGGTAACACCCCGCTGATCAAAAAGCAATTGCTTAACGAAAAGCAGTATCGGGAAATGGTGGAAAAATACGAAGACGATTTTGAAGCTATGATGGGCGCCGAAGCCATCAAAAAGTTGTTGGCTGAAATTGATCTGGAAGCCTTGTCTAAAGAGATTCGCGAAGAATTGGAAACCGCTACCGGTCAAAAACGTATCAAGATTTTGAAACGTCTGGACGTTGTAGAATCCTTCCGTATGTCGGGCAATCGCCCCGAATGGATGATTTTGGACGTGGTACCGGTTATTCCTCCCGATCTGCGCCCCATGGTGCAGTTGGATGGCGGCCGCTTTGCCACTTCTGACTTGAATGACCTGTATCGTCGGGTGATCAACCGCAACAACCGTCTGAAACGGCTGCTGGAATTGGGGGCTCCCGATATCATCGTTCGCAACGAAAAACGGATGTTGCAAGAAGCGGTTGACGCGTTGATCGAAAACGGTCGTCGCGGTCGTCCCGTAACCGGCCCCAGCAACCGTCCCCTTAAATCCTTGTCTGATATGCTCAAGGGCAAACAAGGTCGTTTCCGTCAAAACCTGCTGGGTAAACGTGTTGACTACTCCGGTCGTTCGGTTATCGTTGTCGGTCCCGAACTGAAGATGTATCAATGCGGTCTGCCCAAAGAAATGGCGCTGGAACTGTTCAAACCCTTCGTTATGAAACGCTTGGTGGAAACCGGTGCTACCGCCAACATCAAGCAAGCCCGCAAAATGATCGAGCGTGCCAAAGACGAAGTGTGGGATGCACTGGAAACCGTGATCAAAGATCATCCCGTGCTGCTTAACCGCGCTCCTACCTTGCACAGACTGGGTATCCAAGCTTTTGAAACCGTGCTGGTAGAAGGTCGTGCCTTGAAACTGCATCCTCTGGTATGTACCGCTTACAACGCCGACTTCGACGGTGACCAAATGGCAGTTCACGTACCCCTGTCTGCCGAAGCACAGGCCGAAGCTCGTCTGCTGATGCTGGCGGCCAACAACCTGCTCAAACCCTCCGATGGTAAACCTGTTGCCGTTCCCACTCAGGACATGGTTTTGGGCTCTTACTATCTGACCTTGGTACGGGAAGACGAACCCGGTGTTGGCAAGATCTTCCGTGACCGTGACGAAGCCCGTATGGCTTACGACGAAGGGGTTATTGGTCTGCACGCTCCCATTAAGGTGCGTTACACCGGCAAGAACCTGCAAGGTGAAACCATCACCCGTATGGTCGAAACAACCATGGGTTATATTATCTTCAATGATTCCGTGCCGCAGGATCTGGGCTTTATTGACCGTTCCATCGAGGGTCACGAACTGGATCTTGAAATCGGCTTCACCCGTGATGAAAACGGCAAGCTGATCGTCAGCAAAGTTGGTAAAGGTAAGCTGGGTAAGATCATTGACCGTTGCATTAAGGTACACGGCACCACCCGCACAAGCGAGGTGCTGGACGCTATTAAATCCACCGGTTATCATTATTCTACCCGCGGTGCTATCACCGTTGCGGTTTGCGATGCTGTGATTCCTCCTGCCAAAAAGCAAATGATTGCCGATGCCGAAGCAGAAATCGACCAAATCGGTCGTCAGTTCAAACGTGGTTTCATCAGCGATGAAGAACGCCACCGTTTGGTTGTTGATGTGTGGGATAAAACCACCGGCGACGTTTCTAACGCACTGAAGGATAACCTGGAAGAATACAACCCCATCTACATGATGGCCGACTCCGGCGCTCGTGGTAGCATGAACCAGATCCGTCAGTTGGCAGGTATGCGTGGTTTGATTGCCAATACCTCCGGTCGTACCATTGAAACGCCTATCCGTTCTAACTACCGTGAAGGTCTGAACATTTTGGAATACTTCATTTCCTCCCGTGGTGCCCGTAAAGGTCTGGCGGATACCGCTTTGCGTACCGCTGACTCAGGTTACCTGACCCGCCGTCTGGTTGACGTTTCTCAAGAAGTTATCATCCGTGAAGAAGACTGCGGTGCCGATATCGGTATCGAAGTTTACGACATCAAAGAAGGCAAGAGCGTGATCGAACCCTTGTCCGAACGTTTGGTTGGCCGTTATCTGATCGAAAACTTCTATCATCCCGAAACCGGCGAATTGGTAATGGATAATGAGCATATGATGACCGATGAAGACGCCGCCCGCATTGTGGCTACCGGCGTAGAACGGTTGAAGATCCGCTCTGTTTTGAACTGCAAAGCCAAACACGGCGTATGTAAAAAATGCTACGGTGCCAACCTTGCCAACGGCAAATTGGTATCCCAAGGCGAAGCAGTTGGTATCGTTGCCGCTCAGTCCATCGGTGAACCCGGTACTCAGCTGACCATGCGTACCTTCCATACCGGTGGTATCGCATCGGCAGAAGATATTACCCAAGGTCTGCCCCGTGTAGAAGAACTGTTTGAAGCCCGCCGTCCCAAAAAGGCCGCGATCATTGCCGGTATCCCCGGCGTGGTACGCATCGGCGAGGTAAAACGGAACTACGAGATCGTCATCACCAACGATGAATTGGCTGACGAACGGAAATACACCATTCCTTACGGCTATCACATCATCGTGGAAGACGGTCAGACCGTTAAAGCAGGTCAATCTTTGACCGAAGGCTCGCTGTATCCCCAAGACGTGCTGGATGCTTGCGGCGTAGAAGCGGTGCAAGACTATATCATCGCTCAGGTACAAAGCGTATACCGCACCCAGGGTGTAGATATCAACGACAAGCACATTGAAGTTATCGTTCGTCAAATGATGAAGAAGTATAAGATTCTGGATGCCGGTGATACCGACCTGATGGGCGGCACGCTGGCTGAACGGAGCCGTTACTACATCGAGAACGAAAAACTCCAAGCCCGCATCGATGCAGGCGAGACCCGTCCCGATGGCTCTCCCTTGCAACCTGCCACCTACGAGCCCATGCTGCTTGGTATTTGTAAAGCCGCTTTGGCTTCCGACTCCTTCTTGTCGGCCGCATCCTTCCAAGAAACCGCTAAGGTTCTGACCGATGCCGCCATCAAGGGCAAGATCGATCCGCTGATCGGTCTGAAAGAGAACGTTATCATCGGTAACCTGGTTCCCTCCGGTACCGGTATGAAGAATAACGATCTTGCTTACGAAGAAGGCGACGGACTGCATGCCACCATCGGTGAAGCTTTTGCCGCTCAATTGGCAGAAGAAGCCGAACGGGAAGCAGACGAAGACGACGAATAATCCCATATTCACCCCAAACTGTACTTGCAGTTTGGGGTGGTTTTTGTTATACTCAAACTATCAACCCATGGGAGGTTATGGTATGAAGATAAATCTGTTGGATTTTGGCGCGGTAGCCGACGGCATAACCGACAATACTGCTGCGTTTGAACAAGCCGTTGCCGCTTGTGTCAAAGCGGGTGGCGGCACGGTGTTTGTGCCGGCAGGCCAATACGTCAGCGGTACCATTGAACTGAAAAGCAATGTTTTTTTGGAACTGGAAGCAGGCGCCGAAATTTTGGCAAGTTACGATTTTTCGCTGTTTAAACCCACCCGTCGGGGATGCGCCTGGATTGCCCGTTCTGCCGCATTGGTCAATCCCAATCTGATGAATGATCCCGCTTCCCGCGTCAATCCCTGCAAAGCCTTGATTATGGCTGAAGACGCCCACCATGTGGGGGTGTTTGGTCACGGCACGTTAGACGGTCGACGGGAAAGCGGCAAAACCCCTGCGGGAGCAGGTATGCCCTATCTGGTGGTGTTTTCTAACTGTACCGACGTGTTTTTAGAAGACGTGACCATGACCCGTCCCGGTTCCTTCACCAACTATTTGCTCAACTGCAAAAAGGTGACCATTCGGGGGCTTCATATCGACTCTACGGGTACTGCCTGCGGCGACGGCATTGACTTTGACGGCGGGCAGGACGTTACCATTTCCGATTGCATCATTGATGCGGGGGACGACGGCATCGGGCTCAAAACCCTTACGCCCCAAGAGCCTTGTGAGCGGTTTACCATTACAAACTGCAATATCCGTTCTAAATTTTGGGGATGCATTCGCATCGGTCCCGAAACCGCCGCCGATTATCGGTTTATTACCGTGTCCAACTGTGTGTTCCACGACAGTAACGACGGCATTAAACTGCAACTGTGCGAAGATAAGGTGTTTGAGGATTTTGTTTTCTCCAATATCACCATGGACCGCGTCACCCGACCTTTCTTTATCACCAATACGCATTATCCTTTCAGTATTTATTCCAACGGAAGTCGTCCTGCTTGCGGTGCTATGCGACGGATTCTGTTCAATAATGTCTCGGCGGTGCTGACCGAGCGTCGCCATCTGGAGGGAGTTGGTCCGCATACCCCTTACAGCGGATGCCTTTTGTATTCCTTGCCCGACGGGGTGATGGAAGACGTGACCTTTTCCCACATTCGCCTTGCTTGTCTTGGTGGGGGAACGGTGGAAGACGGTCAAAAGACCGATCAACCCGATTTGCTGGACTACGTGGGATTTTATCCCGAATCCTGTTTGCAGTTTGGCACACCGCCTGCTGCTGCCTTTACTTTGCGTAATGCCAAAAATATTCGGTTTAACGACGTTTCCGTCACCTGCGAGCAAGCCGACGGTCGGTGCGCCTTTGCCGCCGACAACGTAACCGACCTTGCGCTGGAACAAGTGCGGGTGCAAAATGTGAGCGGCTTGTTGCGGCATCATTTGTGTGAAAATCTGTCGGTGCAAAACAGCAGAGGAGACTTGGTTACCTTTAACGAACGGCAAGAAGCGGCTTATGACGATGCTAAAGCAAAATCCGCCCAAATGGATCAGACCATTGATGAGATCACCCGTTTGATCGACAGCGTGAGCGGCACTCCCGTAACCTTTGACGCACGCAAGGGACTGACCCTTGACCCTGCCACTGCGGGTGTATTGGTGTTGCCTATGATCGACGGTTGCTTTGCGGTCACCGCCAACAAACAGCCCATTGCCCGCTATGCGCCTTTGCCCGAATATCGTTGCAAAACCATGTTTGCTTGCCACGTGCCTTGCTTTGATCAGCCTGTTACTTTGGCGATCGATCAAGAACAGGATGTAACAGTGGAAACGGTGCACGGAATGTTTTATCAGGCGTGATGCGGTCGAATTTGTCCTGCTTTCTCTAAGACTACCGTTATTTCGCCTTTTTTGATACTATAATAATGTCTGTTATTTCATATTGTTCTTTTTGATGCTGTGTGATACCATCAAATTAGCAATAACTCCCACTTTTTCCTAAAAAGGAGGAAAAGCCCCATGTTCAAAAAAACAATTTGTCTATTGTTAGCAACCTTTTTGCTGTGCAGTGTATGGGTAACCGCCGCCACCGAACAGGTATACGGTGATGTTACTTTGGATGGCAAAGTGAATGCCAACGATGCTTTGGAGGTTTTGAAATCTATTGTTGGTAAAGCGGATTTCAGCGAGCTTCAAAAAACTTGCGGAGATGTATCCGACGATGGAAACGTGAATGCGGAGGATGCTTTGCAGATTTTGCAATACGTAGTAGGCAACCGCAGCGTTTTTGACGTGGAGTTGTTTTCGTCAGCGGAGGGACTTGATTCGGTCAAAGCCTATCAAACCGACTTTTCTGCTTACAATTATTCCTATCCTGTTACCTTGACTCAAATCGGGTATGGATATAACGGGGAATATGACGTAGACGTTTCTTACGTTTTGGGTTATGCATCCACCGGTTATACGGGTAACGGAGCTCCCTATTGGTCTTTATGGGCAGATAAATACGAGTACGGGAAAGACGTAGTGCGTGGCATTATGGTCCCCGTGACGCGGGACGGATTGGTTCGCGATGCCGATGGGAATCAGATCGGCGAATACCGTAACCTGCACCCCGAGCGGGGAATGATGGACGTTCAGACCGATTTTGGCGGGAATTATATGGACCACCCCACAGAAGATTACTATATGGTACCTACCGATGCTTATATCGATTATAAGTGGGGGATGTTGCAAAGCCATTTGGATACCGGCCTCGTAAAGATCGTAGCCTTGGAAGAACCTGAATTTTTTAACAAGACAGGTTATTCCCAAGGGTACCAACAAGCATATGAAGAATATTACGGCGAAGAGTGGGAGGATTTTGATCTTTCACCCGAAGCGATGTATAAGAATCAATCCTTCAAAGCCTATATGTTCTATCACGCTTTTGACGTGCTTTCCTCCCGTATTAAAGCAAAATACCCCGACGTAGAAGTGTACGTGGCAAGTCATTGCACCACCAACTATGCCAAGCACAGCATCAATAGTTGCCTTGGTATGATCTGCTCGCTGGACACCATTGACGGGGTGATCGCACAGGTCTGGTCTGACAGTGTGAATATGTCCTTTAGCTATGGCGGAGCAACGGCAAAGCAAAATCCGTTTGCCACCGCTCTGTACGAATATAATTGCTACGGTGAAATGTTACGGGACGATCAAAAACTGTATTTGTTGCAAGACCCTGCCAGTGATGACGCAACCTTGTCTGCCGAAGACAAAAAAGGATTGTGGCATCATACGGTAGTAGCATCCATGATGCAAAACGATTCCGCCGCTTTCGAAACACCCATATGGCCCGGTCGTTCCTTTGGTTCGGCGAGTGATGAATACAAAACCGTTATTTTGAACGGTCAGCGCATGTTTAGCCAACTGCATCAATATGATACCACCCTTTATACCGGCACGCCCGGCGTCGCCTTTGGTATGTCTGATTCAGCGGGCTGGCATCGATGGGCAACCGGCAATATCACAGGCGATTGCCTCCCATCTATTACGTCGGTTACCTACCCGTTGATGAACGACGGCGTTGCGGTGGATACCGTGTGGCTGGATAACCTGACCGATGTGAAACAACTGCGTGACGTCAACCTGCTGATCCTTACCTATGACGTAACCAAACCGTTGTCTCCCCAAGTCAATCAGGTGATTGCCCAATGGGTCAAAGAAGGGGGGCGTCTGCTGTATTACGGCGGCACAAATAACTTTAATACCTTGTCCGATACTTGGTGGGGCGAGGCGGAGACCACCCCTCTGGAGCATCTGATTGATCAGATGGGCATCAACGTGCAAGTGGAATACGGCAAAGTGCCTGAACTTAGCACCATCCGTTGGAACGGCGGCGGATTCAACGATGAAATGATCAGCTTTATGCACGCACCTTATTGTATTTCCTTTAAGGGAAGCGGTTTTAATTCCTTTATGACCGCCGATGGCGTGCCGATAGGAATTACTGCTCCTTGCGGCAAAGGTAAGGTGACGATGGTGGGCGTTACCGCCAGTCTGTTTAACAGCGAAGCGGGGTATCAAGCCGCGATTGATATGGCGCAAATCGCGCTTCGCGGTAGTAAGACTCCGTATTTTGGTTCGTCGGTCTATGCGGCAAAACGAGGGAATTATTTTGGTGTGCATCCGTTGAAAGACGGCATCAAACTGGATTCCACCCGCACCTATCTTGATTTGTTTGATGCCAATATGAGCGTCAAACGCGGCACTACCCTTCAAAAAGATCATTCATATCTGTTCTATGATATCACCGATGCGCTGCAAACAAGCGTTCCCACTCTCGTCTTCAGCGGCGATACGCTGATGGACGAAAAAGCCTTTGAAAACAACCAGTCGGTCTTTACGATAGCCGCTCCCACCAAAGCCACCGTGGCGTCTGCTTTTGCTTCCGGCGGAAAACAGGTGGATTCGGTTACAGCGATAGACAGCAACGGAAATACTTGTTCTGTCAAGTTCCGTGTAGACCAATCGGTGGTGGTGATTCATACAACCGTCAATGAAGTTAAAGCGCCGGTTACCGTAACGGTGAATTGGAAGTAATTTTCTATAATTGTGCTGGGAGCAGGGGAGACCCTGCTCCTTTTTTAGCCAATAAAACGGCGTTGGCGGAGTAAAATCCACCCTTTTTGGAAAAATAATCAAGATAGAAAAAGAAAACCAAAAAAAGTGTTGACAAATATGTAAATTGATGTTAAACTATATCACTGTTGTAGTGTGCCTATTTATGGGCACTTACAATAATTTGTAAGAAAGGAGATACGATATGCCCACTTTTAACCAGTTGGTTCGCAAGGGTCGTGAAACCATCGAGAAAAAGTCCAAAACTCCTGCTTTGCTCAAGAGCTACAACTCTCAAAAGCGTGTTTTGAATGACCAAAATTCTCCCCAAAAACGCGGTGTTTGCACTGTTGTTAAAACCACTACCCCTAAGAAACCTAACTCTGCATTGCGTAAGATCGCTCGTGTGCGCCTGTCCAACGGTATCGAAGTTTCTTCGTACATTCCCGGTGTAGGCCACAACCTGCAGGAGCATAGTGTGGTGCTCATCCGCGGCGGACGTGTAAAGGACCTCCCCGGTGTACGTTATCACATTATCCGTGGTACCTTGGATACGCAAGGTGTTAACGGAAGAATGCAAAGCCGTTCCAAATACGGTGCAAAACGTCCCAAGAAATAAGTTGGGGGCGTCCGATGAAAATTCGGGATTTAAATTTTTTGACGAAATCTTCTTGCAGGCTGCATGAAATAATGCATGGCAGCGGCATTGTATATATACTTTGTCTCTGCTTGGTGCCACGGGAGTTTTGTCACTCGAGTACCTATGATATCTCTTATATGTGAAGGAG
>JAFSIW010000044.1 GCA_017439545.1 Clostridia bacterium | reverse complement strand
CAGGTCTCACAGTGATATTTTGCCTAACGGCAAAGTGATATTGAAACTTTTTAGTTTCAGTGATATTATATTCGCCTCCAAAACTGTCCGAAGGACAATATCACGATGCGAAGCATCATATCACTGCGAAGCAATATCACTCGCCGCAAGGCGAATATAACTGAGGCACACTTCCTTACGGAGTGTGCCTCTAGCAGAGCGTTTTGAAATTATTTCCTTTTATTCTTCCATCAAGTGTTCCACCGAGCCGCCGTGGGTTTTTACGGTTTGTTCCAAGCCGTCGGCATACACCGACGACAGCCGCAACGCTTTTACGGTTGCCCCTTGTTCCAAGGCAATCAAGCTGCCCCGTTTGTGGTCGTCCAACACGGTGACGTTTTTCACCGCCAGATGCTCCACCTTACAATCCTGCAGGCGGATCAGATCCCCCGCCGCCGAGCCTTCTTTGCGAATCACGGTCAGCCCATCCACCGTCAGGTTGCGCACGTGGGTGATACTGCCGTCGGGAGAGGGCACGTTGTCCATATAATACCGCAGACCCACGTCCACCACGGGACGGGCGTCATGCGGGCAATAATGGGTGATATTTTTCAAGGTCAGATTGTCCACCTGTCCCCCTACCCGGAACAAAAAGGGCGGTGTGTAGGTATAGTCCACTCCGTTGGAGCGCAGGTCAACTCCATCAATTAAAATATTGCGATACCCTGCATTTTCAGACAATCCCGTAGGGTGAAAGGGGTTGATAAAAAAGCCGAAGGAGCGATAGGTACCGCTGATATTGCGAATGGTCACACGGTCCAGCACCCCGTCTTTGTGGCACAGCATACGAATGGCCTGGTCAGCGTCGTCCAAATGGACCCCGTCGATCACCACGTCGGTAATGGTCGAAATGCCGTCCCGCTCATCGGGAGCAAGGGCAATAAAATCGTCGCTGGTGCATCCGCTTGCGTTGCGGATGGTCAAAAACCGACCGGGACCAAACACGTGAATGCCGTCCTGATTTTGACCGTGTACCCGTCCGGGCAGTTCAATCTCTATGTTTTCAATGACCACGTGCTCCCAGTTGCACAAGGTCATGGCATAGGTGCGCTGATCCCGAATGACCACGTCCCGCAAGGTCAGCCGACGCACACCCACCCATTGGTGGTTGACCACCCCATCGGAAGAGGGGGCGCTTCCGGGGATATTCCAGCCGGGGAAAAATCCGCGGTCATCATCGTAATGAATACTATGCACCTGATTGGCGCAGTTTTGGTTATAGGTGCCACCCAAAAGGGTGATATTGTGGTCAACGATTGCCTGCCCTTCTTTGCGCAGATTACCGTTTTGAATCACAGGGCAATCGGAATGGTCGGCAAGATAAAATCCGCAGGCCGCTGACAAACATTCAATGGTGGTATTGGAATAGACCTTCAGCCCACGAATGAGCGCCGCACCGTCCATGATCAGATGCACGCCCACGTCGCCGTTTTTGGCTAAATCCAGCGTTTGTTGCAAAACGGCGGTATCGTCGGTGCCGCCGCCGCGGATCACGTCGCTGTCAAGATGAGCAATCTCACTTGCCAAAATGGTTATGAATTTCATGGTTCTTCCTCCTCGTCCGACACAGAGGTTTCGGTACGGCAAACGGTCACAAAGGTTACCCGATTGCCGTCAGTCTCGGTAACGGTTACCTGCAGATCTTCATAAGTAAAGGCGTCTCCCACCTCGGGAATCTTGCCCAGTTGTTCCATCACCCAGCCGCCCACCGAGTTGCGCTCGGTTTCAATGGTCAGCCGGTAATATTCGCCGAAATCCTCCACGTTCACCGAGCAATCCACCCGTTGGCTGTGCTCGTCAATAGGAGTATATTCCTCTACCACTTCGTCGTGCTCGTCCCAGATATCCCCCACCAGTTCCTCAAAGATATCCTCCATAGTCACAATGCCCAGCGTGCCGCCGTATTCGTCCACCACTACCGCAAGATGGGTCTTATTTTTTTGCAGTAGTTTCAGCAGATCGTCGATCTTCACCGACTTTTGCACGTATACGGGATCGGTAAGTATATCGGCAAGGGGCTGTTTTGTGATGCCGTCGGGGGTGAAAAAGTCCTTTAAGTGAACCACGCCCACCACCTTGTCGATGGTTTCTTCATACACCAGCAGACGGGAAAAACGGGTTTCGGCAAACAACGCGGCAATTTCTTCTTTGGGATCGGTGAGATCCACCGCCGCCAAATCCACCCGATGGGTAAGGATATCCTGCGCGTTGCGGTCGGTAAATTCAATGGCATTGCGCAGCAGATCGCCCTCGTCATCGTCGATCGCCCCTTCCTGCTGTACCTCTTCTACCAACAGCAGCAGCTCTTCTTGGGACATTTTGGTGTCGTCCTTAGCGCGGAACAGCTTGGCGATCAGTTTTTTCCACAGGCTGAACAAAAAGTTGACGGGGGTAAGCAGTACCACCAACACCCGAATCAGCGGAGCGGAAAACATAGCAAACCGCTCAGGGGAATCCTTGGCGATGCTTTTGGGCGATACCTCACCAAACACCAGCACCGTCACCGTGACCACGGCGGTAGAAACCGTTGCCGCTACGGCCGGCTCCAGCCACAAGGTAAACAGCATGGTACCGATAGATGCCACCGCAATATTCACAATATTATTGCCGATGAGTATGGTGGAGATCAGCTTATCGTAGTTTTCTGACAGCTTATGAGCCAGAGCCGCTTTTTTGCTCCCCTTTTCGGCAAGCGCCTTCAGACGGGTCTTATTGAGGGACGAAAAAGCCGTTTCGGTAGCCGAAAAGTAGGCCGAGCAAGCCACCAGCACCACCATAAACAGAATATAATACACCGCATTCACAACCATTCAAACTCCTTTTTAAAAACAAAAGCACACCCGCACGACCAAAGCGCGGTCATGCAGATATGCCGTATATTCTTATGATTGGCAGTATCGTTACTGTTACTGTCCTCAGAATCCATAAAGCAAGATCCTCTCTTTCGACGGGTAGTGTAGCACACTTTTGGCTCCCCGTCAATGGTTTCCTGCAAAATTCCCCGCAAAAGCAGATTTCTTTTGCCCCGCAAATGAGTCTTGCATTTAGAAGTGCCTTTGGGTATAATATATAAGACAGGAGGGGTACGATGTCGTTTTTATACCTTTTAGAAGATCTGCGCAATCCCGTATTGGACGGATTTTTTTCGCTGATTACCGCCTTTGGAGAAGAAACCTTGTTTATGGTCATTGCCATGGTGGTGTTTTGGTGCGTCAATAAAAAGCAGGGCTATTATTTGTTTACCGTAGGCTTTTTCGGCACGGTTTGCAATCAGTTTTTAAAGATGGTCTTTCGCATTCCCCGTCCCTGGGTGCGGGACCCGAATTTCACGGTGGTGGAATCGGCGGTGGAAGAAGCCACCGGTTACTCCTTTCCCAGCGGTCACACCCAAAGCTCGGTGGGGCTGTTCGGTGGGATGGCTCGGTGGAAAAACCCCCGATGGTTACAGATTTTCTCCCTCGTTCTGTGCGTGCTGGTGCCCTTTTCCCGCTTGTATCTGGGGGTGCACACCCCTGCCGACGTGCTGACCTCGGTGGGCGTCGCCCTGCTGCTGGTGCTGGTGGGGTATCCTCTGTTTTACCAATACGGCGACTCCCCTCGCTTTATGTATGCGGTGCTGGGAACGCTTACGCTGGCGGTGATGGGACTCACCCTGTTTTTGGAATGTTACGCCTTCCCCCCGTCGGTCTTTTTGCCAGAAAACATTCATTCCTATGAATCAGCCGTCAAAAACGCCTATACCCTGCTTGGCTGCATGGCAGGCTTTTTGCTGGTATATACCGTGGATCACAAATTCACCCGATTCCCCACAAGCGGGGTTTGGTGGGCACAACTTATCAAGGTAGTGGTGGGACTTTTGCTGGTGCTGGCGGTCAAGGAACTCACCCGCGCCCCGTTGGAATGGCTGATCGGCCACGTGTATGCTGCCCGCGCGGTCCGCTACTTTTTGGTGGTGCTCACCGCAGGCTGTTTGTGGCCGCTGAGCTTTTCGTGGTTTGCCAAGCTGGGCAAAAAAGGAGAATAACTGTTGTATGGTAAACCGCCTTGTTGGGAAAACAAGGCGGTTTCCTTTTTCATTACCAAGATTTAACAAACCCTTAACTTGACCTTTTGGGACGGGCGGGGGTATACTTTTCTTGTCAAAATAACAAGAATCGAGGAATTCCCGTGAACGAAATCAACGTCATTACCATTTTGTTGGGACTGCTTGGCGGTCTCGCTCTGTTCCTTTACGGTATGCAAATGATGAGCGACGGCTTGGAAAATCTGGCCGGCAACCGTTGCCGCGTTGGAGCAACGCATCGACGATATGACCGTCACCTATCGGGACAATCATATCACCCGTATGCGGAGGGGACAATGCACCGAAGAAGGCTGCATTTTGTACTCCGAAATGCTCACCGACTTTGAACGAATCGGCGATCATATGCTGAATATTGCACAGGCGTATGCCAAAATGGCACCCATCAACGCGTAAAAAAAGGTCCTTACCACTTTTTGTGGTAAGGACCTGTTTCCATCGACAAAATTTCCAACAAAACACCACTTGCACACCGCTTGTCCCCGTCATACACTAAAAGTAACACACAGAAAGGCGGCGAGGCATATGAATATCACCCGAGAATCCGACGGAAGCCTACGGGTGGAATTGTCGCAACAAGAGTTGCACACCTTTCGGTTAAGCTACGGGCAATTGGATTACAAAGATCAAAAAACCCGTCGCTTACTGAAGATCCTGCTGGAGGGGGCAGGCGCCATCACCGGCTTCGACCGTCACCCCCAAAAGCTGATGATCGAGGCATTTCCTTCTCCCGGCGGGGGATGCACCCTCTACTTCACCTCTCTTGGTCAAAAACGCAAGCGATACCGTCGGGTCTTGCCTTGCATTCTCCAATTGGCTTCGGCAGACGCCTTATTGGCAGCGCTGGAACAGATCAACCGAAAACCCGTTCCCAAAACCGAGCTGTTTCGCTTAAACGAGCAGTATATTCTCATCGTTCACGCCGACCTGCCACCCCTTTCGGAATACGGTGATCCCATTCCTGCCACCCAACTGCGACTTGCCTACATTCGGGAGCACGGCCATCCCTTACAGCTTCCCTTATAACCCTACATAAAAACGCTCTACCGTAGGGTAGAGCGGCAAATCCGAACCCGCCTCAATGCGGTATATTTCGGGTCTTTCTTCCCCAATCGTTCTTGAAAGGCGACAGCCTTCCTTCGCCCGATTGAGAAACAAATCCCTCAAAATCTCCTCCCATTGAGGTCGAAGATTTTTCAAGTGCGGAT
>JAFSIW010000043.1 GCA_017439545.1 Clostridia bacterium | reverse complement strand
GGCACGGCGAAGCCGTGACGGAGGGATTGTTTTAAACACCAATCTTGTCATATGACACCGCGGGCGGTCGGGGACGCCCGCCCCTACGGGAAAAAGGGCAGAATTGTGGAAGATGGGAGGGAACAGAGCCCCTCCCCTACGGACAATTACGGCAGATGACTTCATGGTTGCGATAAATCGCAGACGCGGGTTGTCTATGTTTTACGTTTATGTGACGTATCGGGTGTTCCCCTACGTCGGAATTGGTAGGGGATGGCGCCCACGACATCCCGAAAAAATCCACCTCCCTCAAGAGGGAGGCTTGGGTGGCGTTACCTCCCACGGGCGGTCGGGGATGCCCGCCCCTACGGGAAAAAGGGCAGAATTGTGGAAGATGGGAGGGGACGGAGCCCCTCCCCTACGGACGATTACGGAAATTGTTTCGTGGTTGCGATAAATTGCACACGTGGAATGTATGCCGTTTACGTTTATGTAACGTATTGGGTAGCCTACCCCCTCATCAAACAAAACTGTGGCTTTCGCTTGTCCCGTGGGGAAACGTTTATCCGTCCCACTCAGGGGAATGACCGATCTGCTTATAAAGAAATTGATAAATTTTTGTCAATCTTTTCGTTTGCCCGCGCTTTTTCTACAAATTGTAACCCCCACCGATTTCTCGATGGGGGTCGATACCGTATTCAATCTTTTATCTATAAGGAAAATCGTCATCTTTTTCTTACACCGTCAACTGGGCCAGCGCTACAATAAAGGGCATCGTTATCACCGACAAAATCGTGCTGATGCTCACAAACCGTGATGCGTATATCTCGTTGCCGCCGAACATCACCGCAAAAAGCGACGTATTACTGGCCGACGGAGCGCAAGAAGGAATCATACACGCTACCAACAGATTTCCTCGTATTCCCAACAAATACAAAATACCCAAGGTAATCATCGGCACGATCACCAGTCGCAGGCTGGCGCCTAAAAACAATAGCCCATCCCCTTTTTGCAGCTTCAAGGTCATTTTGGACAAATAAAAGCCGGTTACGATCATCGCTACAGGGGTATTCAGATCACATAGCATCCCCATCGGTTCCATAATCAGCGAGGGAAATTTTACCTGTAAAAAGAACAGCGGCAATCCAAACAGCACGCTGATGGTACCGGGATTGAGAAAAATCTGCTTGATCGCCCTTTTAGAATCAAAATGACCGTAGATCTTCACTCCCACGGTCCAGCACAGTACCTGAAACAGCGCCACAAAAATGGATACCACAAATACCCCGTCCACCCCTAAAATGGCGGACACCAAGGGCAGCGACATAAAACCGCAGTTAGAAAACATCGTACCGAACCGCAACACCGCCCGCTGATCGGCAGGGGTTTTGCAAAACACGGGAGCGGCAAGACACAGTCCCACCAACGTGCAAACGGTGCAGGCTACCGCGCCTGCCAACAGATGCATCAGTTTTTCTTTGGAATATTCCACCGAAACAAAGCTGTTGACGATAATGCAAAAAGTAACCACCTTTAGCAGCACGTTGGTCATTTGCTTGGCGCCGTCGGCATTGATCCACTTGCATTTATCGCAAAGAATCCCAACGCTCATCAATAAAAACAGTTGAATTACAAGCTGCGCAACATCCCACGCGTTAGACAGTAAATTCAAGAAAAAAACTCCTTATCGGTTATCTTTTTAATAAAATAAACCCTATTACCCCCTCTTGTCAAGCAAATAAAAAAAGTTGTGAAAAAAGTTGCTTTTTTCTTCGATTTTTTGCTCCGTTTTTTCGTATTTTATGTTGAAAAAATATCCCTTTTATGGTATGATGTAAAGGAATAATGTTCTCAAAAAATATCCCTTGAAAATAGATAAATTCAGAAAGGAAATTACCATGAATTCTTTTTATGACGTATGGGAAGGTGTCTGCGATTATTGCCGCAATTCCATTCACGAAGTGGCTTATAATACATGGATCAAATCATTGGAGCCGGTTGATTTTCAAAATAACACCGCCATTATTCGCTCATTGAGTGATTACCAAAAACTAATCGTTGAAAGTCATTATTCCGACCTTCTGAAAAAAGGCTTTGAAGAGATTTTCGGTTTTCCGGTAGAACTAACGATCATTGTGGGAGAATCCGTTCCCAAACACCGACAAAACGATGGTGACGACGTGACCGCAAAATATACCTTTGATAATTTTGTTGTAGGTTCATCCAACAAATTTGCCCACGCCGCTTCTCTTGCGGTGGCCGACAATCCCGGTCATGCTTACAATCCTTTGGTGATCTACGGCAATCCGGGATTGGGCAAGACCCATTTGTTAAATGCCATTCGCAATGAGATTCACCGCAAGTTCCCCGAAAAGTCCATCGTATACACCCAAGGGGAATCCTTTATGAACGAAATTTTAGAAGCCATCAATAATGTGGGCACGGTAGATTTTCGTGAAAAATACCGTAAGGCAGACGTTCTGTTTATTGACGATATTCAGTTCATCGCAGGGAAAGAAGCCACTCAGATTGAATTCTTTAATACCTTTGAAGCCCTGTATCGAGAAAACAAGCAGATTATCGTTACCTCTGACCGCCTGCCTAAGGACATTAAATCCTTGGATGAACGAATCCAAGGACGTCTTGAAATGGGTTTAATGGCAGACATTCAGCAACCGGATTTTGAAACCCGCGTTTTGATTATCCGCGGCAAGGCAAAGGCATTAAATTTTGATATTCCCGACGTGGTGGTACAATACATTGCCAACCAATTAAAAAACAACATCCGTCAATTAGAAGGTGTGGTCAATAAGCTGTATGCCTATCATAATTTTGGGGAAGAACCTACCCTGGCCGGTGCCGGCAACTTGATCAACGAAGTAAAAAAAGACGATATGCCTGAGCCTGTTACGGTAGAACGCATCATTTCCTGCGTTGGCTCTGCTTATGATGTAACTCCGGCGGATATTTGTTCTAACAAACAGAATGCAGAAATTGCTTATGCTCGTCATATCGCGATTTATATTGCCCGTGAGGTGACCGGCATTTCATTAAAAACCATCGGCAAAAGTTTTGGACGCAATCATTCCACAGTCAGTGCTTCCATCAAAAAAATTGAGAGTGATTTAAAGAAAAATTCCCGTTTACGGGCCACGGTGGACGATATTATTAAAAATATCACCGGCAAATAAGTTAAACACCTCTGTTGAAAGTTTTAAAAATGCGGTTGAAAACCAAAAGTTCACACAATTTACATAATTACCCAAATTTTCGTCATTTTTTAAACTTTCAACATTGAAAACCTGTTGTTATTTATTTGTCATTCTTTTTTAAAAAATTTTCATAAAATTTCAAAATCGACAAATTTCCAAATTTTGTGATATTACCGCCCTTTCGGGCTGTTTTCAACAATTCAACATCCTCTACTACTATTACTGTTTATAGAATAGATAGAATAGACGGATGGTTTTACAAAAACACATTGTTATAAAAAATTATGGACGTTACCTGTTGAATAAAGAAAGGATGTATTTCCATGAAAATCAGATGCGATCGTAAAACCCTGATCGAAGCTATTTCAAAAGTACAAGGAGCGGTAGGTACCAATGCCACGCTGCCTGCGTTGGAAGGTATTTTATTTTCTGCCGCCAACGGCTACCTGACCATGACCTGCTACAATATGGATATGGGAATTACCACCGCCATTGAAGCAAACGTTGAACAGGGCGGCGATCTGATCTTGTCTGCCCGCTATTTTTCGGAAATCGTGAAAAAAATGCCCGGAGACGATATTTTTCTTGAATCGGACGAGAATCTGATGTGCACCGTAAAAAGCGGTCACTCCAAATTTTCTATTGTGGGAATGAACGCTAACGAATTTCCCGAGTTGCCCGCCCTGTCGGACGGTATTTCCTTCTCCTTCCATTCGGAATTGTTGGATAATATGGTGCGCATGACTCGTTTTGCCACCGCCAAAACCGACGACAAGCCGGTATACACCGGTATTTTGTGCCAATTGGAGCAAGGTAAGATCACCATGGTAGCGGTGGACGGCTATCGTCTTGCCATTCGTAAAGAAAATATTACCAACGAGATTGATTTAAAATTCATTGTGCCCGAAAAGACCTTGAGCGAGATTTTGAAGTTGTTGCCTGAAAAAGACAGTCAAATTCAAATTTCGGTGGGTAAACGGCACATTATTTTTGAGATTGGTCACATTTTGGTGGTATCCCGTCTGTTGGAGGGGGATTTTATCGACTACAAAACCGCTGTGCCCCCCAATCATACCACCACCGTCATGGTAGAAACCAAAACATTGCTTGACAGTATTGACCGTGTGGCGTTGCTCATCAACGACCGCGCCAAGGTCTTTATTAAGTGTATATTTGACGATGGGCAGATCAAAGCCTCCTGTGAATCGGCGATCGGGAACGCCGACGACCGCATTGCTGCCCAAATTGATGGGGATCGTATTGAGATTGGCTTTAACAGCCGCTATCTGTTGGATGCTCTGCGGGCAGTGGAAACCGATATGGTACGCATTGAAATGAGCGGTCCTCTCTCTCCCATCAAAATTTTGCCCCCCGAAGGCAACGATTTCTTATTCCTTGTGTTGCCGGTTCGCATTAAATAAAGGAGGTATCTATGAAGGTAAAACTTTCGGTTGCCCAAAAACAGGTTGCCATTTATACCCCTTTTATCAAATTGGATGAGTTGTTAAAATTTGCCAGCGCCGTACTCAGCGGCGGTGAGGCAAAAGAGGTCATTCAAGGGGGCAAGGTGGAATATAACGGTGAAATTTGCACCATGCGGGGGAAAAAAGTGTATCCCGGCGATAAGGTGAAATATGGCGGCGTAGTATATGAGGTCGTTTCCCAATGACCGTGCAGGAATTTCACTTTTGCAATTGGCGCAATCTGCAAGAAACGCGGCTGATTCCCGACCCCGAAATGAACGTGTTTTACGGGGACAATGCGCAGGGCAAGACCAATCTGCTGGAAGCCCTATGGATGTGTAGCGGCGCCAAGTCCTTTCGGGGCGCAAAAGAGAATGAGTTGATCGGGTTTCACCAAAAATCCGCCAAGCTGACCATGGATTTCATCTCTCACGGCAGAGAGCAACGATTGGAATATAAATTTGGTGAAAAAAAAGAGATTTTGTTGAACGGTGTGGAAAAAAAGTCAGCATCGGAGTTGTTCGGCACCGTGTTTGCAGTGGTGTTTGCCCCCAATCATTTGGGATTGGTGAAGGACGGCCCTGCCGTGCGGCGGCAGTTTATGGATTTTGCCCTTGCCCGATTAAAACCCACCTTTCAAAATTTAGAAGAACAGTATAACCGCGCGCTGGATCAGCGCAACGCCCTGCTGCGGGAGTTGTATCACGCACCGGGCATGGAAGGGTTGCTGGATCTGTGGGAGGATGCCCTCGCCCGCTTGGGAAGTACCTATGCCCGTCAACGGCAAAAGTATGTGGAAAAACTGACTCCCTTTGCCTCCCGCTTTTATTATGAGCTGTCGGGGCAAAAAGAGGAGTTGGGACTTACCTACGACGGAGCGGAATTTTCCTCCGATTGCGGCGGCTATGAAAAACTGATAGAACAGTTAAAAGAATCCCGTGCCACCGATAAAAAATTGGGATACACCACGGTGGGTCCTCACCGCCACGATTTAGACATTACCATTAACGGCATTTCGGCACGCACCTTTGGCTCGCAGGGGCAACAACGGTCGGCGGCCTTGTCGCTGAAAATGGCAGAAGCCGAAGTGTTGTCGGAATATTTTGACGAAAAACCCATCATTTTATTAGACGACGTAATGAGCGAGTTGGACAGCAGCCGTCAAGACTATTTGCTCAACAAATTTTCAGGACGGCAGATCTTTATCACCTGCTGTGACCCTGCCTCGGTGTTACGGCTCAAACAAGGGAAATGCTTTTATATTGAACAGGGTGAATTGTGTGAAAAAACCGTTGAAGCATAAGGGTTTTGTGAACATGGGACTGGAGCAGGTGTTGCCTGCCGAGCATATCATCGGTATCTTTGATTTAGACTCGGTCACGGTGCAAAAGGATTCCCGCGGATTTATTAACGCCGCCCAAAAAAACGGCGAGATTCGGGATGTGACCACCGACCTGCCGGTCACCTTTGTACTGTGTGACGGAACAGAGCAAAAGCAAAGCGTGTTGCTCACCTCTTTTTCTCTCAGTACCTTGCACACCCATCTTACCCGTCAATTCCCGTAAATGAATCATTGTATATAGACATCATTTAAATTCCCAGAGGAAAGGAAACGAAACTCCATGGAAAATCAAGAAGTTCTCGGCACCGTTGTGACCGAAAATTATGACGCGGAGCAAATTCAGGTTTTGGAAGGGCTGGAAGCGGTTCGCAAACGCCCCGGTATGTACATTGGCTCTACCGGTGAGCGTGGCTTGCACCATTTGGTGTACGAAATTGTGGACAACTCCATTGACGAAGCCTTGGCAGGCTACTGCGATCACATTGAGGTGGACATTTTAAACGATAATATCATGCGGGTTGCCGACAACGGCCGTGGGATTCCCACCGGCATCAACCAAAAATACAACAAACCTGCGGTTACTATGGTATTTACCATGCTTCACGCCGGCGGTAAGTTCGGCGGTAGCGGTTATAAGGTATCCGGCGGCTTGCACGGGGTAGGTGCTTCGGTAGTAAACGCCCTGTCTGACTGGTTGGAGGTAGAAGTACACGACGGCCAGCGCATTGTGACCCAACGGTTTGAAAAAGGAGATCAGGTCACCGATTTGGTGGAACAAGGCAAATGTTCCGACACCGGCACTATCGTTACCTTTAAGCCCGATCCCACCATTTTTACCGACACGGTGGAATATGACTACGACATTTTGCTTGCCCGCTTGCGGGAACAGGCTTTTTTGAACGCGGGGGTTAAGATCACCCTCACCGACCGCCGTGACGAAGGAGAAGGCAGACAAGATCTGCTTCACTTTGAAGGCGGTATCCGCTCTTACGTGGATTTCATTATCGAAAGATCCAACAAAGACAGCATTTTGCCCCAAGGCATTTACGTTTCTACGGTGGACGGAGATTCCGCCGCCGAGATCGCTTTTTCTTACACCACGGGGTATGATGCCAAGATCATCAGCTTTGCCAACAACATTCACACCATCGACGGCGGTACTCACGAAACCGCTTTCCGCACCGCTTTGACCCGTGTGATCAATACCTACGCCCGTAAGTTTAAGTTTTTGAAAGACAACGACAACAACTTAAAGGGCGACGATATTCAAGAAGGCATTGCGGCGGTCATCAGCGTGAAATTGACCGATGCTCAGTTTGAAAGCCAGACCAAATCTAAGTTGGGTAACACCTCTATGGGTACGCTGGTCAACAATTTGGTGGGCGAAAAGCTGATGACCTTCTTGGAAGAAAATCCCGCCATCGCCAAAATCATCATCAATAAGTCCATTGCTTCGGCATCCGCCCGTGAAGCCGCCCAAAAAGCCCGTGATCTGCAACGGAAAAACAGCGGCACCCGCGCCAAAATGCCTGAAAAATTGGCAGACTGTATCTCGAAAGACCCCACCGAAACCGAAATCTTCATTGTTGAGGGTGACTCGGCAGGCGGCTCGGCGGTCAAAGGACGTGACCCCAAAATTCAAGCCATTTTGCCCTTGTGGGGTAAAATGCTCAACGTAGAAAAGGCCCGTATTGATAAGGTCTACTCCAACGAAAAACTACAGCCCGTGGTGTTGGCGCTGGGCACCGGCATTGGGGAAGATTTTGATATTGAAAAACTGCGGTATCATAAGATCTTTATTATGGCCGATGCGGACGTGGACGGCTCTCACATTCGCACCCTGCTGATGACCTTCTTCTTCCGTCATATGCCCGAGATCATCGAACAAGGGCATTTGTATTTGGCGCAACCCCCTCTGTATAAGGTGTTCAAGGGCAAAAAACAGATGTACGCCTTCAGCGACGAAGAACGGGATCTGTACTTGGAACAACTGGGCGGCGGCGACGTGCAACGGTATAAAGGTCTTGGTGAAATGGACGGTAAACAACTGTGGGAAACCACCATGGACCCCGCCTTCCGCTCTTGCTTGCGGGTACGCATGGAGGATGCCCAAAAGGCGGATGAGATCTTCTCACTGTTGATGGGTGACGAGGTAGAGCCTCGCCGTGAGTTTATTGAACAAAATGCCAAATATGTACAAAATCTTGACGTGTAGGAGGAGATCATCGTGGCAATTAAAACGGTAAAATGCGACGCCTGCGGCGCCGAACAAGCCATCCTGCGGGATGAAGAAGGAAAAATGAACTGTGTGTTCTGCGGTGAGCCCATCCAATTACCCGACTATGAAGCAGGGGAAGAAATGGACTACACCTATGAGGAAGAAGCCAAGGACGAAACCCCCGCCATCCTCCCCCAAGGGGAAAAAATCGACGCGGTGTTCGTGCTTAACGAAGAAGAGGTGGGCAACGCCTTTACCATTGCGGGCAAGTTGAAGGAGCGTCGGTGGCTGCTGTACGTAGAAACCGCCATTCTCATTTTGCTTGGCAGCGGCATTCTGGTGATGAATATTCTGGGTGCTTTGGGTAAGGCAGGCGTTCAGCCGCCCAACCTGATTATGTGGGTATACGTGGTGCTGTGCTACGGTATGCTGCCGGTGATCTGGGTTCTGCCCAAGCGAACCAAAAAGAAGATCATCAAAAATGCTACCTCGGGGAATCAGTTGACCCTTTCTATTTATGAGAATCTCATCAACATCCATATTGAAGGCCGCGAGCCCAAGGATGATTGGCAACAACCCTTCGACGGTAGTTTTGGGGTGCTTTGTGAGCAAGGTCTGTTTGTGCTTACCTTGCAAAACGGGCAGATCTTGGTCATTCCCCAGCGGAGCTTGACCGAGGAACAGGTAGAAATTGTGAAAGCAAGACTTGCAACAAAGCCGGAATAGGCCTTGGTTGAAAGGAACGGATAAATTATGAGCGAGATTTTAATGAACAATTCGGGCAAGGTAACCGACGTTGAAATTGTCAGCGAGATGAAAAAGTCCTATCTGGACTACTCCATGTCGGTTATTGTGGGACGTGCTCTGCCCGACGTGCGTGACGGGTTAAAGCCGGTGCATCGCCGCATCCTTTATACCATGTATGAAAACAATTTGTATCCCGACAAGGCCTATCGCAAATGCGCCGACACGGTTGGTGCGGTGCTGGGGCGGTATCATCCCCACGGCGACGCTTCGGTGTATGATGCGCTGGTGCGTATGGCGCAGGATTTCTCTTTGCGGTATATGATGGTGGACGGACAAGGCAACTTCGGCTCCATTGACGGCTACCCTGCCGCCGCTTATCGGTATACCGAAGCCAAGCTGTCCAAGCCTGCCATGGAAATGCTGCGGGATATTGACAAAGAAACGGTGGACTTTCAGTCGAACTACGACGACCGTCTGAAAGAGCCGCTGACCCTGCCTTCCCGTATTCCCAGTTTGCTGATCAACGGCTCTCAGGGTATTGCGGTTGGTATGGCCACCAACATTCCCCCTCACAATCTGGGAGAAGTGGTGGACGCCATGTGCTACCTCATCGACCATCCGGAAGCGGAACTTGCGGATCTGTGCGAATATATTAAGGGACCCGACTTCCCCACCGGCGGGGTGATCATGGGGCACGCAGGTATCCGCGCCGCCTATGCCACCGGTCGGGGCAAGGTGATTTTGCGAGGCAAGGCGGAAATTGAAGAAAGCCACGGCAACTGCTTCCGCATCGTGATCTCCGAGATCCCCTACATGGTCAACAAGCAAAATCTGATTAAATCCATGATGGACTTGGTCAAAGATAAGCGCATTGAGGGCATTGACGACATTGCCGACTACTCCAGCAAAGAGGGGATGCGCATTGTCATTGAGCTGAAGGCTTCTGCCAATCCCCAAGTGGTGCTCAATCAACTGTACAGCTTTACCCAACTGCAAAACACCTTTGGTGTGATCATGCTGGCGCTGGTCAACGGTGCGCCCAAGGTGCTCACCTTGAAGGAAATGCTGCAACATTACATTGATTATCAATGTGAGATCGTGGAGCGGCGCACCCGCTATGATCTGAAAAAGGCCAAAGAACGGGCTCATATTTTGGAAGCGCTGAAAACTGCGTTGGATTTCATTGACGAAGTGATCCGTTTGATCCGCAGCAGCCGCACGGTGGCCGACAGTAAACAGGCGCTGGCAGATCGCTTCGGCTTTGACGACGAACAAACCACCGCCATTGTGCAAATGCCTTTGGGACGACTCTCCGGTTTGGAAAAACAAAAGATCGAAGACGAATTGAAGGAACTCCACGCAAAAATTGCCGATTTGGAAGATATTCTTGGCAATGCCGCCCGCATTCTCACCATTGTGAAGGATGAGGCTTTGGTGATTCGTGATCGCTTTGTGGACGATCGCCGCACCGAGATCACTGCTGTTTCGGGCGAGGTGGACATTGAAGATCTGATTCCCAACGAAGAATGCGTGCTCACCCTCACCCACTTAGGATATATGAAACGTCTGCCCACCGACACCTATCGCGCTCAACGCCGCGGCGGTCGGGGTATTTCGGGCATGACCAGAAGAGAAGAGGACTTTGCCGAGCATATGTTCACCTGCTTTGCTCACGATACGGTGATGCTGTTCACCAATTTGGGTCGTGTATATCGCATTAAGGCGTACGAGGTGCCCGAATCCACCCGTACCGCCAAGGGGATGAACATTGTCAACATTCTGCCCTTGCAAGAAAACGAAAAGGTTACCGTGATGCTGCGGGTGGAACATCCTGACCAGCCCCAATATCTGAATATGCTCACCCGTCACGGGGTCATTAAGCGCACCACCCTTGCCGCGTTTGACAACATCCGCAAAGGCGGCATCATCGCCATTGATCTGGACGAAGGGGACGAACTGCGTTGGGTGCGCCTGACCGACGGCAATCAGGATCTGCTGGTGGCCACCAAAAAGGGTATGGCCATCCGCTTCCACGAAACCGACGCCCGTCTGGTGGGACGTACTGCCCGTGGGGTAAAGGCCATCACCCTGTCGGATGAAAAAGGCGACGAAGTGGTGGGTCTTGCGCTGGTACGGGAGAACGCCATGCTTATGACCGTCACCGAAACCGGCTACGGCCGCCGCAGTGAGTTTACCGATTACCGCCTGCAAAATCGCGGCGGTAAGGGCTTGACCAACTACAAGACCGCTTTGTATGGCGACGTTGCCGCCGTGGGGGATATTGATGAAAATCAAGATATTATTATGATCACCTCGGCAGGGATTGTGATTCGTACCGCCGCCGATTCCATCAGCACCTATGCCCGCACCGCAAAAGGGGTGCGTGTGATGCGGCTGGATGAGGGCGACAGTCTGGTGAATATGACTTACGCCGAAAAAGAGGCGGAGGAAGAGGAATCCGAAGACCAAGCCAATGAGGGCGAAGGGCAAGATGTACCCCAAGCCGAAGAATAGGATCGGGTGAAATGAAAAAAGCCGATTGCTTGCTTTGTTA
The DNA here is from genome assembly GCA_017439545.1 of Clostridia bacterium. Taxonomy (GTDB): domain Bacteria; phylum Bacillota; class Clostridia; order Oscillospirales; family Acutalibacteraceae; genus UMGS1484. Next base: position 444 of record JAFSIW010000043.1, on the reverse strand, counting down.
AGTAAGCAGTCGGCTTTTTGTGTGATGGGCAAATGAGCGGGGGATTGCGGTTACCATTTGTGCGACGGATCGGGTATTCATCACGGCTACGGCAGAATCCGTAGGGGATGGCGCCCACGACATCCCGAAAAAAACGAAACCATCCCACCTTGCCATACGACACCACGGGCGGTCGGGGACGCCCGCCCCTACGATAAACGGGGTAGGATAACCCAAACGGGAGGGGACAGAGCCCCTCCCCTACGGGAAAATTCTAAGGTTTCGTGGTTGCGATATATCGTAGACGTGAGATGTGGCAGCAGTTTACGTTAATGTAACGTATCGGGTTTTCAACACGGCTTTGTCAGAATCTGTAGGGGATGGCGGCATCCGTATCCCGAAAAGAGCTACCCCTCCGTCACGGCGTCGCCGGGCCACCACCCCAGACAAGGGGCGGCGAGGGGG
>JAFSIW010000042.1 GCA_017439545.1 Clostridia bacterium | reverse complement strand
TGGGGGATATGTTTGCAAGACACCCCGAAGAGATGACCGATAACCAAGAGGCCATCACAAAGCAGATAGAGCTGATTGAATCCATTCATCAGCAGGGTGCCGAGGTTTTAATGTCCTCCCACGTTTTGAAATTTACCCCTGCCGAACGGGTACTGGAAATTGCCTTGGAGCAAAAACGCCGGGGAGCCGACGTGATCAAAATCGTCACCGGTGCGGGTAGCATGGAAGAGCAAATTGAAAATTTGAGAATCACCAATTTGCTGAAGGAAGAGCTGGACGCTCCGTTCTTGTTCCTTTCGGGCGGGGTATGCTCCCTGCACCGTCGCCTGGGCATTGAGCTTGGTTGCTCTATGGCCCTTTGTGTTTACGAGCATGATGCCCTGTCCACACCGCCGCAACCCCTGCTTGGTACCATGAAGCTGATTCGGGATACCATTGACTTCTGATTGTGGCGAGCGATGAGAGAATTATTGTATGATTGTGTTGGCATCATTGCCAAAATACACGATAAGATCATGCAGCTGAATAATACCTACGAAGCTAACTTTTCCGATAAAGATCTGCATTTTTTGGTGATCGGCATTCTGGGTATGGGTATGCTGTTTGTGATCTATCCTCTGTTTACCTATCTTGCCAAAAGAAACCATGAAATGGTCATTGCCTGGATCTATGTATTTACCGTGATCGTGGTGATCACCTTTGCCATTGAGATCGGGCAGAAGGTCAGCAATACCGGAAATATGGAATTTGCGGACATTATGTATGGCCTTGTGGGCTTCATGGCAATGTTCGGTGTCTTTATAGTAATGCGGGCCATCTATCACGGTGTGATCAGACTTTTCAAGTACATCCGGAAGCGGATGGAGGAAAAAGCCGCGGGATCGGAGAAGCAGGATCCGCCGCAGCAAGAAATATAAACGGCAGAAGATCAAATTGCAAAGCGGCGGGGAGTGATCCCCGCCGTTTGATTGTTGTGTGGGAGGAGAGACGGAACCATATCGAATGCTGTTACAACCAGGATCCCGTTTTCGGCCTTGAGGAAGCGGATGGCAATAACCCATAACAAAAGCGAGATGAATTTCATCTCACTTTTGTTATTTCTGTTTGTAATTGGTCGGCAAGATCGGTCATAGCCTTTTTATCAATCTTGCACACCTTGCGGTCATAGGTCAAAAAGCCGTTGATTTCATCTTCCACATCACTCACCTGAGTGTAAATTGCACCGCAAAGGCCGTTGCGGATCGCCGGCAGCACCTTGCTGCGATACAGTTTAAGAATCTGGGTCTCAAATTCTTCTTGGCTGTTACAGGTTTTATAACCGTAGGCGTTGCCAGAATTAAAAAGATGACCCTCCACCGCACAGGCGTAGCCGCCGAACTCGCTGAGCATCAATGGCTTTTTGCCGGGGCGAATCTGATCCCACGGACCGAAATAAATGTGCAGACTTTCCACATCGCTGCACTCTCTCCTAAACCAACCTGAGGCGGTGTCTATCATTCGGGTATTGTCTAACGCGCGTAACGCCTTACAAACGTTGTTGCCGTCAAACTGCCCCCAACCCTCGTTAAATACGGTCCAGTAGAGGATGCAGGGATGGTTGCAAAGCTGAGCAACCGTTTCCTCCATGCACTTCAAAAAACTCCCTCGGACGTTGGGGTCTTTGTGCATATTTTTGTCGGGTAATTTTTGCATTCGCAAAGCGGGGATAACGGTGTCGCGGACAAAGTGATAGTCACCGTTATTGACCATATCCTGAAAAACGATCATCCCCAACTTGTCGCATTGGTAGTAAAATTCCTCCGCTTCCACTTTAATGTGTTTGCGTAAGGTGTTAAAACCGAGCTTTTTCATAGCCAATATATCCTCGGCATAGTTCTCGGGCGAGGCAGGGGTATAGATGCCATCGGGCCAGTAGCCTTGATCCAAAAGGCCGTGAAAGAAATAGGGCTTGCCGTTAAGACAAAGCCGGGGTATGCCATCCACCACCTTGGTCTCAATGGTACGTATGGCAAAATAAGATTCCACCGCATCGCTCTCGGTAATGGCACGAAAACGATAAAGATAGGGGTCTTCCGGGCTCCAAAGATGTGGCTCTTTCGGTTCGATTACAACCTTGCCATCCGTGAGAGCATACTCTCCCAACCCCTCAACCCAAATCCTGCCGTTCATGACGGGCCGAACGGAGATATGGACGCTGTACCCACGATTTTCGATTCGCAACGCTTCTATATATTGCGTCGGTACGCTCTCGAGCCAAACGCTTTGCCATATACCGGAAACAGGGGTGTACCACATGCCGCCTCTGTTGATCTTTTGCTTGCCGTAGGGCATAGAAAGGTCACGTAAATCATCGGTGCATCGAATTTCAAGCAAGTTTTCCTCTTGCAGAGCGTCGGTAATGTCAAAGACAAACGCAGTATACCCGCCTTGGTGGCGGCCTACATATTTGTTGTTTACATAAACCTCGGCAATTTGGTCAGCAGCGCCAATGTGCAAAAGGACTCTGCCTTGGTTAAAGTCCTCCGGCAGGGAAAATCTGCGTTTATAAATCAGGGTGCTCCCCTCGGCAAAATGCCTGTTTACCCCCGAAAGCAAGCTTTCGGGACAAAAAGGAACACGGATTAAAAAGGGCGAATCCTGACCCTCTGCCCCAAGCTTCCATATGCCATTAAGGTTAAGAAAGCTTGCCCGGCGCATTTGGGGTCTTGGGTATACATCCCAGGGCGTGCCGGTCAGCATCTCACCCTGAGTGGTGTATAATTTGCTTAACATATACCCTCACTCCTAGTTAAGATAGAACTATTATACCACGCCGTGACAAGAAAAACCAGCAATAAATACAATATAGTATAAATCTCCTTGTTTTACAGATACTAACAGCGTAATTTGTAAAATAATTGTGGGCACAGATAATGCCTCCCTTGTGCAAGGGGAGTCTTTGGGTGTGCCGCAGAAAAGGAGAAAGATATATGAAAGCCACAGGTATTGTACGCCGTATAGAGGAATGCGTTATAATAGGGCAAACCGCTTGAAAGCCGCATAAACACTAGGTTTTTCGCCGGTTTGCCCCATTGAACGCATTGGTGTCAAAAACGGGTTTTTGATAGTTTTTATACATAGCAAAAGCGAGGTGAATTTCACCTCGCTTTTGTGGTTAGTGTAACACTTTTTCTGTTATATCAATCAAAGTTTCAAAATTAGCTGGCAACTCTTCTTGGCTATCATAGACATCAGATGTGTATGCTCTGAAAAGCGTGTAATCAGAAGCGAATTCTTGCACCGAATAATAAACGGCACTATCGTTTGGATATCCAAATA
>JAFSIW010000041.1 GCA_017439545.1 Clostridia bacterium | reverse complement strand
TCTTGTGTCAAAGGCTCCCTTGTGCAAAGGGAGCTGTCAGCGAAGCTGACTGAGGGATTGTTTTGTGTAGATTATCGCTTTTAACAATCCCTCCGTCACGGCAAGCCGTGCCACCTCCCGTTACACAAGGGAGGCTTGGTTTTAGTCCCGCTTGAGCGGGGTTTCGCAACAAGTGCATGGCTGACAGGCCAATAAAAGACGCACTTGTGCGTAGCCTGTAGTATTAGGGCTACGCCCGAAACTGAAATACCACCCGCTATGCGGGTGGATTATTATTGAACGGGCTTGCCGCAATTGTTACAAAATCGCTGATGCTCGGTCAGTTTTTGTCCGCAACGGGTGCAAAAGCGAGGAGAAATCGGTTCATCTACCAAAGCACCGTCTTGCGGGGGATCTTGTACAACGGGCAGGGACGCACCCGGTGCCTCTGCCGTTTTGACTTCCGCTTCCTCTTTCCCTTCTCTTGTGGCAATGAGATCCGACTCTTGTTCGGCAGAAGTAGGTTCCTCTGTCGGATTGCCTTGCGGGGTGATGGGTTGCATCAGTCCGTCGGCTACGGTGTGTCGCAATCGCAACAGCAGGATTCCTGAGAAAACCCCGCACAAAACGGCAAAGAGATGTCCTGCCACGGCGAGAAATCCTTCCTCGGTGGCCGTGGGGAACAAGGGCAATAACAGCCCGATCATACAGTAAAGGCAGGCAAACAGAGAGAGCGGTCGGGTCGGCAGACCTTGACCGTAGTGGGCAACGGAGGACAGCGCCCGTACACAGGCGATATTCCCCGCCAGATGAAAGGCGAGCAGACCGATCACGCCTGCCACGATTAAAACCAAGGCGACCGAAAAGCCTGCCGAGGTCAACCCCTCCAACACACCCAAATCCCCCCACGGGGAAACACGGGATAACAGCGACTGAAAAAGACCGTCACGGGCGGTAAAGACGAGAACGATACCAAAAGAGCCTGCGGTGATGGCGAGGAACAAGACAAGTCCCGCCAGAATTGTTTGCAAAACAGCAAGACACCGCAAAACGGTCAGTCCGCCTGTGGAAAACTGCGGGCGGCGGTCATTGCGGCAGGCGGCATAGACCAGCCAAAAGGCGAGCACGCCCACCCCCTTGAGCCAAAATCCGAGATCGCTTACCCCTGTTACCGAAAAGGGAAGCTCCATCAGGGCGCTTTGCTCGGGCAATAACGAAAGCAGAGCGGCAGAGGACAACACGTCCCACAGCAAGGGAATCCCTGCGCAAACAAAGGAAAGGGTGGCGCTGATACACAGCAACAGCATCAAAGGAGAACGCCCTACCCGCTTGACAGCGGCAACATAGGGATCAGTGGCGCAAACAGGTCGTGTTTGATTCACAAAATCTCTCCTTTCACGGGATTTCTTGCCATAAAGCCTTCTAAGATCATGACGGCAGAAAGGGTGTCTACCACCGCTTTCCGCTTTTTGCCGCGGGTGTTGGTGGCGTTCAGGGCATTATGCGCCATCATGGTGGTGCACCGCTCATCGTATAAATGACAGGGCAATCCCGATGCTTCTTGCAACTGTTCGGCAAATTCGGCGCAGGCTTGGGCACGCCACCCACGGGAGCCGTCCATATTCACCGGCTCACCCACTACAATGGCTTCGGCTTTGCGCTCACGGGCAATTTTGATGATTTTTTCAATCAGTTTGTGGGCATCCCGCTCCACAATGGTGCCTACGGGACTTGCCAGCATTTGCATTTTGTCGCAAACGGCAATGCCGGTACGTACGTCACCGTAATCAACTGCTAAAAGTACCATACTATTTTTGAATCTTCAATGAAATGTCAAAGGCTTTCACCGAGTGGGTGATGGCGCCTACCGAAATAATGTCCACACCGGTTTTGGCGATGCCTTGCAAGGTTTCGTGGGTGATGCCCCCCGAAGCTTCGGTAAGGGCACGACCGTCAATGATTTCCACCGCTTTGGTCATGGTGTCGTTGTCCATGTTGTCCAACATAATAATGTCGGCGCCCACCTGAGCGGCTTCGGCTACTTCGTCTAAGTTGCGGGTTTCTACCTCGATTTTCACAGTATGCCCCAACTTTTTCCGCAGTCCCGTTACGGCAGCGGTAATGCTGCCTGCGGCGTCAATGTGATTGTCTTTGAGCATGGCGCAGTCAGAAAGATTAAACCGATGGTTTTTGCCGCCGCCGCAGGTGACCGCATATTTTTGCAAAGCACGCATACCGGGTAAGGTTTTACGGGTGTCGGCAATGGTGGCGTTGGACCCTTCGGTGAGTGCCACCAACTGTGCGGTGGCGGTGGCAATACCCGACATATGCTGAATTAAGTTGAGTGCGGTGCGCTCGCCCTTTAACAGCAAGGTGACGGGACCGGTGACGGTGGCAATGATGTCTCCTTTTCGCAAGGTGTCGCCGTCTTTTTTATTGACCGTAAAGGTAAAATCGGAAGAAAGCAGTTGAAACACCCGCAAGGCAACGTCCAGACCGCACAGCACCCCGTCGGCCTTGGCCAGCATATGGGCGGTGGCGATTTGGGCGGGATCTAATAATAGATCGGTGGCAACGTCCACGTAGTTGATATCTTCTTTCAGGGCGGCACGAATCAGATCGTCCACGTAAAATTCAGGTAACATCATCGGGCTTGAATCTCCTTTAATATAATGTGTGCCACGGTGGCAAGGGAAAGGGTCTCAATGTATTCGCGGGTCAGGGCAAAGTGACCGGTTTTCAGTCGGGCGATGTAGCGGTCAATGGTTTTCAGACCTTCCCGCACGGCGCCCATATCGGGCAAAACAAAAGAGGAACGTTGCATAATATCGTTAATGGCAAGGTCCATTCCTTTGGGCAGAGGCGCACCGTCCACGCTGTCGGGCGTGGGGAACGGGGGAGGAGCAAAGGTTTCATTCTCGCTTTTGCGGCAAATATCCTGTGCGGCACGTCGCCCAAACACCAATCCCTCCAACAGGGAGTTGGAAGCCAATCGGTTTTTGCCGTGCACGCCCGTGCAGGCGCATTCCCCTGCGGCATACAGGCGGTCGATGTCGGTCTTGGCATTGATGTTGACCCGAATGCCTCCCATTAAATAGTGGTGGCAGGGGAAAATGGGAATGGGCTCTTTGGTCATATCAATGCCCGATTCCAGACACTTGTTATAGATCATGGGGAAGCGGTTTTTGAGGAACTCTTCCCCTTTGTAGGCGATGTCCAAGTAAAAATGCTCGTCGGCTTGGCGACGGCTTTCTAAAATAATGGATTTCGCCACCACGTCACGGGGGGCAAGCTCCAGCCGTTCATCATATAAATGCATAAACCGCTCTTTGTGGCAATTGAGCAGATACGCTCCTTCCCCCCGTACCGCTTCGCTGATGAGAAACCGCTGACGGGTGTTGGCGTCGCCCCCTGCAAAGGAGGAGGGATGAAACTGCACGTAATCCAAATGGGAGATCTTGCAACCCATATCCCAGGCAAGACGAATGCCGTCGCCCGTGGCAATGGGGGAGTTGGTGGTGTAGCGATACACCTGCCCAATGCCGCCGGTGGCAAGCACCACATAGGGAGCGGCAATCACGCGAGCCTGTCCGTCTTGTAACACGTGGGCAAAAAAACCGCCGTCAATGCGGTCAAGACGGTATAAAATGCTGTATTCCGCTACGTGGATGTTGTCCCGCTTTTTGACCGCTTCACACAGCTTGAGCGAGATCTCGTGCCCCGTGGAGTCCTTATGGTGCACAATGCGGCGACGGGAGTGTCCTCCCTCCAGCGTTGCGTTCAGTTCGCCGTCGGGACGCTTGTCGAACTCCACGCCCAGCTCCCGATACAGCCGACGCACGTCATCGGGACCTTCTTTTACCAGAATGTTCACCGAAACGGGATCGTTTTCACGGTGACCGGCAATCATGGTATCTTCCATGTGCAGATCGTAAGAATCGTCGGTCAGGTCAAGCACCGCCGCCACGCCCCCTTGGGCAAGATCGGTGTTGCTTTCACCCATATTCTCTTTACACAGCACAAGCACCCGCTTGTTGGCAGGAAAATTCAGTGCGCAGTACAGACCGGCTACTCCGCTGCCTGCAATAATAACGTCATATTGTGCTAACACAAGTCACAACTTCTTTCTGTTATAGGTCAACCGCCGTAAGCCAACATTTTGTCGATGGCTTTTTTGGCATTCAGACGAGTGGTTTCATCCAATTTCATTTCTTTGCCGCCTTCGCCCTTTACTGCCGCCAGCAGATCGGCAAGCGAGGTCATTTTCATATCGGGGCAGGTGAGGGTATGGGGACAAACCTGAATATATTGCTTGTCGCCCGCCTCGTGGAGATTCAGATATTCGGACACCCCTCGCTCGGTGGCAATGATCACGTTGCCCGATTGGGCTTTGGCAAACCGAATGATGTCGGCGGTAGAGCCTGCCATATCACACAGCGCCACCACCTCGGGCTTGCATTCGGGATGAATGGCAACGGGCGTGTGGGGATGCTCAGCCTTGATGGCTAAAATATCCTCGGGGGTGAGCTGATTATGTACGGGGCAATATCCGTCCCACACGGTCACGGTCTTATCGGGACAGTTTTCTGCCACGAACCGACCCAAATTCTGATCGGGAATAAACAGAATCTCCTGCTCCTTCAAAGCCGAAACGATCTTTACGGCGCTGGAGGAGGTGACACAAATGTCACACTCGGCCTTCAAAGCGGCGGTGGTGTTAATATAGCAACACACGGCGGTGTTGGGATTGGCTTGCTTGAACGCCCGTACCCGCATGGGATCGATCTGTGTCGCCATGGGACAGGTGGCGTCGGGCGACGCTAAGATCACCTGCTTGTCGGGAGAAAGGATCTTCACCGTTTCGGCCATAAAATCCACTCCGCACATCACCACCCGCTTGTTGGGCAGATCGGCCACCGCGGCAGACAGTTTAAAGGAGTCTCCCGTAATGTCGGCGGCATCCACAATTTCGGGCGGCTGATAGGTGTGGGCAAGAATCACCGTGTCGGTGGCGGCTTTGGCCGCCTTGATTTGTTCCAGAATTTCCTGTGTTGTCATAAAAAACACCTCGAAAGGGCATAGTTTTCTTTATTCTATCACATTTTTCCCGAAAAGGGTAGTGTTTTTTGCAAAAAAATCTCATTCGCCCAAAATGGGAAAACGTGTGAATTTTTGTGAAAAACCATGGGTTTTCACATCTTGAAAATGTTAACATATTTTTTTGTAAAATCCGTTGACAAGAGGCGTGCTTTCCTATATAATATAAGTGTAACCAAAATTTGGTTAAAATTTTACCCAATCAAGGCGTCGAGCAAAGGAGGAATAACCATGAAAAAATATATTGCCTACATTCTTTTAACTTGTTTACTTCTTTCCTGTTTTGTAGGATGCAAGCAAAATGACGTTACTCCTACCGATGTTACTCCTACCGGTGTGTCGTCTGTGGAAGCATCCTTCGAACAAAAAGAAATGGATGAATCGGACGAATCAAAACCGAATAATCCACAAGCACCCAAAACCGAAACCCAAGAAATTCTTTCATCCGACGTGGTATCTGCCGTAAAAAAACCTATCGGAAACGTTACCGGTTATCTTGCGGATGAACGCATTGAGTATCCTACCTTTACCGACGAAGAAACCATGCAAAATTGGTTTAAAGGGAATGTCCCCGGCTATTTTACTAATGATCGTGCCGTAACACTACAGCAAAGTAAAAATCAAAAAATCGTTTATTATCGTCCAACGGAACTTTTAACCCAAGCCGGAGAATTGATAAATATTGAATACGATCGCGGTTGGTACGTAAAATATAATTATCGGACAGAAGCACATTGTTCGATCACGGTATTGGCTTGCTTAGCAAACCACTATGATGAATTTCTACAGCAAGATAAAGAGGGTTATGCCAGTGGAAAAATCGAACGATTGATCCACAATGAAATTGAATATTATTATTTTGTCAATCAAAAATCCCGTGAAACGAGCGTACATTGGCAACAATTCGGATACACCCATATGGCGACGATTTATAATTATCAAGGGAATCCGGAAGAAATTATTCCCCTGCTCAAATTAGAACAAGTCACCGTACCCCTCAACTCCGACCACGTGACCCAATAACTACACCCCCATGCGGCTCTGCCAAAAGCGGAGCCGCTTTTTTGTTGCTTCCCCCTTCTTTTGCTTGTATTCCCGCGGCAAAAATGGTACAATGAAAAAAATTCCCTCTCATTCAAAAATTGTTCACAATTAACGGGTATACTGTGAACAAAGAAAGGATGTGTTGTCTGTGTCGCTCAAGGTGCTGATCGTGGATGATGATAAAAATATTTGCGAGCTGTTGCGGCTGTATTTAGAAAAAGACGGCTATGAGACCGCTGTGGCGCTCAACGGTCGTACCGCGCTGGAGCAGTTTGAAGCCTTTGCGCCCGACTGCATTTTGTTGGACGTGATGCTCCCCTATTACAGCGGCACGCAGGTATGTCAGACCATCCGTGAGACGGCGGATACCCCCATCATTATGATCACCGCCCGCAGTGAGACCGACGACGTGGTGGACGGCTTGAACGCAGGGGCGGACGATTACGTCACCAAGCCCTTTGAGCCCAAAGAGGTGCTGGCGCGTATTAAGGCGGTCACCCGTCGCTTTCAAAAGGATGAGGCGGGGCAAAGCGATCGGGCATTACGGTTTGACCGCTTGCTTGTGGACATTGACCGCTATGAGCTGACGGTGGACGATCACACCGTTAATCTGCCTGCCAAAGAAATGGAACTGCTCTATTATCTGGCATCCAACCCCAATCGGGTGTTCACCCGCGACCAACTGCTGGATGCGGTGTGGGGCTTTGATTACATCGGGGATTCCCGCACGGTGGACGTGCATATCAAGCGCCTGCGTGAGAAGATCGAGGGGGTTTCCGACCAATGGGGACTGCGCACCGTTTGGCGGGTGGGCTACAAGTTTGAAGTGGTGACCGCCCATGCGTAACAGTCTGTTCAAACGGTTTTACCTGATGTTTTTGTCTGCGGCGTTGGCATCGTTACTGTTGCTTGGCAGCGTGGTGTTGGCGTTTTCGGGCAACTACTGGCTGCAACAAAATAAAAATCTGCTGTTATCCCAAGGGCTGACGGTGGCAGGGCAGATCGAAGCCGCCGCGATGGTGTATTCCGGCGGACAGCTTTCCCATTATGCCCAGCAAATGGCGGCGGTGATCGCCCGATCTGCCCAATGTCAGGTGTTGGTGGTCAATGCTTCGGGTATGCCCATCGCCCAAATCGGGGAGCAGATCACCCCCCAAACCGTGCCCGAAGAGCTGGTGCAGACCCATATGGAGTATTCCCGCACCTTTGTGGGCAAGCTGGACGGTTGCTTTCACACCACCTGTGTCATCGCCGCCGTTCCCATTACGGTGAACGGACACAGCGGCGGCGTGGTGTATACCGCTGTGCCTGCCGGTCAGGTGGGCGGTTATATGAAGGATCTGCTGCAGTTGTTTTTGCTGGCGGCGGCCTTTATGGTAGCGGTAATGGCGGCGGTGGCATACGTGGCGGCAAGCGCCCTCACCAAGCCGCTGGTGCAGATGTCCACGGCGGCAAAGGGGCTGGCAAACGGAGATTTTTCCCATCGCATTACCGTAAAGGGGAAGGACGAGATCGCCCAATTGGCGCAGTCCTTTAACGATATGACCCTGTCGCTGGAGGCGGGGGAGAAAATGCGCAAGGGCTTTATTGCCAACGTGTCCCACGAGCTGAAAAGCCCCATGACCACCATTGCAGGCTTTGTGGACGGGATTTTAGACGGCACCGTGCCTGCCCATCGGCAAAAGGAGTATTTAGCCATCGTGTCGGGGGAGGTGCGGCGATTATCCCGTCTGGTCAACCGTATGCTCAGCCTTTCCAAGCTGGAATCGGGAGATATCACCCTATCGCCCAAGCCGATGGATCTGCGGGAAACGGTAACCCAATCCCTGTTTTTGTTTGAGTCTGCCGTCAACGACAAGAATATTACGGTGCAGGGGCTGGAAACGATTCCCCCTCTGCCCACCATGGCCGACCCCGATCTGATGGGGCAGGTCATTCGCAATTTGTTGGAAAATGCTGTCAAATATACCCCCGAGGGGGGCTGGATCGCCCTTTCGGGCAGAAGAGAGGAGCACACCGTTCGGTTGTGCATCCGCAACAGCGGCGAGGGAATCGCCGAAGCCGATCTGCCCTTTGTGTTTGACCGTTTTTATAAAGCCGATGCATCCCGCGGCTCCGACCAAAACAGTCTGGGATTGGGATTGTATCTGGTCAAAACCATTGTATCGTTACACGGAGGTCTGATCACCGTGCGCAGCGCCCAAAACGCCTACTGCGAGTTTGAACTGCTGTTGCAGGAGCACACCCCCGATCAAGAAAAGGAGATGCCTTATGGATCTGAATCAATTTGACCCCAATCAAAATCCCCATCAACCTGAGCCGGCGCAACCGCAGACAGAGTCGGTTTCGGAGCAGGTGAGCCAAGAACCGACCCCGCAACCTTTGGCGCAAGAGCCCGCCCTTTGCGAACAAACCGAGACGGTGGAAGAGTCGATCTTGCCTGACCCGCAGGAAAGCCAGCCGATTGTCCCGCCTGCGCCCGTTGTGACGCCCGCGACCTATTATTACGACGCTCCCGCCCCTCTCCCCAAGACCAAAAAGAGCAAAACCTGGCTGTGGATCCTGCTGATCTGCGTGGGCGTGAGCGTTGCCTTGCTCATCGGCTCCACCGTGGGGTTTATGGCAGGGAAGATGCTGTCTGACGGGGAGGACGGTTTGCCCCCGCTGTTAGAAGAGGAACCCGCCGATTCCAACGAGGACAGTCAGCCGGGAGGCACTTCCTCCTTTGATATCGTGACCGACAGCAAAGGGGAGCAGATCTATTCTTACGAGCAGATCGTAGAAAAGGTTGCCCCTGCCATTGTGAATATTACCATCTACTCGGCTGACGGTGAAAAGGGCTCTTACGCTTCGGGGATTATTATGGACGCCGCAGGCGGCTACGTGCTCACCAACGATCATATTTACGCTGACGTGCCCGGTGCCAAGTTTTTGATCACCCTGAACAACGGCACCGAGTTTACCGCTCAGTTCGTGTCGGGGGACAGCCGCAGTGATATCGCCATTTTAAAGATCAACGATCCTAAAAACCTTACGGCCGCTACCTTTTCCACCGAGCCCCTCACGGTAGGGGAACGGGTGTTGGCCATCGGGCAGTCTTACGGCTATGCCGACACGGTGACCGAGGGCATTGTTTCGGCGGTCAACCGCCGCGTGTCTCTGTCCAGCGGCTCATACAGTGAGCGGTATATCCAAACCACCGCCGCCATCAACCCCGGCAATTCGGGGGGCGCGCTGGTGAATCTGTACGGTCAGGTGGTGGGTGTGACCTCCGCCAAGATCGCCACCGAAGAGGTGGAAGGATTGGGCTTTGCCATTCCCTCCGAGCGGGCGCTGTCTATTGTGACCAATCTGCAAAAAAACGGCACGGTCAAGGGTCGCGCCAAGCTGGGCATCACCTATACCGAAGCGGGTACGGTGGTGGCGGAAATTGAAAAGGTGCCCGTGGGCATTTACGTGCAATCGGTGGATTCCCAAAGCGATGCCGCCAAAAAGGGCATTGAATCGGGGGACGTGATCACCAAGGTCAACGGCAAATCCATCACCATCGCTACCGTGCTGTTGGACGTGATCGAAAATGCCAAGGCGGGGGACGAGATCACCCTGGCGGTGTACAAGGCGGATACCAAAAAGACCGAAACGGTCAAGGTGACGCTGTTGGAGGCCGAAGGCGGTCACAGCTATCAGACCAAGTCGGCAGTTCAAGATGAGGACACCAACGACCTGCCTGAGAATCCTTACGAATTTTATTTCGGTAAATAAATCAACACAGCCATCCGTCTCGCACCTGCGGGGCGGATTTTTTTGGTTAAAAAAACAAAATCCATCTTTTTAAAAACAAGAGAAAAATAAAGAAAATAAGCGAAAATCAAAGAAACAAAATAAAAGTTTGATTTTTTTGAAAAAATCGGTTGACATTACTTGTTGCTTGTGTTATTATCATCGGGCGGCAAAGTCCGCTGTGTATTTGGTTATCAAAGAACGATATATATTAAACGGAGGGAAAACGAATGTCCACTTACATGCCTAAAACCGGCGAAATCGAACGTAAATGGTATATTATCGATGCTGCCGGCAAACCCATGGGTCGTGTTGCTACCGTTGCTGCTGATCTGCTTCGCGGCAAGCGCAAACCCATCTTCACTCCTCATGTAGACTGCGGTGATCACGTGATCATTCTGAACGCTGACAAAGCTGTTCTCACCGGTCGCAAGCTGGAGCAAAAGTATTATTATCGTCACACCGGCTACATCGGTAACCTGAAAGAGGTTCAATACAAAACCCTGATGGCTACCCGCCCTGAACTGGCTATGGAGCTTGCCGTTAAAGGTATGATCCCCGATAACACTCTGGGCCGTGCCGCTATGACCCGTCTGCGTGTCTACAAGGGCACCGACCACAAACATCAGGCTCAAAAGCCCGAAGAATATTCGCTGTAAGGAGGTTGACCCACTATGTACGATAGCAAACCGTTCTTTTATGGTACCGGCCGCAGAAAGAGCTCTGTAGCTCGTGTTCGTGTATACAACGGTACCGGCAAAATCACCATCAACGATCGTGATATCGATGATTATTTCGGTCTTGAAACCTTGAAACTGATCGTGCGTCAACCCTTGGCTGCCACCGGTTCCGAAGGTAAATTCGACATTGTCTGCCGTGTAGCAGGCGGCGGCGTTACCGGCCAAGCCGGCGCCATCCGTCACGGTCTGTCCCGTGCTTTGTTGCAATATGATGCCGAACTGCGCCCCACTTTGAAAAAAGCAGGCTTCTTAACTCGCGACCCTCGTATGAAGGAACGCAAGAAATACGGCCTCAAAGGCGCCCGTCGTGCACCTCAATTCTCCAAACGTTAGTTTTTGGAAACAAGATTGTTTTTTACAGCCTCTCGCCAATCGGTGGGGGGTTGTTTTTTTAAAAAGGGAAAAGCAGATTCCGAAGAATCTGCTTTTCTGCTTTACGAAATCAAGGTGTTTGCAATAATGTTTGGTACGTGATGTTTAATACTTTCGCAAATGCTATGATTTCAATGTCGGTAACAAATCGTTTACCACATTCAATCCGTTGGATGGCGTTTTTGTCAATATCGATGCCTGCTAATTGCATACGATCAGCTAATTCACGCTGAGAGATTTTCATATCGATGCGATGGGCAGCAATAGTTTTTCCGCAAACGTTGTTTAATCCATCGTAATTTTTATTAATAAACATACAATGAACGCTCCTTTTGACATTTAGTGCTTGTCAACAAGGAAAGTATATGCTATAATAACTTGTACTATGACATTCACAGAATGTCAAAAAAGCAAAGGAGCGAGGCTATATGAAATGTGATTATTGCGGAAACGAATATAATGGGAGGTATTGTCCTAATTGCGGAAGTGAAAGCAATGAAATGCCGGATGTGAAACAACGGTTATATTCCTATCTGTTTGATGAGGATGAAGAGATTAAGGCGGTCTTGGGAAATAATGTGCTGAAAAAATTTATATCTACCGGGGTTTTAGGTAACGGATTCGCATTTTTGACTAATCGGCGCATCTATTTTCGGGGGAAGTGTTTAATTCGGAGGGGCAAAGGCTTTTACGGAAAGACAGAAGAAAAAGCAGTGGATTTAACAGATGTAACCGGTACGGGATTTGTACATAATCGCGCTACGTGGGCGCATATTCTCTCGAAAGTGTTATTTTGGGTATTTGTAGGTTATGGTATTTTTATGATGCTTCCAACCTTGATTATGTTGTTTTCTGGAGCTTTCGTACAAGCAGGCGAGGCTTTTGTCGGTGCAATAGCTATGACAGCATTTGGTGTGTTGGTGCATTGTATATTTAAATTTATATACAAAAGATTTAACTATTCAGTTTTTGAAATCTCTTATGCCGGTGGTGGAATTGCGTTTGATATGCATTGGATCACTGAGGAAGAATCCAGAGAATTTCAACGGGCCATCAATTTATTAAAAGATGAAATCAAAAGCAAGCAGCAGGTCGAGAAACCGTATGCCGCACCGAAGGCTTCAACAGTTGACCAAGCAGATCAACTGTTGAAATATAAGTCTTTATTGGATCAAGGGGTTATTACCCAAGAGGAATTTGAACAAAAGAAAAAACAGTTATTGAATCTATAATTACAAGTTTAACCTCTCACCTTATGTGGGAGGTTATTTTTAAAAAAAGGGAAAAGCAGATTCCGAAGAATCTGCTTTACATATTAAACAATGTGTTTTAAGTTCTTTTGGCGGCGACTGAAATGGTCATATTGCCCACACCTTGTACTTAAGTCTCCAACAGATCGTTGGATATATAGCACTTACGCCATATGCCACGGATCCGCAAGGAAGTATGGTTTTGGAGATAGAAAATCCCCCACTTCTCACCGAAAAGTCTTGCAATACGTGGCGCATATCGAGGGCTTTTAACGCAATATTGTGCCGAAAGTTCGCATTTAAAAGCATTGCTTCCTTATAAAACTGCGGCATATCGGCAAGCCAATTTACAATACTTCTTGCAGGGTGGGAATAGAGGGCGCCGCCCCCATGCGGGAGATGGCGATCGATGCCGCCCGAGCCGCCAGTTCCATTGCTTGAGGCACGGGTTTGCCTGCCGCCACCGAAGCAAAAAAGAAGCCGGTAAAGGTATCGCCCGCCCCTGTGGTGTCTACCACCTCTACGGGGTAGGTGCCTTGACGGTGACAGACTTGCCCGTCAAAATACACCGAGCCGTCGCCACCCAAGGTCATAACAAAGCGGGCATTGGGAAACCGCTTTACAAGGGCGGACAGTATTGCCTGCTGATCGGTCTGCCCGGCAAGCTGCGCCGATTCGTGTTCATTCATAATAAACCAATCCACTAAATCCAAGGGAAGATCGGAACATCCCGCAAAGGGAGAGGGATTGAGCACGATCTGCATTCCCTTTTCGTGGGCTTTGGTGATAATGGTATCCATTTGATTGATCTCGTTTTGCAAGATCAGCCAATCACCCGCAACAAATTCGCTCAGCACCCTGTCGATCTGTTGCTCGGTGACCTGCCGATTGGCGCCGCCGTAGAGCAAAATACAGTTTTGCCCGTTGGGGTCGATCTGTATGACCGCATTGCCGCTGGGAATCTCCGACCGACCGATCAGATGGGTGTCCACCCCCGCGCTTTGCAAATAGTTTACCAAGAAATCTCCATCAGCACCCACGTTGCCTGCGTGAAAGACTTTTCCTCCTGCGCGGGATAAGGCGACCGATTGGTTCAGCCCCTTGCCGCCGATGTTCTTTTGGTATGAAAGACTGTCGATGGTCTCGCCTGCCGAGGCAAAACGCGCCACGTGATAAAATAAATCAATGTTTAACGAACCGAAATTCAAGATTTTCATACAATCACCTACCGTCTCCCATTGTAATGGAAAACGCCACCGTTGTCAACCACCTTGGCGGGGAGAAAAACCACCGAGAAATGCGCCCCTCACCTATATCCGCAAAAAAAAGAAAAAGTTGCATGGTTTTATGCAACGCTTGAAAAAAAATTTTTCATTTTCATTCACAACAAAAAGCTGTGATTTTAAAGATCACAGCTTTTTGTTGTATTAACATTCCCATTCCCATTAACATTAACATTCACATTAACATTTATATTTAGGATGATGCAGAATTTTTTCTGCATGATGCACCCGTGTTTTCTGCATGATGCAGAAGTTTTTTTGCATGATGCAGAAGTTTTTTTGCTTCTATTAGGTGTATCTTTATGGCAAATCATAAGCCATTCTTAATTCACCGTTTAAAGGGTTGTCATACAAAAAATCCTGATCATATAGCTTGGCTGACACAGTTGTGTTAGCTGTATGAATATGAAGTCGGAAATCGGGAGAATAAGACGTACTATCCACAACAAGTTTCTCGTCAACATATTTATAAAGAATCTCGTAAATACCATCAGTCAGATAGTGCGATGTCGAATAAACGGCAACATCGTCGCTAACCACAAAACGGTTTATATCCGCCTCAAAAATATTGATATAAATTTGGGTTGATGGATCAATAGTCAAAATATCTTCAATTGTAGTTTGCCCGGCTGAAATGGTTAAGAAATCTGCCGAAGACAGTTGTTTGGTAACGTAAAACCAACCGATTCCGCTGTAGGCAGAGTCAACGACGTCATAAAACTGATATAAATAGCCGCCTTGCTTTACCTTGTGGACACTATACGAACTCTCCGACATAGAACGCAAACATTCTACGCCATATCGTCTGTTCATTTCTTCGAAAGAAAAACCATAAAAACTCGGTGTAAAAGACGCCTGCGCAAAATCATGGATATCGACTTGCTTTGTGATCGAATTAACGACAGAAGCCGTATTATTTTCAACCCATCCGGAAATTTGGCTTTCTTCCGGTTGAGAGGATTGCGTTAGTTCGGGAGTGGCAACACAGCCACAAAGCACGCTTATAACAACTACAAGAATCGCACAAATCATTCGCTTCATTGATATCACTCCAAAACAAAATAGTAACCTATTGGTATAGTACCATACCAAATACTGAAAGTCAATGTGTCGTTTGATTTTTAATATCCCTTAACCGCAAAGAAAACCGTACCAGCTTCAAATGCATATTTATCGTTCTCCCACATTTCAGGGCTATATGCTGGATCTCCCCACCCGAAATGTTTGTCGGCATTGTAGCCATCTTTACTGCAAGTTCCAGAGAACGTGTAACGATTTATTCTGATAGTGATGGTACAACTAACTACTGTTGTAGGACAAGTTGCAACTCTTACAGAACTCTGTAACAATTAGTATTGAGGATTCTGTAGACAAAAAAGGGAAGAGGCGAATTGTTCCGCTTCTTCCCTTTCTGCTATTTGAGTTTAGACATTATATTCGAAAATCCTTTGGTTATACATACCTACTACCTTATTGTTTACACAAACCAAATAGTAGGTATCACCTACTTCTACCGTACGGTCTATATCTGGATCTTCATTGCTAGCGTCTTGTGTAAGACCATCCAGCGTAATTGGACAAGAGCCACTTTTTATGAAGGAATACGTAGCATCTTTACGGCGGGCGGGGTACGGATTTCTTTTCCATTCTTCAATTTTGCATAATGTATCGGTTATAACAGTATAATTGCCTTTTTTTAGTTTCCAATAAGATCCAAGATAAGCAATGCTTACCCATAACATTGTACCACCTATTAAGACGATGACGAGCGGTAATAAGAAACTTATGTCGTTGATACTTGCCCAAACACCCAAAAGCAGACAAGCAAGAATTGCAAAACCTAAAGTGAACAGCAGTTTTTTGCCTAAATATGTTTGCTGATAATTGTAAACAATCATATCGTGATTAAGTTTGATTTTTTTCATTTTATTACCTCCTAAATAATGTAGAGTAAAAACCTATTGGTATTATAACACACCAATTTGTGTGTGTGTCAACTGTTCTGCTTATCCATTCGTTTAGCTATCAATCGTTTCTTTTGTTCTGCGCCGTGTGAGGCGCACACAACCGTCCGAGCGGGAGGCGGGGGAGGGTTTTGGATGCAGAAGCGGTTTTCTCGCCGACGTTAGGCGTACGTTGGTACGTCGAGTCGGAGAAAAACCGCTAAAAAGAAACATATAAATTCAAATCCGCAAGGATTTGCACCATAAAAAAAGGTGCCCTGCAATCTGAAATCGTTGCAAGACACCTGATCCATTTGTTTCGCTATCAATCGTTTCTTTTGTTCTGCGCCAAAACCCGTTACTCTTCTTTTGTTCTGCGCCAAAACCCACTACTCTTCAATCGGGCTGGTGCAATGGGGGCAACGGGTAGCTTCCAAAGCAATCTCACTGCAGCAGAAGGGGCATTTTTTGGTAGTAGGCTCAGCTTCTTCCTCTTCTTCCTTTTTGCGGCTGATCAGATTGGTCATCTTGTTGATGAACTTGATCATAAAGAATACCACGACCACCATAATGGCAAAGTTGAGCACGGCGGTGATAAACGCACCGTAGTTAAAGGTGGTAGCGCCGGCTTCGGTGGCTTCCTGCAGGGTCTTGTATACCGTTTCGGCAGGGGCGCCCTCAGGCAGGCGAAGCACCACGAATTGATCCATAAAATTCACGCCGCCGGTAATGAGTCCCACAAAGGGCATCACCAGATCGTTGATGAGGGACTTAACGATGGCCTGAAACGCACCGCCGATAATAACACCGACAGCCAGATCCATTACGTTGCCGCGCATAGCAAAATCTTTTAATTCGTTGACCCATTTGGGCATTTTACGCATAATAAACTCCTCCGTTTCTTGATTGGCCTTATTATAACAAAGAGTGAGACGGTTTGCAACGAAAAATCCTCTTTTTTCTAAAAAATCACTGTAAAAACGACGAGGGCTTCTTTTTGAGCGTGATTCGGGACGAAAATTATGAACAAATTGTAAATTCTTTAAAAAAGCCCTTTTCTTTTTGGCGGGAATGGTGTAAAATATACCGTGTGTCTCCATAGACTTTTCTTGGAAAAATGATGCAATGAACGATATGGGAGGGAATGCCATGATAGAGGTAAAAAACCTCGTCAAACTTTACGGCAACAATATGGCGGTCAAGAACATCAGCTTCACCATTAACGACGGTGAGATCGTTGGTTTTCTGGGCCCCAACGGTGCCGGTAAGTCCACTACAATGAACATTATTACCGGGTATTTGTCGGCTACGTCCGGCTCGGTGAACGTGAACGGCTACGATATTCTGGAGCAACCGGAGGAAGCCAAGCGTCACATCGGGTATCTGCCGGAGCAACCGCCCCTTTATTTGGATATGACCGTAAAGGAATACCTGAATTTTGTGTACGATCTGAAAAAGACCAAGCTGCCCCGCGGTCCTCACCTGAAGGAGATCGTGCAGTTGGTGAAGATCGGTCACGTGTATAACCGTCTCATCCGCAATCTGTCCAAAGGGTACCGTCAACGGGTGGGCATTGCTCAAGCCCTCATCGGCAACCCCGACGTGCTGATTCTGGACGAGCCTACCGTAGGTCTTGACCCCCAACAGATCATTGAGATCCGCAATCTGATCTCTCAACTGGGTCGCAATCATACGGTGATTTTGTCCTCTCACATTCTGTCTGAGATTCAGGCGGTGTGCGAGCGGGTGATCATCATCAACCAAGGCCATCAGATCGCCGACGAAACCGCCACGCAACTGTCCTCCCGCCTGTCGGAGGATCATTCGGTGATGGTACGGATGATCGCGCCTCCCCGAGAAGCCAAGGCGATGCTGGAATCTCTTCCCGGTGTGGTTGGGGTGCAGGTGGTAGGTCTGCATCAGAATGCCACCGAATTCAAGGTGGATCCCGGCGCAGGACAAGACGTTTCCCGCGCCATTGCCGAGCGGGCGTTGTCCAAACGGTGGCCGATCACCTCTTTGTATTCCCAAGAGCTGACCTTAGAAGATATTTACATCCGTATGGTGCAGGAAGATCCTGCCAAGCTGGATATTAACGCAGTGGACGATCTTAAGGAGGAGCTTCCCACGGAAGAGCCTGCCGCCGAGACCGTACAGCCTGCCAATGACGCTGACGCTACACAACAGGAGGGACAAGAATAATGGGTGCTATTTTTAAACGGGAATTCAAATCCTATTTCACCTCTCCCATTGGGTTTGCCATTTTGGTGATTACCTATCTGATCTCCGGCTTTTTCTTCTTTATGGATTTCAGCAACGGCTCGCCGGAAATGCCCAACGTGTTTTCCTTTATGTTTATTATTATTCTGATCATCGTGCCCATTTTGACCATGCGGCTGTTCAGTGAAGATAAACGGCAAAAAACCGACCAATTGCTGTTGACCGCACCGGTGAAGCTTACCTCGGTGGTGCTGGGCAAATTCTTTGCCGCCTTCAGCGTGTTTGCCATGGCAACCGGCATTGTGCTGGTGTATCAGATTCTGGTGGCCTTTTATATTTCGCCCGACTGGATGGTCTTTTTCGGCAACCTGCTGGGCACCTTCCTGTTCGGCGGCGCGTAGATCGCTTTGGGACTGTTCCTTTCCTGCCTGACCGAAAGTCAGGTGGTAGCCGCCATTTTGTGCTTTGCCACCGAATTTTTGATCATCGGGATGGATCTGGTGGCCGACGCCTTTTCTCTGTCGTCCAACATTTTTGCCAAGGCGGCGCAAAACGTGCTCAACTGGCTGTCGGTGTATGACCGTTACACCAGCTTTACCCAAGGCACGCTGGACTATTCCAATATCGTTTTCTTTATCAGTATGATCTTTATTTTTGTTTTGCTTACCGTGCTGGTCAACGACCGCAGACGGTATGCATAAGGAGGGCGCTACGATGAAAAAACAAGGTTTCTTTTCTTCCCGTGCCTTCCGCAAAGGCACCTTATCGCTGGTGTTCACCGCCATCATTATTATTGCGGTGATCGTGGTCAACGTGGTGGCTACTGCCGTTGCCAACCGTTATCCCTTTAGTCTGGACCTGACCGCCAATCAGGACTATACCATTTCGCTGTCGGATGAATACGCCGCCTACGTGAAGAACATTGATATGACCGTGACCATGACCGTGTGCGCCGATGAAGACGACTTTGCCGCCGGCACCTACGCCAACTATATGGCGCAGGGACTGTCTTTGACCGACAGTTATATGGGCGTTTCCGAGTCCACCTCTAAATATGCCCGTCAGGTCAGCGCCTTTTTAAAGAGCTTTGACGTGATGAACGGCAACATCAAGGTCAATTTCATCAATCCCAACTCGGTTACCGAGTTTGCTCCTATTGTCAACCAATATCCCGGTGAGGATTTCGAATACGGCGACGTGATCGTTTCCTGTATGCATCCCGCTACCGACGGCAGCGAGTTTGAACGGTATCAGGTGGTGAAAATGAGCGATATGTTCACCACCGAAATGAATCAAGAACTGTACTACACCTATCAGGTTTCGGCTTATGACATTACCGGCTCGTCGCTGGCAAGCAGTGTGGTATCGGCTTTGTATATCGTTACCAATGAATCCTCCATAGAGGTTGCGGTGTTCGGCGGTCACGAGGTGGACACCGAATATGCGGGAATGGTGCAGACCTTCCTTAAAAAGAATAACTACACCTTTACCGACGTGAGCAACCTGCTCAATGCCGAGATTCCCGAAAATGCCATGTTCGGTCTCATCGTTTCTCCCCAGACCGACTACTCCGCCGCCGAGATCGACGCGCTGGATGCTTTCTTGAAAAACGGCGGCAAATACGGCCGCACGCTGGTGTATCTGCCCTCCATTGGTCAGCCTGCTCTGCCCAATCTGGAGGAATTCCTGCAAGAATGGGGTATCGAGATCCTGCCGGTTGCGGCTTATGATGAAACCACCAACAATTATTATCAATACCCCTATATGGTGCTGGCCCAAGCCGCCGATTCGGAGTATACCGAAGGCTTTGACGGTGCTCAGCAGTACTTTGAGCCCATGCCCTATCGTTTGGCAAGAACCATGTTTGACAGTCAAGACGGCTATACCACCACCAAGATCCTCACCACCGGCCCCAATGCCTGCGGTCTGCCCCTGTCTGAAAATCTGTCAGAAAACTGGACACCTGCCGATGCCGAGTATACCGGTCAGTTTGATCTGGTGCTGATGAGTACCTATCAAAAATTGGACTCCGCCGCCGGTGTGGCAGGGGAGTCCCATGTGCTGGTGATCTCGGGTGACGGCTTCTTCTATAACGATGTTATGACCAACACCAGCGCCTTCAACTCCACCCTGGCCATCAACCTGTTCAACGGTCTGTCGGGTCAAGAAGACGGTACCACCATCACCATTGAAGATAAGGTGATCTCTTCCACCAACTTCTCTGACAAATTGGTGAACTCCTACGCACCCGTTGTTGTGCTGTTGGTATTTGTGGTAGCCATTCCCGCCGCTTTGCTGGTGATGAGTCTGGTAATCTGGATCAAGAGGAAAAGAAGATAATGAGCGAACAAATGAATCCCAATCCTTCTCCCGAAGAAGAATTGACTGCCCTTCAAGCGGCAGAGCAGGCAGAAGCTGTGGCGGAAGAAGCGACCAAAGAGGAAGAGGCTTGCCCCAGTATTTTTGACAAGCCCGATCCTGACCGCTACAAAACCAAAGCCGCTAAGCCTAAGAAAAAAAGCCGTCACGTTACCCGCATACTTGTGGCCGCGGTGCTGTGCGTTGCCATTGTGCTGAGCGGGGAGGGGATCGCCTATCTGACCACCGGTCAATGGCTGTTCCACTACGTGGCTGACTTTATTACCAATACTGAGAGTGAAACCTCCTCCGATCCTACGAAAGATGAGCCCACCGATTACGTCTTTGACTATTCCTCTTATCTGGAATCGCCCAAAGATACCGAAGCCTTGGGTTTGGGGGGCATTTCCTCCATTTTGGTGCAAAATGAGACCGGCACCTATACCCTGACCTCAAAAATGGGCACCCAAACGGTGTTTGACGAGCAAACCTACGAGGAATACACCAAAGAGGCGCTGGCGTGGCTGATTACCGACGTTCAGGGTGCGGATATTACCGGCGTGACCTTTGATCCCTCCACCGTTGGCTTTATTGTGACCGACCTGCTGAAGATTCCTTATGCTTCGGTTTACGCGCAGGACGGTACTGCCCAGATCCCTCAAGGCGGTATGACCTATTATGCCGAATGCGGGCTGGATCGCGCCAAGGTGCAATGCACCATCAACTTTAACAATGGGGCATCGGTCAAGGTAAGCGTGGGGGATAAGACTCCCACCGGCGACGACTACTTTATGTCGGTAGAAAGTAACGACGGCAATCATCCCGAAGCCTTGGGCGCACCCAAGCAAGACCGTCAGATCTATCGGGTGACCTCGGCGGCGGTGGCCTTCTTCTTAAAAGCTGCTGACTACTACGTAGACCGTGAGATCATTACTATGGTGGAACAGGATGAATCCACCTATAACGAGTTTGGCGACGAGGTGGAAGACCCCTACTTTATTTCGGGTGCTTTGTCTTACTTTGATGCCCTGAGCGTGTCCGGTCGGTCCTATCCCCGTGCCTTGTCCTTTAAAAACGTAGAGGAATCCGTGCCCGGTTATGACAGTATTTATCTCATGACCGCTCCCATCACCCAAAACGTGAATCTGGATGCCATGGAGACCCTCCTTGGTCCCGTGGCGGACGGTTTGACCGCCGCTACCTGTCTGACCATGCGTGCCACGGCGGCAGACCTGCAAAAATACGGTCTGAGTTCCCCCGCCTGCACGGTGCGATACGTGGTGAAGGGGAAGGAATACGTGCTGTCTATCGGCACTAAGACCAACGAAGAAGAAAATTGCTACGCGGTCATGGTAAAAGGCAATCCCTCAATCTTTGAGGTATTGGCGGACGATATCGCCTTTAAGGATTACGATACCGCCGACTACGCCAGCAATACCATTTATTCCTGCGACATTACCAAGGTCAAAACCATCGGTATCCGATGCGGTAACGGGATCAACGAGACCTTCCGTCTGACCCACGGCAAGGATGACTCGGGTGATCCCAGCCTCACCGTGGTAACCCAATCGGGCAAAACCATCAGCACCGAAGATTTCCGTACCATGTACGTGAATCTGCTGAGTCTCACCTCCTTTACCAACGTGACCGATGGGAAGGATGCCGCCAATCCCTATGTGACGGTGACCCTCACCTACAACGATTATTCTCAGGTGGATGTGCTTCGGCTGTCTGCCTATACCGACCGCCGTTATTTTATGAGTCTCAACGGAATGGGCAGCACGGTGGTGCTTTCCAACAACGTGGATACCTTTGTAAACAGCGTGAGCGCCCTGCTGAAATAACCATGGATAAAACCTTAAAAGCCGACTCAAAATAACGAGTCGGCTTTGTTGGTATAACGAAAACCACGCGATAGTGGCGTGGTTCGGTAAGAATTATATAGTTGAGTAAGAACGAAGATAGGGGAAAAGACAAAAAAGAAACGGGTGTTGAAGGATGGGAATGTCCGCTTGCCTCCCCTTGTCAGGGGAGGTGGATTTTGCCGTAGGCAAAATACGGAGGGGTAGTTATCGTTATCTCTCCCTCAGTCAAAACCTACGGTTTTGCCAGCTCCCTCGTCAGAGGGAGCCGTTCCGGCGCGACTGACAATCGTACTTACGCGTTGGACGCGTAGCGAGGA
>JAFSIW010000040.1 GCA_017439545.1 Clostridia bacterium | reverse complement strand
GATCTCAATACCCGAGGAACGGATGATATCAATGTTATGACGGAAAGCGAAAGCCACCCCTTCCAGCACCGCCTGACCCATTTGGGCACGGGTGGTGGCGAGACTCATACCATAGAACATACCCCGCACGTCGGGATCATTTAAGGGCGAGCGTTCGCCCATTAAATAAGGCAAAAACAGCACGGGATTTTCTGACGCAATGTCCATAGCCGATTCTTCCGTCTTGAAATCATCGGTACCCAGAATTGTTTCTGCCCACCAGCCGTTGCAAGAAGCGGCCGACAGCATACAAGCCATGGAATGGTACTTGCCGTTGGCATGGCAGAACATATGGATGGCGTTTTTGGTATCGGCGGCATATTTGTCACTGCTGACAAACACCGTACCGGAAGTGCCCACCGACAGATTGCAGTCCCCGTCGTTTACAATATGGTTGCCGATGGCGGCGGCGGCGTTGTCCCCTGCCCCTGCCACGATTTTCACATTTTCAGACAAGCCGAATCGCTGTGCCATGGCGGGGGTGAGAGTCCCCACCACCTCGTGGCTCTCATACACGGTGGGGAGTTGATCCTCGGTGACCCCCAGCAGATCCAGCATAGGCTTGGACCAGCAACGGTGTTCCACGTCAAAATACAAGGTACCCGAAGCATCCGACACGTCGGTGGCATAATTGCCGCACAGGCAGAAGGCCACGTAGTCTTTGGGAAGCAACATTTTATGAATGCGGGCAAAGTTTTCGGGCTCGTTTTCTTTCACCCACAGTACCTTGGGAGCGGTAAAACCGGCAAAAGCAATGTTGCCGCAGTTTTTCAGCAAGAAATCTTTGCCCACTACGTTATTTAAGTAATCGGTTTGAGGAGCGGTACGGGTATCGTTCCACAAAATAGCGGGACGAATGACCTCATTTTGGTCATCCAACAGCACCAATCCGTGCATTTGTCCCCCGAAGCTGATGGCTTGCACCTGTGCTTTATCCACGTCGGTCAGCAATTCGTCCATGGCATCGGTTACCCCGTTCATCCAATCGGCGGGGTTTTGTTGAGACCAACCCTCTTTGGGGAATTCCACGGGATAAGACCGAGTGGCGGTCTTTTCAATGCCGTTTTCAGATAAAAGCAACAACTTCACCGAGGAAGTGCCTAAATCTACACCGATATAATACATGGCTTATGCCTCCAAAATGTATTGATTGAGGATGCTTTCCAGCATTTCTTGACGGCCGGAAGCATTGGGGGTAACACCGTTTTTCAAAGCGTATTGTTCCAGACTTTCGAAATCGGCGGTGCCGTTTTCAATGGAAGCGCCAAGTTCGGTGTTGTAAGAAGCATAACGTTCGTCAATGTTTTTCAGGAACACCTTGTCTTCCAACAGTTTGGCGGCAACCTTCAAACCACGGGCAAAGGTATCCATACCGGCAATGTGACCCAAGAACAAGTCTTCGGGATCTACCGAAGCACGGCGGACTTTGGCATCAAAATTTAAGCCACCGGGAGCGATGCCGCCTTGTTGCAGTACTTCGTACATGCACAGGGTAGCATCATACAGATTGGTGGGGAATTGGTCGGTATCCCATCCCAAAATGGGGTCACCCATATTGGCGTCAATACTGCCAAGCAGACCGTTGATGCGGCTCATGTGCAGTTCGTGTTGGAAGGAATGTTGTGCCAAGGTAGCGTGGTTGGCTTCGATGTTGAGCACAAAGCGTTTTTCCAAGCCGTATTTCCGCAAGAAACCAATGACACTTTGGGCGTCGAAGTCATATTGATGACGGGTGGGTTCCTTGGGTTTGGGTTCGATCATCAGTTGACCGGTAAAGCCGATCTTATCGGCATAATCGGCGGCCATTTTCAGCAGAGCGGCAAAGTGATCCAATTCACGGTTCACATCGGTATTCAGAAGGGTTTCGTATCCTTCACGACCACCCCAGAACACATAGTTTTCACCGCCCAAGCGTTTGGTGACTTCCATGGCTTTTTTGATTTGTGCGGCAGTATAAGCAAACACGGTAGCGTTGCAAGAGGTGGAAGCGCCGTGTACGAATTTGGCATCGCCAAAGGCGTTGGTAGTGCCCCACAGGCATTTGATGCCGGTGCGCTTCATTTCTTTTTCGATCTCATCCACGATTTCGTCCAGATTGCGGTTGGATTCTTCCAAAGTAGCGCCGCGGGGAGCGATGTCTACGTCGTGGAAGCAGAAATATTCCATGCCCATTTTTTCCATAAATTCAAACGCGGCATGTACCCGTTCTTTGGCTTGGGTCATGGGGTCACCGCCATCCCACGGACGAGCCATGCTGGCGCCGCCGAAGGGATCGTTGCCCATATAGGTAAAGGTGTGCCAATAAGCCATGGAAAACCGCAGATGATCTTTCATGGGATTACCCAATACGATCTCATCGGGATTGTAATACTTAAAGGCGAAGGGATTGGTGGATGTGGGGCCTTCATAGGCGATTTTGTTTACGGTAGGAAAATAAACTTTGCTCATAATGATGTACTCCTTTATAACTGAATAATTTTTTAATGATATCGGGTTACCAGACGCATCCAGACTTTATACAAAGCAGGATCCACATCGTCCAGTCCGTATAAGCAGTCGATCATACGACCCACTGCATTATAGCCTTGTTCAAAGGGTTGTTGGAACACGGTGGCTTTGATCAACCCCTGTTCCAAATATTGCCGTGTAACGGGCAGCATATCGTTAGTAATGGCAACAGTGGTTCCACCGGACTCCTGCAAAGCCTTTATGACACCTGCCACACCGCCTGCCACCACGTAAACCAGATCCACCGGTTGCTTTGCAAGGGCTTGCTTTGTTTGCTCGTAAGCAACGGCATCATCGTCTTGACAGGCAACCTGCCAGCACACCGTCACGTCGGGCAACAAGTGGGCAATCTGCATAAAGCCGTTCAAACGCTGAACGTGACCGGTCACTTCGTCTGAGCCTTGTACGATGCCCACGCTCAGGTGACTGCCAAAGGACATCAGCTCCAGTGCGCCACCTGCAATGCGACCGCTTTTTTCATAGTCGCATCCAATATAATCGGTACGGGCTTCGGGGTCCTCCATATCAATATTCACCGCGATCACGGGAATGCCCTTGGTAATCAACTGTTTTAGTCGCGCGGTGATGGTAGGATGATTGATGGGGGTAATAATCAACCCGTCCACCGATTTTTCCATCATACGGCTGATCGCTTGCAGTTGTTCCTCGGGATGATAGCCCTTTAGTTCGATGATCTCCAATGACAGATCATAAGAAGAACGGTCGGCAAGGCATTGGTAAAGCCCCTCTTTCACGTCGTCAAAAAAAGGATTGCCCACACTGCTTAAGATCACCCCAATGGTTTTCGGCACTTGCTTGCGAGATAGCGCCCGAGCCAGTGTATTGGGCTTGAAATTATTTTCTTCAATGACTTGCATTACGCGGTCATAAACCTCTTTTGCCACCCCCGGTCGGTTGTGCAACACACGGTCAACCGTGCCACGGGACGTGCCTGCCAATTTGGCTATTTCTTTTACGGTCATGGGTAGTTTCTCCTTTCTTCCGTGTTCGTGCACAGTTATTATAACAAGCCTCTTCTCTTTTGTCAAGTATTTCCGCAAAAAAAGATCCTGTCCACCGTTAGACGATAAACAGGATCATATATGTTTTGTTTATTTGTCGCCTTTCGAGCCAAACATCCCTAACAGATACACAGCGGCAACCAACACGCCGGTTACAATAAACACACCCAGCCAGCCGTAGCCTGCGGCAGGGAGGATATCGGTCATAGACTCCAGGTGGATCACGTCGGTGAACGATTCAAACATAACAGCCGCTCCTTTCTTAACTAAACAAGGCCAGAATCAAGCCGCCGGCAATAACCGATGCGATCTGACCCGAAACGTTGACCCCAACTGCGTGCATCAGCAAGAAGTTCTGGTTGTCTTCCTTGAGTCCCATCTTATTGATCACACGGGCAGACATGGGGAAGGCGGAAATACCGGCCGCGCCGATCATGGGGTTGAGTTTCTTTTTGGCAAACAGATTATACAGTTTGGCGATCATAACACCGCCAACGGTGTCGAATACAAACGCCACCAAGCCCAAACCGAGAATGAGCAGGGTATCCCATTTTAAGAAGGCTTCGTAATGCATTTTGGTAGCAACGGTAATACCAAGGAAAATGGTAACCAGATTGGCAAGCACCTTTTGGGCGGTATCGGAAAGGCTGTTGAGCACACCGCATTCCCGAATCAGGTTACCGAACATCAAAAAGCCTACCAAGGCAACACTTTCGGGAGCAACCAGACCGGCTACCACCGTAATGATAATGGGAAACAGAATTTTGGTCAGCTTAGAAACAGGCTTTGCCGCATAGTCCATACGGATGAGCCGTTCTTTTTTGGTGGTAATGGCTTTGATAACGGGAGGCTGTACAATGGGTACCAATGCCATATAGGAATATGCCGCTACCATAATCGCGCCCGTGTATTGAGAGCCAAGGGTATTGGCTACAAAGATGGAGGTAGGTCCGTCCGCCGCGCCGATGATGGCGATGGAAGCCGCATCGTTGGGGGCGAAGAACAGGCTTGCCACCGACAGGGTGAAGAAAATACCGAATTGTGCCGCCGCGCCGAAAATCATCAATTTCGGATTGGAAAGCACAGGGGTAAAGTCGATCATAGCCCCGATACCGATGAACAAAATCAGGGGAAACAGCTCGTTGGCGATCCCCGCATTAAACAAGGTGGTCAGTGCGCCTTCCGGTCCGATGGCGCCGGAATTGGGGAGGTTGACCAGAATTGCTCCAAACCCCATAGGCAAGAGCAACGTGGGCTCCATATCCTTTTTGATTGCCAAGAAAATCAGCAAGCCGCCAATGGCCCACATCACAATCTGCTGCCACTCAATGGCATAAATAAATTCCCATAAAATTTCCAAAATGATCCCTCCTGTAATATTGGCTGACGAAGCACAAAAAAAGACCTTTACCGCACCAAAACTGCGGCAAAAGTCTTGCTATTTCATACAAACGCGGGTGTTTCTCACCGTATTGACGCCATTTGTAACGGAATCCGCCAGCTACTCCCTTTTCCTTGCCAAGTATACCAAAGCCCAAAGAATTTGTCAAGGCGCAATTCTTTTTCTTCTGTCGCAATAAAAATCGTTGCTATTTTAGGAGCGGTGATGTATAATGTGTGGGAATACACGAATTTCGAGGCGAAGATATGAACATCAAGCTTATACTAAAAACTCTTGGTAAGATCCTGCTGATCGAAGCAGGCTATATGCTGATTTCATTATTGGTATCGGTCTTTTACGGTGAATCGGTACTTCCCTTTTTAATTGCCATTGCGGGGATGCTGTTGTTTGCTCTGCCCTTAATGCTGTTGCGCCCAAGCAAAACCATTTTCAGCGCCCGCGACGGGTTGGCAGGGGTGGCCCTCATATGGATCACCATGTCCCTGTTCGGAGCAATCCCCTTTTACATCGACGGTAATTTCGGCACGTTTATTGATTGCTTTTTTGAATCAGCTTCAGGTTTCACCACCACGGGGGCTTCCATATTAACCGAAATTGAATCGTTGCCCCGCGGCATTCTGTTCTGGCGCAGCTCCACCCACTGGTTGGGAGGGATGGGAATCCTGGTATTGGCGCTCGCCCTGTTCCCTTCTATCGGAGAACGAGCTCAAAACCTGATGGCCGCCGAATCCCCGGGACCTACCTCGGAAAAACTCACTGCCCGCATTTCCACCTCTTCTAAAATACTTTACCTTATTTATACTGCATTAACATTGGCGGAGATACTATGTTTATTGGTTGCCGGTCTTCCTTTGTACGACAGCATCGTTACAACGTTTGCTACTGCGGGTACCGGCGGATTTTCAGTAATGAATGCCAGCATCGCAGGATATAATAACCTTGCAGCAGAAATTGTAATTACCGTATTTACTATGCTGTTCGGCATCAACTTTACTGTGTTCTTTATGCTGATCACAGGGCAATTTGTCCGAGCTTTCAAAAACAGTGAATTGGTGTTTTATCTGTCTACTATCGCTACTGCCATCACGCTGATTTCCATTAATATTTATTCTATGTACGGTTCCCTTGGGCAGACCTTGCGCCACGCCTCTTTCAACGTGGTGACCATTGTCACCACCACAGGTTTTTCCTCTACCGACTTTAACCAGTGGCCTCAGCTCAGCCGAATCATATTGGTACTGTTAATGATCGTGGGTGCATGCGCAGGCTCTACCGGCGGCGGATTGAAATGCTCACGGGTAATGATCCTTTGCAAGGCAGTAGTACGAGAGATTCGCCGTATGATCACCCCGAAACGAGTAAGTATTGTCAAGATGGACGGAAAGCCCATTCTGGAAACCACCATTGCCAACACCGCCGTATTTGCCACCTTATACGCTACCATTTCAATCGGTGCAATGCTTATCGTGGCACTGGATAATTTCGATTTCACCACCACCATTGTTTCGGTCCTCGCCTGCATCGGCAATATCGGTCCCGCTCTTGGACCCGTTGCCGGTCCCACAGGAAACTATGCCGATTTTTCTCAACTAAGTAAAATCGTGTTGTCTTTATGTATGCTCATCGGCCGCTTGGAGATTTTCCCCATGATCGTACTGTTATATCCCAAAGCGTGGAAAGGTACAAATTTCAAGCGATAAAAAAACCCAAGTTTGTCAAAAAAATAGATTGCAACAATTGTTATTTTGTGGTAAACTATATTTGTATATGAATTTTTGAAAGGATGACCACGAACATGACCACCAACAAAACTCTGTTAAAGTGGATCGATGAAAAAATCGATCTTGTCAAACCTGACAAAGTTGTCTGGATCGACGGCAGTCAGGAACAAATTGAAGCCCTGCGCGCAGAAGCTTGCGCCACCGGCGAAATGGAAAAACTCAACGAAGAACTGCTGCCCGATTGCTATCTGCACAGAACCAAACCCAACGACGTTGCCCGTGTAGAAGACCGCACCTTTATCTGCTCCCGCAATAAAGAGGATGCAGGCCCCACCAACAACTGGTGTGATCCCAAAGAAATGTACAAAAAATTGGACGATATCGCCCGCGATTCTTACAAAGGTCGCACCATGTATATCATCCCCTACTCCATGGGTCCCATCGGCTCTCCCTTGGCTAAGATCGGCGTAGAGCTGACCGACTCCATCTACGTTGTGCTGAACATGGTCATTATGACCCGTGTGGGCAAGGCCGTTTTGGACGTACTGGGCGACAGCGACGACTGGGTACGTTGCTTCCACGCAAAATGCGATATCGATCCCGAAAAACGCTACATTTGCCAATTCCCCGAAGACAATGCTATTACTTCTGTGAACTCCGGTTACGGCGGTAACGTATTGCTGGGTAAAAAATGCTTTGCTTTGCGCATTGCTTCTTACCAAGGTTGGAAAGAAGGCTGGATGGCTGAACACATGCTCATCCTCGGTTTGGAAAACCCCCAAGGCGAAGTAAAATACATCGCCGCCGCATTCCCCTCTGCCTGCGGTAAAACCAACCTGGCTATGCTGATTCCTCCCGCCTATCTGAAAGAAAAGGGCTATAAGGTGTGGACCGTGGGTGACGACATCGCCTGGATGCGCATTGGTGCAGACGGTCGTCTGTATGCCATCAACCCCGAAAACGGTTTCTTCGGCGTTGCCCCCGGCACCAACGAAAAATCCAACTACAACGCTTTGGCCTCTACCCGCAAGGGCACCATTTTCACCAACGTGTTGCACAAAATGGATGACAACACCGTTTGGTGGGAAGGTCTGAATAAAGATCTGCCTGAAAACGCCATTGACTGGTTGGGCAATCCTTGGGATCCCGCCAAGTTCAACAAGGCTGACAAATCCACCTACGGCGCTCACCCCAACTCCCGCTTTACCGCTCCTGCCGAAAACTGCCCCTGCATTTCTGACGAATTCAACAAGGGCGAAGGTGTGCCCATCTCGGCTATCGTGTTCGGCGGCCGTCGTGCCAAATGCGCTCCTCTGGTATATCAATCCAAGGATTGGGAAAACGGCGTATTCGTAGGCTCCGCTATGGCTTCTGAAACCACCGCCGCCGCTGCCGGTGCTGTTGGTGTTACCCGTCGTGACCCCATGGCTATGCTACCCTTCTGCGGCTACCACATGGGCGACTATTTCCAACACTGGCTGGATATGGGTAAGAAACTGGGCGACAAAGCTCCCAAGATCTTCAACGTTAACTGGTTCCGTACCGACGATGAAGGCAACTTTGTATGGCCCGGCTTCGGCGATAACATCCGTGTGCTGAACTGGATCATCGACCGTTGCGAAGGCAAGGTTGACGCCGACGAAACCGCCATCGGTTACGTGCCCAAGGCTGAAGACATTGACCTGACTGACCTGAAGGATTTCGATATCGAAACCCTGAAGAGCATTCTGGAAGTCAACAAAGACGTTTGGATGCAAGAAGCCGCCGAAATCGAAGAACATTACAAGAAATTCGGCGACCGTCTGCCTCAAGAACTGCGCGACCAACTGGAAGGCCTGAAAGCCCGCCTGGCCAACGCATAAACTGTCATCAACATTCAAAAATCCCGTGTACCTTGATCGGTACACGGGATTTTTTATTGCGTGGCTGATTGGGTTATTCCCCTTGCACTTGCCGGTAAATGCCAATCAATTGCTTGCGGGAAGAAACGCCAAGTTTGCTGTAAATGTTTCGGTTATGATATTTCAAAGTATTTTCTTTAATATTCATCAAAGCCAATACCTCTTTGGTGGTGCATCCGTCCACATAGTGTTGCAACACCATGCGTTCGGTGGGGGTAAGATGCGCCAGTTGTTCTTTAAAATAATCACATTGCTCTTTTTCAAAGCAAAGATCCACCGTCTGCACAACAGTATTAGACGGCACAACCGACGGTGTTTCACCTCGCTGTTGCATCATCCATTGAACCGCCAACAAAAACAGTTGGCTGATAATGTAAGACACCGATAAAACTTCAAAGTCGATCTGCACCATTTGTTCCAACAGCCAGACCAAGATGTTGACCAATACGGCACAAAGCAAAAACACGGCATAAAGGGGGTCCTTCATTTTTTTGGCGATCATGGCTCGCAGGGCGATATAAACCATTACTCCAAAATAGAACAACAGGTAAAATAAATACACAATATGCCAATCGCCGTATTCTTTCACCAAAACCGTCACACCGTTGACCGTGGCAAGCTCTACCGAACGGTAGTACCAAGGTAGTACACCCGAGCTTGCAGCCAGCAAAAACACCAGCAAGGCCAATGCGCCGCCACACCAAAGCCACCATTTTTTATAGTGGATTCCCGAGGTCTGCAACAGAATTGCCAGCATAGCGAGGGGCAGAAATACCGAACCGAGATAAGAAAGACGGTTGGCCCACAAGGCAGCCTGCAAAGTAGCAGAGACCGAAAGGGCAAAATATCCCACGTTAACCACCAACACACAAGAAAACAAGGTAATAAACCAAAACCGATGGGCACGCAACACATAACAACATCCCACCAACAGTCCTACACAGATTAGTGAAGTAATTCCGTAAACGACCGACACGCTGGTATTCTTCTCACCAAAGGTACTACACCCCGTG
Organism: Clostridia bacterium; assembly: GCA_017439545.1. Lineage (GTDB taxonomy): Bacteria > Bacillota > Clostridia > Oscillospirales > Acutalibacteraceae > UMGS1484. Next base: position 3,167 of record JAFSIW010000040.1, on the reverse strand, counting down.
CAAAGAAGCATCATAGCGCACAACACACAAAAAACACCGCTTGTTTTTTTCAACCGTCTCCCTCCTTTCTATTGATCACCTTTTTTCACTTTTTTCTAAAAAAATGAGGTTTCCCACCCGTTTTCGGGGAAAAGGGTGGGGACATAGCAAAGCAACCATGCTACTATGATGATGACGTAGTATATAATCTTCTGTAGTAGAATTATTTGCTTATGGTTATTTTACCATATTTGCTGACCTTCGTCAAGCGAATCAACGGGAGGAATTTTTATGAAACAATGGCAAACCAGAATCTTGTGTACTGTGATGACCTTAGTGCTCATCCTGGGGCTGATTCCTACGATGGCTTCGGCCGAATCGGATACACCCGACTATGTAAACGGCGTTTATCTGATCGAAACCTATGAGCAACTGCGTACCGCAGCAGCAGCCGCTTATTACGGACGCGATGTAAAGTTGGTGGCAGATATTGAGGTCGACGACCGAGAAAACGACAAAGAAATTATCGTGCAATCCGGCGGTACTATGTCTCTTGACTTGAACGGACACACCCTGAAACGGAGCACCATGTCTCTGGACAGCCACTTGATCGTGGTAGAGTACGATGCCCAATTTAACATTTACGACTCCTCTGACGAGCAAACCGGTCAATGTATTTTTCACTCCTCTGCCCCTGTGCAAACAGTGGGTGTTATTCTAAACAGCGGCGGGTATGTGATCATTGAAAACGGCACTTACCTATTGTCTTCCGACGGCACCGATAGTTTCAGCGGTGTGATTACCGCCGATTCGGGCATCACCATCATTCAGGACGGATATTTTGATGCCACCGGTTGCGGACAGGCGGGCAGTGGCGTTTTGTTGCTCCATTGGGCGTATTTGTATGAAACGCCTATCATGTTCATCAACGGCGGTACCTTTTTCGCCAACGACGGTATTCACATTTCCCCCTTTGACCGATACATTCCCTACGGTAGTTTTTTCCCGGTTGTATTTATGACCGACGGCACCTTCCACATCACCGGTGAAAACGAATACAGCGGATTTTCCTATTGCAACAACGGCTGGGGACACGTGTATGTAGGTGGCGGTACTATTCCCACCTATTGTGTGAATACAGATTCTTACCGCCTTGCCTCGGGGTCTATCGCTGAAACCGTTTATATGGAAAACCCCGCAGGCAAAAGGATGGCTTACTACGAGGTCTCAAATCCCGTGGTGTTGTATGATAGCGTAGACTCGCCCGATATTGAAGATCTGATCCTCCTGCGCTTGCAGCAAGATTGGGCGAAACGCTATAGTAACAGTCCTACGGTGCTGGAACACAATCCTATGATAGAGAGTTTGCAAACTACACCCCGTACGGTCATGGTGGATCGAAAACAGATAGACCCCGTCACTATGACCATCTTTAACCCCGGTTTTTGCACCGATATCAAATGGTACCGATCAACGGACGGAAAAACTTGGGAACATATGTCCGAATATGACAGTCGGGCGACCATAACCATTCCCCGTCCCCAAGAAGCCGCCAAATGGTACTATCTCTTTGAAGCCTCTATGGTGGGGGATCATAGCGATACCGTCACCGACCAAGTCTTGTTCCTGTTCCAGGCACCGGTCCAAACCACCGTGCTGGATCAGATCAGTTTTCATCTAAATCAACCGGAGGATGGGCAAAAGCCGTCCAAGGAAATTTACATTGATGCCACCACGTTGGGCGGGTATTCTGCCACCAACTTCCAATGGATGGATAAGACCGCCGGTCAACAAATGGGCAACAATGAATCCTTTATTGCCGGTCACAAATATGAAGTCCAAATCACGTTAGAGGCAGAAGAAGATTTTGCCTTTGCAGTCGATGGTGATACCCCTGCCCTGCAAGCGCTTTGTAACTATCAGCAAGCCCATGTGAGCTCTGTAGGCGGCGCAACCCCCGACCAAGCCGTGCAGGTTACTTGCGATATGGGCACCTGCCCTGCGGTGGTATCCACCGTCAAGCTGGATCTGTGTCCCCCTGCGGCAGGCGCCGAGCGGGAGTTGTATCCCAACGTGGGCACCCAAAACTTCACGGTATACACGGTGGATTGGTTTGACGTAACCGAAAACCGTTTTATGGAAAAGGGCGAACTGTTCCAAAACGGTCATCATTATACCGTGCAGGTTTGGCTGGAAATCGATGACGGATTCCAATTTGCCAACGACGGAGTCAACCCGCAGGTCAAGGCTACCATCAACAACAAAACCGCTCCCGTAACCACCGCCTACGAACAGTCCTTGGACGATATGATCGTGGTCAATTATGACTTTGGTGTTTGCGATTCCATCATCGACACGGTACACGTGGTAGAGCTGATATCCCCCGTGGCAGGCGAATATCCCGTTCCCTTTGCCATGACGCCCAGCGAACAGTATTATGTGAGCACCATTCAATGGAGCGGTCCCGACGGAGATTTGTGGGACAGCGACCAATTTAAGGCGGGCGTTACCTACACCGCCGCTATTCATCTGCTTCCCGTGAAACACAGTACCCAATATTTGTACTCCTTCGCCGATCAGGTTCGCGCCTTTGTCAACGATCATCCCGTAGAACGGGTGGAACACTTAGGCAATGCCCTGACGGTTTACGTTACTTACACCTGCACCGAAGCCTTGCTCTACGGCGACGTGGACGGGGACGGCAAGGTGTCCGCCGCTGATGCATTGGAAGTACTGAAAAGCGTGGTGGGCAAGGTCAATTTGACCGATAGCCAATTCACCGCCGCCGATACCGACGGCAACGGTAAAGCCGATGCTACCGATGCTTTAAACATCCTGAAAAAAGTGGTTGGTAAAATCGAATTTTTCCCTGTGGAATTGAAGGGATAATTGAATGATTGCAACCCCCAAACAAATTGTATTGTTCGGGGGTTTTTGATGGGGACAAAAGATTGTAAATCCGTATAATGTAAATTGCAAGAGTGCATTAAGGAAGGTATAGTCTTGCCTTTCTCGTAAAGTTAAAGGGGGACCCCTTTAGTTAGGAATGTTATTCCTAACGAAAGAACTCTGTGGGCGTGCCAACGAAACACAGAGTCCGCCCCGAACCATTTTTAATATTATAACACATAGTATTGAATTTTTCAATAGTGAGCTGTGAATATTCAAAAAAGAGTCACAGTTCACCT
>JAFSIW010000039.1 GCA_017439545.1 Clostridia bacterium | reverse complement strand
TCAGCTTCGCTGACAGCTCCCTTTACACAAGGGAGCCTTTGACACAAGAGCATTCTACGCTGAATTTTTATTTGCTTTCTGCTCATCGGCAAAGCCTTTATGGAACCCCGCCACTATGGCGGGGTTTTCGTCTTACAAAAAGAGAAGGTTTCCTATGAAATCTTCTCTTTTCTGCGTTTTTCGGCAAAATCCGCTTCTTGTATTGGTGCAACACCGTGATTCCGACTTGCATCTTTGTGATTTTGATGTATAATAGAAGCAGTAGAATTCTTCAATAGGAGGAATGACCATGAACGCACCGTTGGCTGACCGCTTGCGACCCACCGCGTTAGACGAGATGGTGGGGCAGACCCATCTGCTCTCTCAGGGCTGCGCCCTGCGGCGGATCATCGAAAGCGGCAACATTCCCAACTTAATTTTTTATGGACCGTCGGGCACGGGCAAGACCACCCTTGCCTCGATTATTGCCGCCAAGACCGACAAAAAACTCCATCGGCTCAACTGCACCACCGCAGGCACCGCCGACATTAAAGAGGTGGTGGCCGAGATCGGCACACTCACCGCCCGCAATGGTATTTTGCTGTATTTGGATGAGATTCAGTACTTCAATAAAAAGCAACAGCAATCCCTGCTGGAGCATATTGAAAACGGCAATATTACCCTCATTGCCTCCACCACCGAGAATCCCTACTTTTACGTGTATGGGGCGTTGCTTTCCCGTTCCACCGTGTTTGAGTTCAAGTCGGTGACCGCCAAAGAGATCGTACCCGCCATCCGGCGAGCCTTTGCCTTTTTGGCGCAGGAACAGCAGGTTACGGTGGACGTGGATGCCGCCCTGTTCCCCCTGATCGGGGAGTTTGCAGGGGGCGACGTGCGCAAGGCGATGAACATTTGCGAGCTGTGTATGACCGCAGGGGTGCGGCAGGGAGACACGGTTACGGTGACCGAGCAGACCGTGAAAGAACTGACCGCCAACACCGCCCTCAAGTACGACCGCACGGGGGACGAGCATTATGATTGCATTTCGGCGTTGCAAAAGTCCCTGCGTGGCTCCGATCCCGACGCGGCGCTGTATTATTTAGGGCGCATTCTCATGGCGGGGGATCTGCCCTCTGCCTGCCGTCGGCTGATGGTGTGCGCTTGTGAGGACGTGGGACTTGCCTATCCCCAGATCATTCCCATTGTGAAAAGCGCAGTGGATATCGCCCTACAGGTGGGGATGCCCGAAGCGAGGATCCCCTTGGCCGATGCGGTAGTGCTGGTGGCCATGGCACCCAAATCCGCCACGGGGCACGACGGCATCAACGCGGTAATGGAAGACCTGCAGGCAGGCAAAACCTATCCCGTGCCCCGTCATTTGCAGAATAAGCATTTTGACGGCGAGGATCAGGCGGTGAAGGGACAGCATTATTTGTATCCCCACGCCTACCCCCACCATTGGGTGGATCAGACCTATCTGCCCGACCGCTTGGTGGGCACCAAGTATTACACCCCCGGGGATAATAAAACCGAGCAGGCCTTTGCCGACTATTGGAAACAGATCAAGAAATAGCAAAAGGAGTTGTGGTGATCCACAACTCCTTTTATGATGCTTGTTTTGTCATTTCTTGCGCCTGAGCGATCTCGTCGGGATCGGTGCACAGTCGTCCCATTACCACCAGACGGGCGTTATCGTAACCCGGATTGCCCGAAGGATAGGTGCAGGTAGACAGAGCGATCATACTGGTGCCGGTGGGCACCTCCACGCCGGTGTCGTAATACGAACGTTGCTTGACCTCGCTGACGAATGCGTCGTACCCGTCGCCGTAGGTGGGCTGACGGTAGTCAAAAGCGGCATCGGCAGGCACCTTCAGATTCACGGTGAACACCCCGAACACCTTAAAGTATTTAGGGCCCCACAGGGTGTGAAAGGTAAAGTAGGGATGCTCTTTATAATAAGCCTCCCGCTTGTAATTGTCGATCCCTGCCAGCATGGTGCCATCCCGCATATGATGCCCGTAAATGGTCATATTCTCGCTCATGCTGTTGTAGGTCACCCGACAGCGATGATCCATATACAGCTCGCCTGCGGTGCGGGCGGTGTGATAAAAGCTGTAGTCCAGATAATGGTTTTGTCCGTTTGAGCCCACGGGATATTGCTTGCTGGTTTGCCCCAGCATTACCACGTTGTCGGTTTTGATACCGGGGATGGTCAGCCACCCGATGGTATCAGGATTTTCCTTATAAAAATCCAGCAGGGTCTTGGGCGCCTGCCCTTCATAGGAGAACAGCGTGGTATCGTCAATGGGGGGAACGGCCGTGTCGGAAACGGTCAGCTCCACAGGGGTGGGAGCGGTGGACTGTCGGGCGGCACAGCCTGCAAACAGCAGGCAAAGGCACAAGAGGATGAGAAGATACGGCTTATTCTTCATCCAATTCGTCTTCGTCTACGAATTCAAAGTCCAGCTTGGTTTCGCAGGCGGGGCAAACAATGGGATTGCCTTCATCCAGCGCGTCGAAATCAATGCAGATGTCAGCGCCGCAGTTGGGGCAGATGGCGTCTACACAGTCGCAATCGTCGTCGCAGCAGCAATCGCAGTCATCGTCACAGCAGTCGCAGTCACAATCGTCGTCACAGCAGCAGTCGCAGTCGTCCAAATCATATACTTCTTCTTCCACAGCGCCCAGATCCTCGTCCAGCTCGTCAACCAGATCGCCCAAGGTATCCAGATCGGCACCCAGCTCGTCAATTTCCAAAGCCATATCTTCCATTGCGTCCAGCAAAGAAACGATCAGTTGATCCTTTTTGTCGCCGGCTTGCAGATCTAAAGCATCGGCAACGCCCTTCAGGTAAGCAATTTTTTCGGTGATAGTCATAAAGAATTCCTCCTAAAATAAATTGAAAAGGGGCTGTTGCAACCGCAATAGCCCCCAAGTTCCATGGTTATACCCGTTCCATATATTCGCCGGTGCGGGTGTCAACACGAATGGTGTCGCCTTCGTTTACAAACAAGGGAACACGCACTTCAGCGCCGGTTTCGGTGGTGGCGGGTTTGGTTACGTTGGTAGCGGTATCGCCGCGAACACCGGGTTCGGTAGCGGTGATGAGCAGTTCCACAAAGGTGGGGGGTTCAATGCCGAATACGTTGCCTTTGTAAGACAGAATGCGGCAGATCATACCTTCTTTTACGAACTTGAAGTTGTCGCCCAGATCGGAAGCGTTGATGGGCAGTTGATCGTAGGTTTCCTGATCCATAAAGTAGTACAGGTCGCCGTCATTGTAAGAATATTCCATTTCTTTTCTTTCAATGAAAGCGGTGGGGAATTTTTCGGTGGGGTTGAAGCTGCGTTCCACTACAGCGCCGGTGATCACGTTTTTGAACTTGGTACGCACAAAAGCCGCGCCCTTACCGGGTTTTACGTGTTGGAATTCCACAACTTGGAATACGCCGCCATCCATTTCAAAAGTAGCGCCGTTTCTAAAATCGCCAGCAGTAATCATAATTTATATACCTCCAAAATTATTCACAAATTAGTCGTCCAAGCGGCCGGCACAGCCCAGCACGTGGGTCAGCTTGTGGGCCACAACCTTGCGGATCTCGTCTCTGGCTTCGCCCAGATATTGACGGGGGTCAAAGTGATCGGGATGCTCGGCAAAGTGCTTGCGGATGCCTGCGGTCATAGCCAGACGCAGGTCGGAGTCGATGTTGATCTTGCACACGGCAAGAGAAGAAGCCTCACGCAGCATTTGTTCGGGAATACCGATGGCGTCGGGCATATTGCCGCCGTATTGGTTTACGATGGCAATGTGTTCTTGAGACACCGAAGAAGCGCCGTGGAGCACGATGGGGAAGCCGGGCAGACGTTTGGAAACCTCTTCCAAAATGTCAAACCGCAGTTGGGGTTTTTGACCGGGCTTGAATTTGTAAGCGCCGTGAGAGGTGCCGATGGCGATGGCCAAGGAGTCAACTCCCGTGCGGGTCACAAAGTCTTGTACTTGAGCGGGATCGGTGTAAGAAGCATCTTCCGCCGAAACGTTTACTTCGTCTTCCACGCCGGCCAACTGACCCAGTTCCCCTTCTACCGTAACGCCGCGGGCGTGGGCATATTCCACAACCTTTTTGGTGACCGCCACGTTTTCTTCATAGGGCAGAGAAGAGCCGTCGATCATAACCGAGGTAAAGCCGCCGTCGATGCAGGCCTTGCAGGTTTCAAAATCGGGGCCGTGGTCCAAATGCAAAGCGATGGGCAGACCGGTTTCTTGTTCTGCCGCCTTGACCAAGGCAACCAGATAATCGTGACGGGCGTATTTGCGGGCGCTGGCCGAAACCTGCAGAATCACGGGAGCGTTATGCTCCTTGCAAGCGTCGATAATGCCTTGCACGATCTCCATATCGTTTACGTTAAAAGCGCCGATGGCATAGCCGCCGTCGTAAGCTTTTCGGAACATTTCTTTTGTGTTTACCAATGGCATAGATATAACCTCCAAAATTTGGGGACAAGCCCCCTGTGCTACGCACAATTTATCAACCTATATTATACATAATCAGGGGGAATAACGCAACCCTTTTTTCCATTTTTATGGGCTGAATCCCTAAGTTTTTGCTACTGACCGTAGATTTGGCTGAGTTTTTGCACCGCATCGGTCATTTTCTGCCGCAATTTTTTGGGAGAAAGCACCTCCACACCGGTGCCCAGACTGAGCAGATCCTGCACCAGCCCGTCGCTGACCGCCATTTCGGTGCGAAAACTGAACTTGCCGTCGGGACGTCCCCGTACCGGAATATCGTCGCCGAATCGGTCTAAAATAGGCTCTAACAGACTGCCGTCGCACAGCAGCTCGATGACCATTGTGTCGCCCCCAAAGGCGTTGCCCAGCTTGCCGGCGTAGTCGGCCACGTCAAAGTGGTTGCGATAAGGGGAGACCTCCTCAAAGGAGCGGCAGGGCTGATCGGTCATTTTCACCCGTTGCATCCGATCCACCCGCAGGTGCATCAGATTATCATACTTTTGGTTGTTGCCGATGACGTAATAGCAATCCTCCGACCACAGCAGGGCGTAGGGACTGACCGTAAAGCGGCGGGTAGAAAGCTCCACCTTGCCTTGGTCGTTCAGCACCCGACGGGCATAGTCAAAGGTGATCTGCTTTTTGGCGGCCACCGCCTGATTGATCAGGTCAATGGAGTAGTAGATCTCCTCATTTTTATGCTTTTTCCGCTTGTCGATGTATACTTGGCGGTTCAGCTCGGTTGCCTGATGCTTACTGCACAGCTCTTGTAGCTTGCCCACCAGCTGGGTGCTTTTTTTGCGGGTGATAAACCCTGCCGACAGCACGGCGTCCATCAACAGGCGGATCTCTGCCAATTGCAGTTTCCGCTCCGCCAAAAAGTAGCCCACCGGCTTGGAGCGGGTAAGAATAATGTCGAATCCAAAGTCCCGCAGCACCTCCAAGTCCCGATAAATGGACTTGCGCTCGGCGCTGACCCCTCTTTTTTCCAGCTCGGCAATGAGCGCGGCGGCGTCCAGCGGATGGTCTTCGTCGGTTTGGGTATTTAAAATATCCAACAAATGGAGCAGCTTGGTTTTGGTATCATAACTGCCTGCCATGGCTATTTACCCAGCGCCTTCAACAGCTCGGCACACACCTTGTCAATGATCTCGGTGGTCAGATAGGGGTGCATCGGCAAGGACATCACCTGCTTGCAGGCGGCTTCTGCCACGGGATAATCGGCGGCGTTTGCCATGCCCGCAAAGGCGGTCTGCCCGTGCATGGGACGGGGATAATACACCATGGTGGGCACGCCTGCTTCTTTCATGGCGGCCATCACACGGGTGCGTTGCTCTTCGTTTTCCAAACGGATGGTGTATTGGGCGTAAGAGGAAGTAAAGCCCTCGCCGATGGCGGGCGTGACCACGTAATTCGACAGCCGCTTGTTATATTCGGCGGCGGCGAGGTGGCGTTTTTCTACTTCGTCGTCAAAAATATCCAGCTTGCAATGGAGCACGGCGGCCTGCAACGCATCCAGACGGCAGTTGCGACCAATGCGAATATTGTCGTATTTATCGGCGGGGTTGGAGCCGTGTACCCGCAGAGAGATGAGCAGGTCACGAATCTCTTCGCTGTCGGTAAACATCGCGCCGCCGTCGCCATAGCAACCAAGGGGCTTGGCGGGGAAGAAGGAGGTGGAAGAAACGTCCCCAAAAGAGCAGGCTTTGCGACCGTTTTGGGTGCCGCCGAAGCCTTGGGCGCCGTCTTCTAAGATCTTCAGACCGTAATCCTTGGCGATCGTTTCAATGGCTTCATAATCCGCAGGCAGACCGAACAGGTCTACGGGAATAATGGCTTTGGGAGTGAGCTTGCCCTCTGCTTTGGTTTTTTCGATCATTTTGATCAGATGGGCGGGGTCCATATTGTAAGAGTCGGGCAAAATGTCCACAAACACGGGGGTAGCGCCTACGGCACATACCGATTCCGCCGAGGCAAAAAAGGTAAAGTCGGGAACAAACACCGCATCCCCCTCGTGAATATCCATGGCAAGCAGGGGCAAAATCAGCCCGTCGGTGCCGTTGGAGCAGGAGATACAGTATTTTTTGCCCACATAGTCTGCCAACCGTTGTTCTAAATCGGTGACCACGGGACCCATAATGTAACGACCGGTGTTCAGCACCTCGTCCATTTTTGCTTGCACCTGAGGTGCGATCCGCTGATATTGAGCGGCAAGATCAATAAATTGCATAATCAATAACTCCTTTACTTTTGAAACACGCACAACACCGTGCGGAAGATCAGCGCCAGATCCTTCCAGATGGAAAAGCTTTTCAAATAGGCTAAGTTGATGGCCATTTTGTCGGGCAAAATGGTGTCAATGTAGTAGGCTTCGGGATCTTCCACGTCTTTGAGCATTTCGTTTTCTTTGCGATAGGCAATGCTGGCGGCGCCCGATGCCCCCGGCGGCAACAGCAGAGTCGCCTTCATTTCATCGGTATAATGAGCCACGTATCGGGGCACCTCGGGGCGGGTGCCGATGATGGTCATATCCCCCTTGAGCACGTTGAGCATTTGGGGGAATTCATCCAATCGGGTAATGCGCAAAAAGTGCCCCACCTTGGTAATGCGGGGATCTTTTTCTCCCACGGTGATCTGGGTGCCGATCTTGTCGGCGTTCTGCACCATGGTGCGGAATTTGAAGATGGCAAACTCCTTCCCGTACAGCCCCACTCGCTTTTGCATATAAAACAAAGGACCTTCCGAGGTGGCTTTCACCAAAATGCCCGCCACCAGCAAAAAGGGGAAGGAGACGGTCAAAATGGCCAGCGCCACAAAAATATCCATTGCCCGCTTGAAAAACAAGGAGACCTTGCGGGTCTGCAGGTAGTCAAAGTAGGGCTTTATGGTGTCATTTTGAAAATCTTGCGGCAATTTCTCGAACTGCTTCACATACATAGTCAACATCCTCTCTTGTGAGCGACGGATTGAGGGGAATGGAGATCATTCCAAAGTACAACGCTTCGGCGCAGGGGAAGTCCCCTTGGCGAGTGCCGTAGTTGATGCGATAGAAGGGGTGCAGATGCACGGGGGTATAGTGCACGCTGGTGCCGATCTTATATTCCTGATTGAGCAGGCGGATAAACTCGTTGCGGCTGATGCGCAGTCCGTTGCGCTCAATGCGGATCATATACAGATGCCAGGCGTTGCGTCCCCAAGGAGAGTCGGGCAACACGGTAATGCCCTTCACGTCTTTGAACGCTTCGTTGTAAACAGCGGCGTATTCTTCCCGTTTTTTCTGCATTTCCTCCAGCCGATCCATCTGGGCAAGACCCAAGGATGCGGCAAGGTCGGTCATGTTGTACTTAAAGCCTGCTTCCACCACGTCATACTTCCAACTGCCGGCGGCAGAGAAGCGATTCCAAGCCCCCTTGCTCATGCCATGGAGGGAGAGGATCTGCAACCGTTCATACAGGGCATCGTCGTTGGTGGTGATCATACCCCCCTCGCCCGTGGCAAGATTTTTGGTGGCGTAAAAGCTGAAGGAGGTAATGTTATCGCAGTTGCCCACCAGCTTGCCGTTTTCATAGGTGGTGTACACCGCGTGGGCGGCATCCTCCATCACAAACAAGCCGTGTTTTTTGGCAATGGCGTTAATGGCGTCCATATCGCAGGCACGCCCCGCATAGTGCACGGGTACAATGCCCTTGGTGCGGGGGGTGATCTTCTTTTCGATCTCTTTGGGATCGATCAGTCCCGTGTTGGGATCCACGTCGGCAAACACGGGGGTAGCGCCGCAATGCACAATGGTGTTGGCAGTGGCGCAAAAGGTCATGGGAGTGGTGATCACTTCATCTCCGGGACCCACTCCGTGGGCTTGCAACCCCAAAAACAGACCTGCGGTGCAGGAGTTGAGGGCGATGGCGTGTTTTACCCCCACGTATGCGGCAAAGCGTTTTTCAAATTCCAGCACCTTGGGGCCTTTGGACCACCAGCCGGATTGGAGGGAATCCACCACGCCGTCTAATTCTTCCTGCCCGAAGCAGGGTTTGTTATAGGTTAAAAAATCTTCCCGAATGTTCATACTTCATCGTTTCCTTTCCTTGCGGAAGTGAGGGCGTCAATAAATTGTTGCGCCAGCACGGTATACTCGTGATTTTGGATCACGTATTCATAGCCTTTTTGACCCATTTCGGCAAGTGCGGCGGGATCTTTTTGCCGCAGCTCATCCACCGCCGCAGCCAAAGCCTGCCCGTCCTCCGGGGGAATGGTGAGGGCGCAACCCGACAACTCCATCGGATTGCCTGCCGAGCGGACTGAGTTGATCACCGGCTTTGCCGCCAGCATATAGTCGAAAATTTTGTTCATTCCCACCCCGTAGGTATACAGCGGATCGTCTTTCGCGCCCAGATACAGGGCATCTCCCAAAGCCAGCAGAGAGGGAATCTGATTTTTCTCCACAGGGGGCAAAAAGGTGACGTTTTCTTTGCCTTTGGCAAGCTCGATCAGCCGTTCCTTTTGTTCCCCCTTGCCCACCAGCACGATCTGTACCGAAGCATCCACCAGATCGGCGGCTTGGATGAGACAATCCAGCGCGTTGGAGCGGGCGTGCCCACCTGCATACAGCAAAACAAACTTGCCCTGCGCTTTCCAGTGGGCAAAGCGGGCGGTCAGTTCATCGGGCAGGGGAGCGGGGGCGGGCATATCGCCCAGCACCACGCCGTTGGGTACGTTGTGGTAGTTCACGTTGGTAAAGCCCCGTTCCTCGATATGCCGCAGCGCACCGGGCAAAATGGATACCACCCCATCGTCCAGCGTGTAGCAGGCATCCTCCGCCTTTTGCACGTAGCGGATGAGGGGGTTTTTCTCGCTCAGCCAAGAAGCCATAGCGGTCAGCGACATGGGCCACAGATCGTGGATCTCGTAAAAGCAGGGCGCGCCGCAATGGGCCTTGATGGCTTGGGCGGCGTACACGTCCATGGGGTAGGTGGAGGAGTGGATGATCACGTCGGGAGCATACGTGTCGGCAATGAACTTGGCGTGCTTTTTCACCTTGTTCAAAAAGCCTAAGATGTTAAAAATCCGCATATGGTCGTTGCGGCGGTACTTGTTGGTCTTCAGCCACACGAAGCGAACGCCGCTGTCAAGCTCCTCGGTAAAGTCCTTTTCCACCACGGGATTGACCTTCCGTAAATGGGAAAAATCCGCCGCTAAAATAGTGACGGAATGACCCATTTTCACCCATTCTCTTGCCATATAGAAGGGGCGGAATTCCATGCCGTATTGATCCGAGCCGGCATAGTGTTCAATATATAGAATGTTCATTAAAAACGACCTTCAAATTCTAAGGTAGAAGCATCGGTCAGAGGCAGATCCACCGGTTTGCCGGTGGCGGCGGAGCGGTAAATGGCAAGCACCATTTCCAAAGCCCGTCTGCCGGCTTTGCCGTCTACGTAAGCGGGACGCTTGTTGATCACGGCGTCGATCACGTCGGCATACAGAGGCGTGTGACCAAAGCCGTAAATGTTGGGAGGATTCTCGCCAAACTCCGCTTTAATGGCTTCGCTGTCCTCGGTCTCGTCGGCGAATTTCCATTCTTCGATCAGGTTGACCGAGCGGCCGCCTGCTTTGACCGTGCCCTCTTTACCGAACAGATAGAGGGTTTCTTCTAAGTTGACGGGATACACGTTGGTGGTGCCTTCGATCAGCCCGTAAGCGCCGTTGGCGAATTTTACCACAGCCAGCCCTAAGTCTTCGGCTTCAATATAATCGTGCATCAAGCGGTCGGTATAAGCCATGACCTGGGTGACTTCGTCCCCCATCATCCAGCGCAACAGGTCGATGTTGTGAATGCATTGATTCATCAAAGCGCCGCCGTCCTGTGCCCAAGTACCACGCCAAGGGGCTTGCTTGTAATAGTTTTCGTTGCGGGCCCAACGAATATGAGCCGCGCCGTGGAGCAGTCCGCCGAAACGGTCGGCTTCTACCGCTTCACGAATCTTTTGCACCGATTTGTTAAAGCGATTTTGGTGGCAAGCGCACAGCACCAGTCCCTTTTCTTCTGCCAAGGCGATCATGGCGTCGGCATCCTTCAAAGACAGAGCGATGGGCTTTTCCACGATCAGGTTAGCGCCTGCGTTCAGACAATCCATGGCAATGGCGGCGTGATATCCGCTTTCGGTGGCAATGGCGCACAGATCGGGCTTGAGTTCAGCCAGCATATCCTTATAATCGGTATAACGGGCGATGGAGGAGGTGTCTTCCACAGGGGTGAGCACCTTTTCCATATTTTCGGGGATGGGATCGCACACCGCAACCAGTTCCACCTTTTCGGCGTTGTTCATCACAGCGGCAATGTGGTTGGGGGCAATGCGTCCGCAACCGATGAGAGCATAACGAAGTTTCATTTTAAATAATCTCCTTCTTGTAACAGTTGGTCCTCGGGCACGGCGCGAAGCACGCGAGCGGGGGAGCCGACCACCACGGTTTTTTCAGGTACGTCTTTGGTGACCACGCTGCCTGCGGCGGCCATGGCTTGTTCGCCGATCACCTTGCCGGGCAAGATCACGCTACCGGCGGCAATGCGACCGCCGTTTTGCACGGTGACCCCTTTAAAGTGTTTAAACCGTTCCTCACTGCGACCGGCAAAATTGTCGTTGCTGGTCACCACACCGGGGGCGATGAAGCACATATCCCCCAGCGTGGAGTAAGCGGTAATATAGGCGTTGGTTTCGATCTTGCATTTGCGACCAACGGTGCAATCGCATTCCACGCTGGCGCCTCTGCCAATGATGGTGCGCTCGCCGATGGTCACCCGTTCCCGCACGGTGGCAAGGTCGGCGGCAAGCACACGCTCGCCCAGCACGCAACCGCGGTAGATCACCGCGCCGGTGCCGATGATGCAACCCGAGCCAATCACACAGGCAGGCAGATCGGTCTCTTTGGTCACGGCAGAGTTGGCGGCTTTCATGGGACGCTTGCCAATGCAGGTAAAATCGTCAATACGCACGTTGTCCCCAATGACCGTATCCTCGTGGATCACCACGTGATGGCCGATGACACAGCCCTCGCCAATGGTCACGTTGTTGCCAATGACGCAATATTCCCCCATTTTGACCGAGGGATGAATGTTGTTTGCCATAGCTTACAGCCTTTCCAGATTGTCGGCGTCAATACCGGCGGTCAGGTTACGGGTGTCGAATACCAGCTTGGATTTTGCCACGATGTTTTTGGCATCATAAACCGAGTGGTTGGTGGCGATGACTACAATGTCGGCATCCGCCAGCGCTTCGTCGGTGAGTTCTACCGATTCCATTTGAAGTCCCTTGTGTTTGAAAGAGGGAATGTGGGGATCGTTGTAGGTGAGCACGCAACCCTTTTGGGTGAAGATCTCGGCCAGTTCCAAAGAGGGAGATTCCCGCATATCATCAATATCGGGCTTGTAAGCAACACCCAGCATCAGCACCTTGGAGCCACGCAAAGGCTTGGACACTTCGTTGAGCATATCGGCAACACGGTTGACGCAATATTCGGGCATGGCGGTGTTGATCTCGCCTGCGGATTCGATGAGGCGGGTGTGATAGTTGTATTCACGGGCTTTCCAAGTCAGATAGAAGGGGTCAATGGGAATACAGTGACCGCCAAGTCCCGGACCGGGATAGAAAGCCATAAAGCCGTAGGGCTTGGTTTTGGCGGCGTCGATCACTTCCCAAACCGAGATGCCCATACGGTTGCACAGCACGGCCATTTCGTTGGCCAGCGCAATGTTGATGTTGCGGAAGGTGTTTTCCAAAATCTTTTCCATTTCGGCAACGGCAGGGCTGGAAACCACTTTTACGTCGCTTTCCAATACACTGCGATAAATCGAAGCAGCCAATTCGCCGCATTTGGGGGTAACACCGCCCACTACCTTGGGGGTGTTTTTGGTTTTGTAAACTACGTTACCGGGGTCAACCCGTTCGGGGGAGAAGGCAAGGAATACGTCTTCGCCTACGGTAAAGCCCTTGTCGGTGAGCAGAGGCATAATCACTTCTTCGGTGGTGCCGGGATAGGTGGTGCTTTCCAAAACTACCAGCATCCCTTTGTGAGCGTATTTGGCGATTTGGTCAGCCGAACTGCTTACGTAAGAAATGTCGGGTTGAAAGTGCTCGTCCAACGGAGTGGGCACGCAAATGGCAACACAGTCGCAATCAGCGATCTTGGAAAAATCGGTGGTAGCAACCAGTTGACCGGCTTCGGTCAGCGCTTTCAGGTCGCTGTCTACCACGTCGCCGATGTAGTTGTGTCCGTCGTTGACCAGCTTTACCTTTTCGGCTTGTACGTCAAAGCCTACTACCTTGAAGCCGGCCTTGGCTTTTTCTACCGCCAGGGGCAGACCAACGTAGCCCAGACCTAACACGCCCAGCACAGCCGAGCGGTTGTCGATTTTATCTTTGAGTTGTTGATAATACATGGTAATCTCTCCTACTCTTTATTGACAGATTTGATATATGGGGATTCCTCTGCGTGTGTAAGGTGAGCGGTTTTCACCCCATCGCATACAGTTGTAAACATTATACCAAGTTTGGGACAATATGTCAATGGTTTGGGAGGGTGAAACCGCAATTTTTATCCTGATTTTGACAAAAAGATGGCTGTGCCTGCCTGCCAAAGGGAACCCCTATCTGATTCTTGGCAGGAAATGCCCTCCCATGTCGTTGCGAAAAGAGCCTGTTCTGCCACCAAGGTGTCATTGTGAGGGCAAGCGAAGAATCTGTTTTCCTTCCTTGTCGGAAAATTCTTAGGGTGAGCATGAATAATAATCCACCCGCATAGCGGGTGGTATTTCAGTTTCGGGCATAGCCCTAATACTACAGGCTACGCACAAGTGCGTCTTTTATTGGCCTGCCAGCCACGCATTTGTTTCGAAACCCCGCTCAAGCGGGACTAAAACCAAGCCTCCCTTGTGTAAAGGGAGGTGGCACGGCTTGCCGTGACGGAGGGATTGTTAAAAGCGATAATCTACACAAAACAATCCCTCAGTCAGCTTCGCTGAC
>JAFSIW010000005.1 GCA_017439545.1 Clostridia bacterium | reverse complement strand
GCTGCGGGACATTATTACCGAGCTGAACACTTATCTATACGAAGATGGAGCTAAAACCGCATGAACAATCAAGAAATCGTTGCAAAGCTTTGGAATCTCTGCAACGTGCTGCGTGATGATGGCATTACCTATCAGCAGTACGTGACCGAGCTTACCTATATCCTGTTTCTGAAAATGTGCAAGGAGACCGGCACCGAGGGTGCCATCCCCGAGGATTACCGCTGGGACAAGCTCGTTTCCAAGCAGGGCATTGAACTGAAAACGTTTTATAAAAAACTCCTGGAACACCTTGGCACCAAATGCCACGGTCGTGTTCGGGAGATCTATCAGGGCGCACAGACCAACATTGCCGAACCCAAAAACCTCGAAAAAATCATCGTTACCATCGACCAATTTGATTGGTATTCCGCCAAGGAAGAGGGACTGGGCAACCTCTATGAAGGTCTTTTGGAAAAGAACGCCACCGAAAAGAAATCCGGCGCGGGACAGTATTTTACACCCCGTGTGCTGATCGACGTGATGACAAGGCTCATAGCCCCTCAGCCCGGCGAGCGTTGCAATGACCCCGCCTGCGGCACCTTCGGCTTTATGATCGCCGCCGACCAATACGTAAAAGATCATACCGATAATCTCTTTGACCTTTCCATTGACGAGCAGGAGTTTCAGCGTACCGCCGCCTTTACCGGCTGTGAGTTGGTACACGATACCCACCGCCTTGCGCTGATGAACGCCATGCTCCACGATATTTCGGGTCAAATTTACTTAGGTGACACTCTTTCCAACGAGGGAAAGCAGTTAAATGGCTATGACGTGGTGCTCACCAACCCACCCTTTGGAACCAAAAAAGGCGGCGAACGCGCCACCCGTGATGATTTCACCTATCCCACCAGCAATAAGCAGTTGAATTTCCTACAACATATTTACCGCAGCTTGAAAGCGGACGGAAAAGCCCGTGCCGCTGTGGTGTTGCCGGATAACGTGCTGTTTGCCGACGGCGACGGCACCAAGATCCGTCACGACCTGATGGAGAAATGCAATCTGCATACCGTGCTCCGTCTGCCCACCGGCATTTTCTATGCCCAAGGTGTTAAAACCAACGTATTATTCTTCACCCGTGGCGAACAGGACAGAGGCAACACCCAAGAGGTATGGTTTTATGACCTGCGCACCAATATGCCGTCCTTTGGTAAAACAACCCCCTTAACGGTGGAGCATTTTGCCGACTTTGAAAAGGCATATATCGCCACAGACCGCCGCGCCGTGCAGGATGAACGGTGGAGCGTGTTTACGCGTGCCGAGATTGAAGATAAAGGAGATACCCTCGATCTCGGTCTTATCCGTGACGATTCCGTGCTGGACTATACCGACCTGCCCGATCCCATTGAGAGCTGTGATGACATAATTGCACTCCTTGAAGAATCTCTGGGACTGATGCAGGGTGTTTCCGCCAAGCTCTGTAAACTGAAAGCGGAGGGTGAATAATGGCAGCAAAGAAAACCACAGCCTTGACCGCCGAAGAACGTTTGGAAAAAGCCCTTGTCCCTACCGATGAACAGCCATACGAAGTGCCGAAGAATTGGTGTTGGGCAACTATCGAAAGCGTAAACCATTACAAAGGGGTATCTATTGATCCCTCAAAAGAACCTCAAAAAGTATTTGAACTCTATAGCGTTCCAAGTAGTGCGGACAACTACCCTGAAATAGTGTGTGGAGAAGACATTGGATCATCAAAGCAAGCTGTTCAAAAAGGTGATGTTTTGCTCTGCAAGATTAACCCTCGCATAAATCGCGTGTGGAAAGTTTCCAAGCACACCGAAAACACCTTGCTTGCATCTTCTGAATGGATTGTTGTGCGCAACGAAAGTATTAACACCGATTATTTAATGTGGTGTTTACAGAGCAAATATTTTAGGGAATATATGCTTTCCAACGTATCTGGCGTTGGTGGATCGCTTATGCGTGCCCAACCAAAGTTTGTTCAAAAATATCCTATTCCCATTGCACCGCTTGCAGAGCAGAAACGCATTGTAGATACGATTACCGAGCTTTTTGCTGATCTCGACAAAGCAGCGGAAAATGCACAAACAATCATTGATAACGCTGAAAGCAGAAAATCTGCTATCTTGCACCAAGCCTTCACCGGTAAACTCACTAAGCAGTGGAGAGTGGAAAATGGTCTTGATATGGATAGTTGGATGTTGCATAGCTACGCAGATTTAGGAAAGTCCAAACTCGGAAAGATGCTTGATAAAGTTAAGAACAACGGCATACCCACTCCGTACATTCGCAATGTTAATGTTCGGTGGTTTTCCTTTGACTTGACTGACGTTGCAACTATGCTCGCATCTGAGGAAGAACGAAAATCGCTCTCCGTAAAACAAGGGGATCTTTTCATCTGCGAGGGCGGCGAACCCGGACGCTGTGCAATTTGGAAAGATGCTGACTGTGAGATGATTTTTCAAAAGGCATTGCACCGTTTCCGTCCCAACGTAGGCGTGTGTAGCGAATATCTCGGTTATACCTTGCACTATATGAGTCTTAATGGACAGTTGCAAGAGCATTTCACCGGAACAACAATAAAACACCTCACAGGACAGGCGTTGGCAAAGATCAAAATCAATTTGCCATCTTATGAAGAACAACAAGAAATCGTCCGTATTCTCGACGAGCTGCTTGCTGATGAACAGCGGATCAAAGAAGCAGCGGAAGAAGCCCTTGCAAAGATCGAACTTATGAAAAAGTCCATCCTTGCCGATGCCTTCCGTGGAAAGCTGGGTACAAACGATCCAAGTGACCAACCCGCAACCGAGCTCTTAAAACAAATATTGGCATAACAAAAAGCAACCGTATCACCCGATGCGGTTGCTTTGCTTTTTAGTGGGATGAAGTCGAATCGTCAGCCAGATTGATGACCTTTTTATTTTGCTCCATAGCATATTTCACGGTTTGCCATGCGCCGCCTTCCTTGCGCTCAATATAACAGATCACAAGGTCGGCTCTATCCACCATTTCACGGTTGCGGAGCTGTATGGCGGCCTTTGGGTGTGCCTTGGATGCGGCGTAGGATATTTCCACGTCGGTATAGTAATCGTGGTAATATTTTTCATTATTGAGATATTTCGCCATTGCATACGGCAGCACTAATACAAGGGCGCTGTTATCATCCCTAACG
>JAFSIW010000038.1 GCA_017439545.1 Clostridia bacterium | reverse complement strand
GTAGGCGAGGAGGTGGTGTCCTTCCAAAAAGGCTTGTTTTGCGACTAACCTGTCATTCTGAACGGAGTGAAGAATCCGTATTTCTCCGCCACCACGGGCGGTCGGGGACGCCCGCCCCTACGAAAAAGAGGATAGCATCACCAAAAACGGGAGGGGACAGAGCCCCTCCCCTACGGGCAATCACGGAAAATGTTTCATGGTTGCGATAAATCGCAGACGTGGGGTTGTCTGTGTTTTACGTTAATGTGACGTATTGAGTGTTCCCCTACGTCGGAATTTGTAGGGGATGGCGCCCACGACATCCCGAAAAAAACGAAACCATCCCTCCTTGCCACACGACACCACGGGCGGTCGGGGACGCCCGCCCCTACGATAAACGGGGTAGGATAACCCAAACGGGAGGGGACAGAGCCCCTCCCCTACGGACGATCACGACGGATTGTTTCACGATTACGATATATCATAGACGTGGGCGGTCTATATTTTACGTTTATGTGACGTATTGGGCTTTCTCGGCTCTCTCTGACCACGGGCGGTTGGGGCGGTCTGCCCTTTTTCCCCCTTCAACTGCCCTTTTTCCCTTGCCGCAGGCGGGCTTTTGTGCTATAAAAACCTTAGAAAGGTGTGATACGTATGACAACCATCCATTATCCCGTAAAGGGACGCAAGCTGAACGAGGTCATCACCCAAGAAACGCTGGACCTGCTTCTTGCCCAATGGAGCGAGTGGCAACAAGGTCCCGGTGTGATCGGTCGGCTGAATCTTCACTCCTGCTGGGGTACCGCCTCGGTGCTGGATCGCAAATATCAAGGGGAGACCATTCAGATCGTCGCCACGCAGATGCGCATCGCCCGTCGGCTTTATGACCGCACCAAAAACCCCAAGTGGCGGATGCTCGCCAATGGGATGGCATCCCACATCTTATATTTGCAGGATGATTGCGGCGGCTTCATCCACTCCTCGGCGGAGTTCGAGCCCACCTTTGACACCCGCGGTTGCCCCATCCACTTTTTCTTTCCCATCATTGCGCTGTGCGAATATTATGAGTGGGAGTATGCAGATGCGTCCATCAAAGCGCTGATTCCCGATGCCATTGAGCGGCATTATCAATATATGATCAAAGAGATCTGGCAGATCGGTTGCGGCAATCCTTATAAAAATTACCGTCCCTTGCCCTTCCCCGGCTGGTGCGGGGTAACCAATCAGGATCTGGTCGCCACCGGTGCGCTGGCGCTGTGTATGAAGGTGTTCGGCCGCAAGGAGCAATACGAAACCTACGGCAAGCCGGTGCTGGACTACTATTTGTCCGACGAATATTACTACGAGCAGATCGGCTTATTTGAACGGGGCGACGGGCAAAATTTTGCCGAGCGCACGGTATATTACGACATTATTTTGGAAATGCTGGAGCTTCTTTATCAGGTCACCGGCGAGCAACGTCTGCGGGAGGTTTACGACAACGTAACGGGACATCTGTTTGACGCTTTGTTTGTGGGCGAAGACGGATTGACCTATCTTGCCCGCGGCGCCATTACCGATAGGGAGGATAAATCTAAGGTGTACGGATGGGAATACGGCGCTATCGCCTTTAACGGATACCCCTCCCTCATCACCCATATGCAACACTACCTTGACCGCCACCCAAATGATCAAAAGCAGGCGCAGTTGGAAAGCCTGAAAGACACCCTTGCCGCCTACGTGTTTGCCGACGGCACCATTCCTATGGGTATTTTCAACCCCAATCCCCTGTTTACGGTGGCAGAAACCCCCGATTCCGGCAGTTGGATCAGCTTTGTGATGGACGTTTTAGGGGAGGATTGGCAAGATCCCCGTCCTATCAAAATTCCCGCTATTCACCGTCATCATAAAAACTTCACTTGGAAACAAAACGGACGGTACTGGGCCATTGAAGAAGACGGCGCACGAAAATACGGAGGCTTTACTCGCTACGTGGCGGGCATCACGGTGGGGGACGAGTTACCCATTGTGGGCAATTTTGACCTACTTTCCCACGCGGATGTGACCGAAATCATACAATAAAAACACCGCCTGCGCAAAACAGGCGGTGCAGCAGAAAGAAACTGCAAACGCATTTCAAAGTTTTTTCTGCCGTTTGTAGTGTGCCTCTCGCGCATAAAAATATACCTCAAAAAAGATTTTTTTAAAAACACTTGCAATTACAAAACAAGTGTGGTATACTAATTTGCACAATGTTTTTATGTTATTTGAATGGGAGGTTTATCCATTATGGAATGGTATGATATTCTGATTGGTGTTGCTTTGCTGATTGCTGCTATCGTGATCATCGGCATCATCTTGCTGCAAGAAGGTCGTCGCCAAGGGATCGCAGGTGCGATCAGCGGTGGTGCGGACACCTTCCTTTCTAAAAGCAAAGCCCACTCTTTGTCTGAAAAATTGCGTCGTGCAACAAAATACGTTGCCTTGATCTTCATTCTGCTGGTCATTGCCGCCAACGTGATTTGCATTCTTCTGTAATTGAATCGTAAAAGAAAATCCCGTGATACCTTGGTATCACGGGATTTTTTTATGAAAACATCAGCTTTGCCATTTCCGCTCCCCCTTGCACTGCCAGTTGATGCCGCGCTTGCAAATCGTCTACCATCAGGTCAAACAGGCAGGCATCCCAGCCTGCCAAATTCGGCTTGATCCCCTCATACCAATAGGCAAGAAGAGCGAACAGCAAAGCGGGAGCATCTCCTTTGTCGTACTCCCGCAGGGTTTCATACACATAGCTGGGCAGGGTGAGGGCTGTTGGTTGTTTTTGGTCCATAAGAACCACTCCTTTCTACCATGTCAAACCCGAACTCCGTTTTTAAAGGCGGATTTGACACTCTACCCATACCCCCAAAAAACAAGAGAGTTGCACATTTTTATGCAACTCTCTTAAAAATTTTATAAAATTTAGCCTTGACGACCGTTTTTGAGGATTACGTCGTGAGAGCCGCCTTCTACAATGCTCACCGACGACACCAGTGTCAGTCGGGCATCCCGTTGCAGATCGGGAATGGTGATCACGCCGCAGTTGCACATGGTGGATTTCACCTTGTACAGACTCTTTTCCACGTTGTCGTGCAACGTACCTGCGTAGGTAACGTAAGAGTCCACCCCTTCTTCAAAGGACAGCTTGGACTTGCCGCCCAAGTCGTACCGTTGCCAGTTACGGGCACGGTTGGAGCCTTCGCCCCAATATTCTTTTACGTAGGTGCCGCCTACCATCAGTTTGGGGGTGGGGCTTTCGTCAAAGCGGGCGAAGTAGCGGCCCAGCATCATAAAGTCAGCGCCCATGGCCAGCGCCAAGGTCATATGATAGTCGTGCACAATACCACCGTCAGAGCAGATGGGCACGTAAATGCCGGTTTCTTCAAAATATTCGTCACGGGCAGCCGCCACTTCAATGAGCGCGGTGGCTTGACCGCGGCCGATGCCCTTGGTTTCACGGGTGATGCAAATGGAACCGCCGCCGATGCCCACTTTCACAAAGTCAGCGCCTGCTTCGGCCAAAAAGCGGAAGCCGTCACGGTCAACCACGTTGCCGGCACCCACCTTTACGGTGTCGCCGTATTTTTCACGGATAAAGTCGATGGTCTGCTTTTGCCAGCAGGAGTAGCCTTCCGAAGAGTCGATGCACAGCACGTCTGCCCCTGCTTCTACCAGAGCGGGCACCCGTTTTTCATAGTCCAGGGTGTTGATGCCGGCGCCCACCATATAGCTCTTGTTTTTATCCAACATTTCGTTGGGGTTTTCCTTGTGTTGGGCGTAGTCCTTGCGGAAAACGAAGTATTTCAGACGACCTTCCTCATCCACCAGCGGCAGGGAGTTGAGTTTGTGTTCCCAGATGATGTCGTTGGCTTCTTTTAGGGTGGTGGTGGCGGGAGCAGTAACCAATTTTTCCAGCGGGGTCATAAAGGTGGCAACCACTTCGCTGGTATCCATACGGCTGACACGGTAGTCACGACCGGTAACAATGCCCAGCAGTTTGCCGTGGCAGGTGCCGTCATCGGTAACCGCAATGGTGGAGTGCCCCAACTGTTCTACCAACGCCAATACGTCAGCCAAGGTTTGGTCGGGTTTTACGTTGGAGTCGCTGACCACAAAGCCTGCCTTGTAGTTTTTCACCTTGGCAACCATAGCGGCTTCATCCTCTACGCTTTGCGAGCCGTAAATAAAGGACATACCGCCCTCTTTGGCCAAAGCGATGGCAAGGGTGTCGTTAGAAACCGATTGCATAATGGCGGACACCAACGGAATATTCAGAGAAATATCCGGCTCTTCCCCTTTGCGGAATTTCACAAGAGGGGTTTTCAGCGAAACGTTGGCAGGAATGCATTCCGGCGAGGTGTAGCCGGGGATAAGCAAATATTCGCTGAAGGTGCGGGAGGGTTCGTTAAAATAAAAAGCCATGTTCATTTCTCCTTTTTGGAAATACTTATTTAGCCTATTCTATCACATTTTTTCTCGGTTGTCTATGAAAAAAGCAGAAATTTTTCAACTTTCTTTTTCAAAGTATCATATTGCAATCGGGAAAGGTCTATTGTATAATGATTTGGAGCGAAGGAGTGGTCTTTATGGCAATTTTAATCACCGGCGGATGCGGCTACATTGGCAGTCACACCTGCATTGAACTGTGCAAGGCGGGCTACGAGGTAGTGGCGCTGGATAATTTTCACAACGCCAAACCCAAGGTGATCGAGCGGATCTCTGCCTTAAGCGGCAAGCCCCTCACCTTTTACACTTGCGACATTCGGGATGCCCGCGGCCTGTCGGCGATCTTTGAAGCCCATACCGTTGAGGCAGTCATCCACTTTGCGGGATGGAAGGCGGTGGGCGAGTCTACCGTTTTGCCTTTGGAATATTACGAGAACAATGTGAGCGGCACGGTCACTCTGCTAAAGGTGATGCGAAAATTCGGCTGTAAGCGGATCGTGTTCAGCTCCTCCGCCACGGTGTACGGAGAAGAAAACCCCTCTCCCTTGACCGAGGATATGCCGGTGGGCAAGGTAGCCAATCCCTATGCCCGCACCAAGCTGTTTAACGAGCACGTTATTGAGGATGTTTGCGCCGCTGATCCTGATTTTTGCGGAATGCTGTTGCGGTATTTTAATCCCATCGGCGCCCACGAAAGCGGCACCATCGGCGAAGATCCCAACGGGATTCCCAACAATCTGATGCCCTATATTGCGCAGGTGGCGGTGGGCAAGCTGCCCTATTTGCAGGTGTTCGGTAACGATTATCCCACCCACGACGGAACGGGGATTCGGGATTATATTCACGTGGTTGACCTTGCCCGCGGACACGTGGCGGCGGTGGCGTATGCCCTGTCCCATACGGGAGCGCAGGTGGTCAATCTTGGCACGGGCGTGGGCTACAGCGTGCTGGACGTGGTAACCGCTTTTGAAAGGGTCAATCAGATTCCCATTCCCTATAAGATCGTTCCTCGCAGAGAGGGTGACGTGACCATTTATCTGGCCGATCCCACCAAAGCCAAAGAGTTGCTTGGCTGGCAGGCGGAGCATTCGCTGGAGGATATGTGCCGTGACACCTGGCGCTGGCAACAAAGAAACCCAAATGGCTATGATGATGAATAATCCAACCCCGTCGGCGAACCGACGGGGTTTTTCTTGCAAACCAAAAGCTATGCGGGTCAAAGGTCACCCAATACGTTACATTAACGTATCGGATGGTGGTGTCCTTCCAAAAAGGCTTGTTTTGCGACTAACCTGTCATTCTGAACGGAGTGAAGAATCCGTATTCCTCCACCACCACGGGCGGTCGGGGACGCCCGCCCCTACGATAAACGGGGCAGGATAAACAAAACGGGAGGGAACAGAGCCCCTCCCCTACGGAAAATCCTTAGGTTTCGTGGTTGCGATAAATCGTAGACGTGAGATGTGGCGGCGGTTTACGTTAATGTGACGTATTGAGGCCTCACCTACGTTAGAATCCGTAGGGGATGGCGCCCTCGACATCCCGAAGAAACTCCCTCCGTCTTTTTGCTTCGCAAAAATCCACCTCCCTCGCAGAGGGAGGCTTAGGCTGTGTTGCCTTTCAACCCACGGGCGGTCGGGGACGCCCGCCCCTACGGGAAAAAGGGCAGAATTGTGGAGGATGGGAGGGGACACAGCCCCTCCCCTACGGAAAATCCTTAGGTTTCGTGGTTGCGATAAATCGCATACGTCAATGGTTATCGGCGGTTTACGTTTATGTGACGTAATCGTCGGTCGTTTCCCTACCCAATGACATCTTGCTCGCAAAACCACCCCCTTCAAAAACCAAACCCGCACGATGATCTCGTGCGGGTTTACCATTAAAACATCAACTGTTCCCCTTGTTCTTCGGCTTGCATATAACTGCCTGCCGAGGGCAAGGTGCGGGTACGATAACGGTGGGGCTTCATCAGCATTCCGTCGGCGTAAGGCTCGACCTTAAGGAGCCGCTGACTCCGTTTTTGGGTCATCACCGCCACCCCTTGGGTGTTTTTGGTGGATTTCGCCAGAATGGCCGCCGAATTAAACAGCAGCATTCGTCCGTTGGAGGAGGTCAATAAATATTCCTTCTCTTCGGGGGCATAATGAATGGCGATCACGGGGGCTTTATCCGAATAAGCATTGAGCAATTTTTTGCGGTTGGTCAAGGTTTGATAGGCTTTCATTTCTACCTTGGCCACCTTGCCGTTTTCAAAGAAGAACAGCATATTGCCCAAATAATCCTTGTCGGTCAGCGCCATATAAACGGGCACTTCTCCCTCGTCCATCCCAAGTTTGCCTGCCACGTAGTCCCCCATGTTGCTGGCCTTGGTTTCGTCAAAGGCGGCCACGGTGGATTTGTAAACCTGACACCGATTGGTGAAGAACAGCAGTTCCATATTGTTGGTGGTGTCGAAGGTCTGGGTGATCTCGTCCCCTTCTTTTAATTTCTGTTCGCCGCTCATACGCAGGGAGTTGGGCAAGATCTTTTTGAAATAGCCCTCACGGGTGTAGAATAAATGCACGGGATAATCGGGCACTTCTTCCACGTAAGGCTCGTCGGCAATGTCTTCGGTGTAAATGATGGCGGTTTTCCGCTCCTGCCCGTATTTTTTGGCGACCTCTTTCAGTTCACCGATGATGATATTTTTGATCTTGGCGTTGGACTTCAAGGTGTCCTCTAATTCGGCCACCTTCTTTTCCAAATCTTCCAATTCCTCTAACCGATTGAGAATGTACTCACGGTTTAAGTGACGGAGTTTGATTTCTGCCACGTAGTTGGCTTGAATCTCGTCAATGCCGAAGCCGATCATCAAATTGGGTACCACCTCGGCTTCTACCTTGGTGTCCCGCACGATTTTGATGGCTTTGTCAATGTCTAAAAGAATTTTGGAAAGACCTTTGAGAAGATGCAACTTATCCTTGGCTTTTTGCAGGTCATAATACACCCGACGGCGAACACATTCCATACGGAAAGCGGTCCATTCGGTGAGGATCTCTTTGACCCCCAGCACACGGGGAGAACCGGCAATCAGCAGGTTGAAGTTGCAGGGATAACTGTCCTCCATGGGGGTCATTTTGAACAGTTTTTTCATCAACTTTTCGGGATCGGTCCCCCGTTTCAGGTCCATGGTAATGCGCAGACCTTGCAAGCCGGTTTCGTCACGGATATCGTTGATCTCGGTGACCTTTTTCAGCTTGACCAAGTCCACCACTTTTTCAATAATGGCTTCGCAGGTGGTGGAGGGGGGGATCTGGGTAATGTCGATGCAGTTGTTCTTTTGGTCGTAGGTGTACACACTGCGTACCTTGAAACTGCCCCGACCGGTTTCGTAAATTTTGTCCATTTCCGCCCGATTGTACATCAACTGTCCCCCACCGGGGAAGTCGGGGGCGGGCATGGTGTCGGCAATCACGTGGTCAGGATCTCGCATAAGCGAAATGGTAGTTTCGCACACCTCTCTCAGGTTAAAGGAGCAGATCTCGCTTGCCATGGCAACGGCGATCCCCGAATTGTTGTTGACCAAAATAGAGGGGAAGGTGACCGGCAGCAGGGTGGGTTCTTTCATGGTGGCGTCGTAGTTGTCCACAAAATCCACCGTGTCTTTGTTAATGTCACGGAACAACTCTGCCGACAGATCGGCCAGCTTTGCCTCGGTGTAACGGGCGGCGGCGGCCTTCATATCACGGGAATAGGCCTTACCGAAGGAGCCTTTGGATTTCACGTAAGGATGCAAAAGCGCTTCGTTGCCGGTGGTCAGACGCACCATGGTTTCGTAAATGGCGGCGTCCCCGTGGGGGTTTAACTGCATGGTCCGCCCCACAATGTTGGCAGATTTAATGGTGCCGCCGTTTAAAAGTCCCATACCGTACATGGTGTAAAGCAGTTTGCGGTGAGAAGGCTTAAACCCGTCGATTTCAGGAATGGCGCGGGAAACGATGACGCTCATGGCGTAAGGCATATAGTTGATCTTCAAGGTGTCGGACACCGCTTGGTCAACGGTCAAGCCCGATCCCATAATGGTGGTGTGCAGTTGGGCCAGATTGGGTGTACCCTTGGCGGTGTCTTGTTTTTTCTTTCTTGGTGCCATTGGTTTTCGTCCCCCTTTCTTACGATACGTCAATCATATCTAAATAGTTTGCGCCGAATTCGGCAATGTAATCTTTGCGTCCTTGCAGATCGTCTCCCAATAATAGGTCGAACATCCGTGCGGTTTCTTCGGCGTCCTCGGGCAGTACCCGAATGAGCCGACGGGTGGCGGGATTCATGGTGGTCAGATTCATCATATCGGGATCGTTTTCACCAAGCCCCTTGGAGCGCTGAATGGTGTATTTTTTGTCGCCGATCAGTTCCAAAATCTCTGCCTTTTCGCTTTCGTTATAAGCGTAATAGGTTTCTTCCTTGCATTGGATCTCATACAAAGGCGTTTCGGCAATGTACACCCGTCCTTCATTGATGAGGGTGGGAGTCAGCCGATAGAGCATGGTGAGGATCAGGGTGCGGATCTGGAAGCCGTCCACGTCGGCATCGGTACAAATAATGATCTTGTTCCATTGCAGATTGTCAAGGTTAAAGGTGGACAGGTCTTTGTTGGCTTTGGAGGTAACCTCTACCCCACAGCCCATCACCTTCACCAGATTGGTGATGATCTCGCTTTTAAAAATTTTGTTGTATTCTGCTTTCAAGCAGTTGAGGATCTTGCCTCGCACCGGCATAATGGCTTGAAATTCGGGATCACGGGCCAATTTACAAGAGCCCAAAGCCGAGTCACCCTCTACAATGAACAGTTCCCGAATGGACATATCCCGAGAGCGGCAGTCTACGAACTTTTCAATGCGGTCTAAAAACGAGCCTTTCTTTTGCAGGGTCTTTTTTAGGTTCAGCCGTTCTTTTTCGGATTTTTCACGAGAACGCTTGTTGATGAGCACCTGCTCGGCAAGTTTTTCCGCCTCGCCGTGATTTTCAATGAAATACACCTCTAACTGATGACGGAAAAAGTCGGTCATGGCCTCTTGAATAAACTTGTTGGTGATGGCTTTTTTGGTTTGGTTTTCGTAGGAGGTTACCGAAGCGGTAGAAAAGGAGGAAACCACCAACACCAAGCACTCTTCAATATCCTGAAAGGAAATACGGGTTTCGTTTTTTTGGTATTTGTTGTTGTTTTTTAGGTAGGCATCGATTTGGGAAACGAAAGCCGACCGCACCGCCTTTTCGGGCGCACCGCCGTATTCCAACCAGCTGGAATTGTGGTAATACTCTTTCTTTTGCACCTTGTTGGAAAAACAAAGCGCCGCTTTCATTTTTACCCGATACATGGGTTTGTCTTCCCGGTCTTGTCCTTCCCGTTCAGCTTCCCAAGTTTGCACCGAGGTCATACCGGTTTCTCCCGCAATTTCATTTACGTAGTCGGTTACCCCGTGCTCGTAGCAAAATTCATAGGTTTCGAATCCTCTGCCTTGTTGGTCGCGCAAAATAAAGGTAACACCCTCGTTGACCACCGCTTGCCGTTTGAGCACGTCCTGATAGTATTCCAACGGCACCTGAATGTCGGTAAATACCTCTAAGTCAGGTTTCCAACGAATCTTGGTGCCGGTGGCACGACCGGTTTGGGGTTCTTTTTCCAGGCCGGAAATGCATTCACCCTTTTCAAACCGCAAATGGTAATGGAACTCTCCGTTTTTCACGTCGGCTTCCATATATTCCGAAGCATATTGGGTGGCGCACAACCCCAGACCGTTGAGCCCTAGGGAAAATTCATAGTTGCCGCTGTCACCGGTGCCGTATTTGCCCCCTGCATACATTTCGCAGAAAAGCAGTTCCCAGTTATATCGTTCTTCCCGTTTGTTATAGTCCACGGGAATGCCGCGACCGAAGTCCTCTACCTCAATGGAGCCGTCGGCATAGCGGGTGACAATGATTTTTTTGCCGTAGCCCTCTCTGGCTTCATCGATGGAGTTGGAAATAATTTCAAACACCGAATGTTGGCAACCTTCAATGCCGTCTGACCCAAAAATAACCGCAGGGCGTTTGCGCACCCGATCGGCACCTTTCAGGGACGAGATACTTTCGTTATCGTAAGTATTTTTCTTTGCCATATTGCTTCCTCACTTATTTATGATAGGGGCTTCCCTTTTCGATTTGAAAAGCCCGATAAATTTGCTCTGTTAATAACACCCGAAACAGTTGATGGGGAAAGGTCATTTTAGAAAAAGACAGTTTCACGTCTGCTCGTGCCTTCACCGCAGGAGATAACCCGTAAGAGCCGCCGATGACAAAAGCGATGTGACTGACCCCAAGGGTGGGTTGACGGCTCATAAAATCCGAAAGCTCCTCGCTGGACCATTGCTTGCCTTCAATGCACAACGCTACCACCGTGGCGGTTTGGGGGAGTTTGGCAAGAATCTTCTCCCCTTCTTTTTCTACCACCAAGTCGATCTCTTTTTGGCTTGGCTTGTCGGCAATGCGGGTCTCGTCCAGCTCCACCAACTGTAATTTGCAAAAGGCGGACAGCCGTTTGGCGTATTCGTCATAGGCATCCCGCCAATATTTTTCTTTCAATTTGCCAATACAAATAAGGGAAACGGTCAGCATAGGTCACCGTCCTATAACAAAATGGGGTCGCCCCCTTGGGGCGGCGCAACGCTCAGGGTGAAATCTTTGTTTTCTGCCATTCCGCCGGCTTTCAATGCGGCAAGGGCGGTGCGCTTTGCCAGCGCAGGCATATTATTCTCTTTGCTCAGATGGGACAACACCACACGGGTGGTGCCGCCTTGCACCAAGCGGACAAGCTCTGCGGCGCAAGCCTCGTTGGAAAGATGTCCCCGTCGGCTTAAAATGCGCTCTTTTAAATGATAAGGATACGGACCTGTTTTCAGCATATCGATATCGTGATTGGATTCCAGCACCACGGCGGTGCATCCGTCCAGCCCCTGCCGTACCGCTTCGCTTACAAAGCCAAGGTCGGTGCACACCGCCACTGCTCGCCCGTCGGGCAAGGCCACCCGATAACCGCAACTGGCTTTGGTATCGTGGCTGGTGGTGAAAGAGGAAACCCCAAAATCCCCCACGGCGATCTGGGGCAGATCCAATACATAGGCGTCAAAGCCGTCGGTCAGTTGTCCTTCGGCGTCCAACGCCATCATACTGCCTTCGGGGCCAAACACGGGAATATGATATTTGCCGGCAAACACCCGCAGGCCTGCCACGTGATCGTGGTGCTCGTGGGTGATGAAAATGCCCTGCAACGAGGCGGGATCCACCCCGATGGATTGCAGTGCTTCGGTCATTCGCTTGGCGGACACCCCGATATCCACCAGAATACCGCCGTCGCCGCTGCCGATGTATGTACTGTTGCCGGAACTTCCGCTGAACAGTTGGCAGATCTTTGCCATAGTTTATGCTCCTTTGTGTTGGTCGACCCACCGTGTGGGATTGTGTTGGATGTAGGTGTATGCCTCTTGGTAATCCTGCTCGTTGCGAATGACGTGGTCGTAAAACGAGCGTTGCCAAAGTTTGCCGTGAAAGCAATGTGTTGTGTAGGACTTGAAATTTCCGATAATGGTTTGTAGGGGAGGGCCTCTGTGCCCTCCCATTTTTTCATTTGATTGCAATTGTAACAACAAATGAATGTGGTCGGGCATAATGACATAACACGCAACTGAACAAGAGGGATGAGCGTGGTCTATGTGCAAAATTGCTTGTTCTACCATTTGACCGACAGGTGTTGATTGTACCTGCGGGAGGGCACAGAGGCCCTCCCCTACGATGCGACTCAACAATTGCTGTCGGTTATGGGTGCAAACGGTAACAAAATATGCACCGTTTTGTCCGTAATCATACCCTTTCAACCGATTCCGATTTCTCTCTTTCAACCCCATACCCTTCTCCCAATCAACAAAGAAAGCCTTTTCAAGGCAACTGCGAAGAAAAGGCTCTCAACCTGTTTTCGAATTTAAACCACTTTTGAAATGGAGGAGGGTACGGTGATCCGTTTAATATCGGCCCCCAGAGAACGGAACTTGTCTACCACGTTTTCGTAGCCCCGTTCAATGTAATGAATGTCTTCAATTTCGGTGACGCCTTCGGCCATACAGCCTGCAATCAACATCGCGGCGCCTGCCCGCAGGTCGTTGGCGCGCACCGGCGCACCCTTGAGTTTTTCTACCCCTTGAATGACCGCCACCTTGCCGTTGACCTGAATGTCAGCGCCCATACGCGCCAATTGTTCGGTGTAACGGAAGCGGTTGTCCCAAATGCCTTCGCTCACCACGCTGGTGCCTTCGGCCACCGCCAACAGGGTGCCGATCTGGGGTTGCATATCAGTGGGAAAACCGGGATGAGGCATGGTTTTTACAATGCACTTTTGCAGGCGTCCGTTGGCGGTTACCCGCACGGCTTCGTCGTATTCGGTAACCTGTGCGCCTGCTTCGATCAGCTTATTGCTGATGGACTCCAAGTGCTTGGGAATCACGTTGTTGATGAGAACGTCCCCACCCGTAGCGGCGGCGGCAACCATAAAGGTGCCCGCCTCGATCTGGTCGGGAATAATGGAATAGGTGGTGCCCCGCAGGGTTTCTACCCCGCGGATCTTAATCACGTCGGTACCTGCCCCGCGAATGTCTGCCCCCATGGAGTTTAAGAAGTTGGCAAGGTCAACAATGTGGGGCTCTTTGGCGGCGTTTTCGATCACCGTCAGACCACGGGCTTTGACCGCCGCGATCATAATGTTAATGGTAGCGCCTACGCTGACCACGTCTAAATAAATGGGTGCGCCCACCAGACGGTCGGCTTCCACCGAGATCATCCCGTCTTTCAGCGAGATCTCCGCGCCCAAGGCTTCAAAACCTTTCAAATGTTGGTCGATGGGGCGAGGACCCAAATCGCAACCGCCCGGCATGGCCACGCTTGCCTTGTTGAATTTGCCAAGCAACGAGCCGATGAGATAATACGAAGCCCGCATCCGCTTGGCCATTTCGTGAGGCACTACGTGGGAGTAGATGTTGTGAGAGTCGATTTCGATGGTGTGAGCGTCAATGGTCTTTACCGATGCGCCCATCTCATATAAAATACGCAGGCAGTTGGTCACGTCAGAAATCTGAGGGATATTTTCAATGCGGCAAATGCCGTCGCACAATACGGCAGCAGGAATAATGGCAACGGCGGCATTCTTTGCGCCGCTGATGGTGACCTCGCCCCGTAAAGGACGACCTCCGTGAATGATAAATTTATCCATAAAAGGAAAACTCCCTTATTATAATCTCGTTAGGTCGCATTCCGCGATCAAGAAAAGAGCATACACGATCAACAATAGTATAACACTACAGCAGAAAAAAATAAAGACCTATTTATGAATTTTTTTCAAAAAAATAGGTCTTTTTTCCCCATATGTTGGGTTTGTATTGAGTTTTTATCACTAAATCGTGTTGTTTTTTAAAAATTGAAGGGTGGCGAGTCCCACCTTGTGCCCATGGTAGAGCAGCTCATGTAAATCAAAAGGAAGTCCGGCGCATTCCCCTGCGACAAACAGACCCTTTTGGGGCGTTTCGCCCTGTGCCGTGCAAGGAGGAATGCCGTTTTCACAAGAGAGGCCCACGCCGGCGCACAGATCGGCGGCATCGGCGGTGCGATCGGCAAAAAACAGAGCATCCACATTCAGCTTGGCGCCGTTTTCAAAAAGGAGCGTGCGGGGGGAATCGGGAGCGTCAAACAAACGAATGGGATAACGGTTGATGCTCAAGTTGGGAGGAAATCGCAGCAGATCGTCCCCATTGGTAAACAGGGTGACTGTGCGAGCGTGTCGGGTAAGGAGATTGACCTGAGCAAAGGCGTAGGGACCGTGTCCTACGACCCCCACCATCTGGTGACGGTATACAAAGGCGTGTTCTTCTGCTCGAAGGTGCAAGCGGTGGGAGTGCTTGGCAAAATTCGGCAGATCATAACGGTGAGGCTTGCCCGTGGCAAGAATGACCGCCGAAGCGTCAATGGGCTGTTGCC
Organism: Clostridia bacterium; assembly: GCA_017439545.1. GTDB lineage: Bacteria > Bacillota > Clostridia > Oscillospirales > Acutalibacteraceae > UMGS1484. Next base: position 4,838 of record JAFSIW010000038.1, on the reverse strand, counting down.
CTGCGGCGGTAAAGGTGTGGGCAGATTTGGTCAGTCCCGTGATCTCCCCGTCTACCATGGTAATGCCCACCTGCCGTGCCTGTTCTACCCCTTGACGGTACAATGCTTCCCCATCCTTGGCAGAAACACCGTATAAGTCCCCTGTCAGATTGGCGGATTGCAAGCTGCTGTGGTGGGTGGTAGCCACCGTGACCGAAACGCCCGCTTGCTGTAAAGTCAGTGCGGCGCTCAGTCCCGACGGGCCGCTGCCGATTACCAAAACGTGAGCCATAATAACCCCTCCCGAGGTTATTATATCATATTTTGTCGATTATGCAACCTTTAACCGCAATCGCAGTTTGTCGGCGATCAGCGCAATAAATTCGGAGTTGGTGGGCTTGCCTCGCGTGCTATGTATGGTGTAGCCGAAGCAGTTGTTCAGCGTTTCCAGATCGCCCCGATCCCAAGCCACCTCAATGGCGTGACGGATGGCGCGTTCTACACGGGAGGAGGTGGTATCGTGCAGTTTGGCGACGGTGGGATAAAGCAGCTTGGTGATAGCGCCGACAAAGCGATCGTCCCGCACCGAGAGGATGATGGCGGTGCGCAAATAGTGATAGCCCTTGATGTGAGCGGGAACACCCAGTTGATGGATCATTTCGGTGACCATCAGTTCGATCTCGTTGTCGGTGATCAGCGAGCCCTGTTCACGGGTAAGACCGCCCTTGCCGGTGCGACCGGTGAATTGAAGGATGCGCTCGGCAACCACTTCCAGCTCCAGCGGACGTAAGAAGTAGTAGTCGGCGCCGGTTTTCAGCAGTTCGCTTTCTAAAAGACGGTTGTCGCTTTTGGAGATGACCATACAAACCGGCTTTTGCTTGGGGTCCATGGTTTTTAACTGCCCCAGCACGCCGATGGCATCTAACTTTGGCATAAAAACGTCCATGATCAGTACGTCGGGCTTAAAGCGTTTGACCTCCCCTGCGATTTTTGAGCCGTCCTTTTCTAAGGTGAGAACTTCCATCCCGTATGTTTTTAACAAATTCGAGCAAGGATGCCCGAATTCGGCAGAATCGTCGGCTAATAATACACGTAATTTCTTTTCCATAACAATTTCCTCCTCCGTTTTTTGGCAAGGGATATTCTACCATACACCCCCTATAATTGTCAAGTAAAGCGATACAAAAAGACAGGAAAATGTGGAAAATAATCACAAAACGGGCAGTTTTTGTATTTTGCGACAGCATTTGCAGACAGGATAAGACAAAAGAAATATGAATACAAAAAAGTTCGACAAATAAAAAAGCAGGGCAAAAGACCTGCTTGAAAAATTTTTTGAAAAAATTTACGGTTTTTTGTAGCCGCAAGAGCATAAATGCTTCTCTTTTGGCAAAATCCGTCCGCAGGATGGGGCGGGTTTCGGTTTCGTAGTTGGGATAGTTCGTAATCGTGGGGGCTGTGTTTTACGTTTATGTGACGTATTGAGTGGTGATTTTGCAACCAAGGTGTCATTCTGAACGGAGTGAAGAATCCGTATTTTTCTTTTACGGGTATTACGGATTGCGACGGCTTCGCCTCGCAATGACAGCTTGGTTTTGTGTGCAACCCACGGGCGGTGGGGGACGCCCGCCCCTACGAAAAAGAGGATAGGATAAACAAAACGGGAGGGGACAGAGCCCCTCCCCTACGGGAAAATTCTAAGGTTTCGTGTATGCGATAAATCGTAATCGTGGGTTGTCTACGGTTTACGTTAATGTGACGTATTGAGTCCTCACCTACGTTGGAATTGGTAGGGGATGGCGCCCACGACGTCCCGTAAAAAAATAAAACCAACCCACCGTATGCCCCGCCTCCCTTGTGTAAAGGGAGGTGCCACGGCGAAGCCGTGACGGAGGGATTGTTTAAAAAATCAACCTTACCGCACGACACCACGGGCGGTTGGGACGCCCGCCCCTACGAAAAAGAGGATAGCATCACCGAAAACGGGAGGGGGCAGAGCCCCTCCCCTACGATAAAACCGGCAGGGTTCTCGTATGCGATTTATCGTAACCGCAATTCGGCGGCGGTTTACGTTAATGTGACGTATTTGGCATTCACCTACGTTAGAATTTGTAGGGGATGGCGCCCACGACGTCCCGTAAAAAAATAAAACCAACCCACCGTATGCCCCGCCTCCCTTGTGTAAAGGGAGGTGGCACGGCGAAGCCGTGACGGAGGGATTGTTTAAAAAATCAACCTTACCGCACGACACCACGGGCGGTCGGGGACGCCCGCCCCTACGAAAAAGAGGATAGCATCACCAAAAACAGGAGGGGACACAGCTCCTCCCTTATGACGCTTGTTGCAGGCTTGCGGCGGCGATGCGGGCCGACTCCAACATGGTTTCAGCAAAAATGCCGTAGCCTTTTTCCGGCTGATTCAAAAACACGTGGGTAATCGCCCCCACCAGCATTCCGTTTTGCACAATGGGGCTGCCGCTCATTCCCTGTACGATGCCGCCGGTCTTTTGCAGCAAGGCGGGATCGGTGATGCGCACCACCATATGATGGTCGGCGCTCTCTTTCAGATTCACCCTTTGTATGGTGCAGGAATAGGCTTGCACCTGACCGTCTACACAGGCGTATACCAAAGCGTCGCCGGTCTTCACCGCTTGCTTGCGGGCCACCCGCATGGTCTCCCCTTTGGGGGGCGCATACAACTGTCCGTACACCCCGTGGCGGCAATTCAGGGCGATGGAGCCCAATTTTTGGTTGTCCACCAGCGTGCCTCGCAATTCTCCCGCATTGCCCACCGATGCTTTGGTCAGTCCCTGCACCTGTGCGGCTACGATCTCCCCTTTGGCAAGGGACATCACCTTGCCGGTATCACTGTCGCATACCGCGTGGCCCAATCCCCCGTAGGTGCCGCTTGCGGGATGATAAAAGGTCAGGGTTCCCAGTCCTGCGGTGGAATCCCGCACCCACATCCCTACCCGATAATGTCCGTCTGTGGCGGCAACAGGGGTAAGGGTGAGGGTCAGATGCTTGTCTCCCCGTTGCACCTGCACCGTTAGCGGCTGTCCGCCCGAGCGTTCCACCAGAGCCACCAACTCGGCGTTGGTAGAAAGCTTTTCGCCCCCTACCGATAACAGCAGATCCCCCTCTTTTAACCCCGCCGCTTTGGCGGGATTGGCGGCGCCGTCGGCGGTGAGGGCATCGTGAAAGCCTACCACCAGCACCCCGTCGGCTAAAATTTTAATGCCGAAGGGACTGCCTCCTACGATCACCTGATCCTCGTCGGCTACCTTGACCTTGGTAGAACCGATGGGGATCACTCCGAACAGCTTAACGGTGGCGTGATAGCCGCCTTCAGGCTGCAGACCGTCGGTGGACAGCAAGGGATCACTTTGCGCCACCATGGGAAAGGGAAAGGACAGAGAAATATCCTGCGGGACGTTCACGTACAGCCGATCGGGCAGCCGTGCGGCCGAAAAAACACCCGCTCCCAACAGGCAGACACAAACAATAAAGCAAAGGATCGCACAACCCTTTGGAATTTTTTTTATAACAATGGTACTCACTCCTTTCTTCCTTACTTTGCCCCGCAGGGCACGATCTATCACCCAAAAGAGCAAGCAAAGTCTTTCCAAAATTTTTTCAAATATTGACAAGCCTTGACGGGATGGGTATAATGTTGTGTAAAGGAGTGACACTATGAAAAACTCTCATATCATTCGCGCCATCTCGGTGGACGGTAGCGCTTTCATCCATGCCGCCGATACCACCGCTATTGTGGCAAAAGCGGCAGAACTGCATCCTCTTTCTAAAACCATGACCGCCGTGCTGGGGCGGGCGCTGACCGCTACCGCCTTGATGAGCGCACAGTTAAAAGGAAAAGACAATTCTCTCACCCTGCAGATTCAAGGAGACGGTCCTGCGGGCACCATCGTGTGCGTGGGGGACAGTTTTGGCAACGTAAAAGGCTACGCCGCCAATCCCGAAACCGAATTGCCTCCTAATGAACAGGGCAAGTTAGACGTGGGCGGCGCCGTAGGCGCAGGGATGCTCCACGTGATTCGAGATCTGGGAATGAACGAACCCTATCACGGAATGAGTCCCTTGGTCACGGGGGAAATTGCCGAGGATATTACCGAATACTACGCCCAAAGTGAGCAAATTCCGTCGGCTTGCGCTCTGGGCGTGCGGGTCAATCGAGATCTGAGTGTGAAATCCGCAGGCGGCTTTTTGGTACAGTTGTTGCCGGGGGCGGATCCGGAATTGATTACGGTTTTAGAGGAAAATCTTGGCAAGCTGGGCTCGGTTTCTCAAAAAATCGCCGAGGGCGCTACCCCTGAGCAGTTGATCGAGATGGTGTTTGATACCATTCCTTTTGATATTTTGGATCAAAGCGATATCGCTTATACCTGCAACTGCAGTCGTCAGCGATATTCCCGCATTCTCGCCACGTTGAATCAAAAGGATCTGCAAAGTCTGATTGACGAGGATCAGCCGGTGGAAACGGTGTGCAATTTCTGCAACAGCAAATACGTGTTTGAGATTGACGAACTGAAACAATTTGTAAAATAAAAAAATCGGTCGGGCGCCCAAGGCTGCTTGACCGATTTTTTGTAAGACGAAAACCCCGCCATAGTGGCGGGGTTCCATACAGGCTTTGCCGATGAGCAGAAAGCAAATAAAAATTCAGCGTAGAATGCTCTTGTGTCAAAGGCTCCCTTGTGCAAAGGGAGCTGTCAGCGAAGCTGACTGAGGGATTGTTTTGTGTAGATTATCGCTTTTAACAATCCCTCCGTCACGGCAAGCCGTGCCACCTCCCTTTACACAAGGGAGGCTTGGTTTTAGTCCCGCTTGAGCGGGGTTTCG